>CAZTTL010000513.1:0-1522 GCA_964616635.1 uncultured Rhodoplanes sp. | reverse complement strand
ATCACTCAATGAGAAATAGAGCGAAATGCGATTCCGTCAGGTCGGATTTCGCTCTAGAGGGCGCGGACCGCCTCAATATGTCTCGATGTGATAGCGGCCGGTGGCGCGCATCGCCGCGCGCAGGCTCGTCCAGTCGATATGGGCGGCGCTGCACATCGCGGCAAATGCTTCTTCGACGCCGATCTCCATCGACTTCAGGCCGCAGACATAGATGTGCGTCTTGTCTGAGCGCACCAGCGCGGTGAGCTCTTCGGCCTTCTCGCGCATGCGGTCCTGGACATAGGTCTTCTTCTCACCCGGCACGCGGGAATAGGCGAAGTATTTCGCAAGCAGCCGGTCCGGCACTTTCTGCAGTGGACCGAAATAAGGCAGCTCCTCCGGCCGTCGCGCCCCGAAAAACAGAACCATGCGGCCCGGCGCATCCGGCATGGCGCGCCGCCGCCGCTCGGTAAAGCCGCGGAACGGCGCCGATCCGGTGCCGGTGCAGATCATGATGATGTTGGCTTCCGGATCATTCGGCATCAGGAAGGTGGCGCCGAACGGGCCGGTGACCTCGACCTTGTCGCCCTTTTTGAGATTGCAGATATAGTTTGAGCACAGGCCCGGGGTGCGCTTGACGGTGAGCGCGAGATTGTTGGTGTGCGGCTTCTCGCCATCGCGCGCGCTCGCGACCGAATAGAGCCGGACGTGATGCGGCTTGCCCTCGGCGTCGACGCCCGGCGGGACAATGCCGATGCTCTGGCCTTCGAGCACAGGGAATGGCGTGTCGCCGAAGTCGAGAATGATATGGCGCACGTCGCTCTCGGCGTCGGTTGCGGTGAGGCGGTAATTGCCCTTCACGGTCGCGATTGCCGGCTTCGAGCGGCTGTAGAGATTGACGCCGGGTTTCGCCGCGCTCGCCGGCGGCTGGCTCAAACCGCCGACGCCGGCATGGGCTTCCGCCAGCAGCGCGTCGACCTCCTGGTCGAGCGCCTCGGTCGAGCCGTTGCTGGGCGCGACCGAGATATCCTCCTGCGGCGGCAGCTCGCTCCAGCCGAGCTGGTCGTCGAGCGGATAGGCCTTCAGCACGATGCGCCAATTGTCGATCGCGCCGGTCGGGCAGGGCTGGATGCAGTCGAGGCAGAAATTGCATTTCTCAGCATCGACAACATAGTTGTCCTCGCCATGCGTCACCGCATCGACCGGGCAGGTCTCCTCGCAGGTATTGCAGCGAATGCAGATCTCCGGGTCGATCAGGTGCTGCTTGCGCAACTCGGTCTGCGGCGGGGCGGTGGTGGCGTCCATGACGAGCCTCATCGGCAAAGCAGCGTCTCTTCCCTCTCCCCTCGTGGGAGAGGGTGGCGAAAGCGAGCATTGCGAGCTTGAGCCGGGGGAGGGGGTGGCGAGAGGCGCTGTTACCCCTCACCCGCCCTCGCTTTGCTCGGGCACCCTCTCCCGCAAGGGAGAGGGTAGAGAACGATCTAAGCGGCGATCTTCACGTATTCGAAATCGCCCGGCTTGTTGTCGATGCCGACCTTGGGCG
>CAZTTL010000512.1:0-1529 GCA_964616635.1 uncultured Rhodoplanes sp. | reverse complement strand
CTTACTGCATCACAAATTTTTCGGTCGTGATCGTTTTGCGATCGGCGCGGCGCAGCAAGGGCATCGTGACAGTCTGCTGACGAGAGCCACGACGAGGCGTCGGCGCATTGTTGCGATGGAGTTCGGGATGTGCCGTTCGGGTCGCAGCGGCGGAGCCTCTGGGTCGGTAACCGTCGGAAACGGGAGGTTCTTTGAAGAGCGGGGCGGAACGAGGTCCCGAGGGGGGAATTGTCTCCCTCTCGGAGACCAGGAACCCGTAGGCGGCAATGCACAGCGTGCCGTGGTGGTGGAAGCCGCGCCATCCGCGTCCTTCGAAATGCCCGAGCCCGACCTCCTGTTTGAGCTCCTGATAGTCGCGTTCGATTCTCCAGCGCAGCTTGGTCAGGTCGACCAGACGTCGGAAGGCGATATCTTCGGGAAGCGTCGAAAGCCAGTATTTGGTCGGCTTCTTCTCGTCCTCGGGCCACTCGATCAACAGCCATTCTTCCGGCCGGCTGGCAGTGAGCTGATAGTCGCGATGCGCGACGCGGACACGCACGCGGGCAAATCGCGACGACAGCCAATCAGCCGTGCCCTCCCGCCACTTGATCGTGCGCCAGGCGCGTTTGGGCAAACCGAGCGCGAGCTTCTCGACCGAGACGGGTCGATGCGCATCGTCGCGGCCGATGAGCTTCGCCGGTCGTCCACGCCCCGACCACGGCTTCGGCGGCAATGGCTGCGTCCCCGGCGCCCACACCGACGTGTTGGGCAGGATGCCGGCCACATAGCTCAGGCCGAGGGCATCGACCTCCGTTCGCAAGCGCGTGTTGCAGCCGTAGCCCGCATCCATCAACACCACGCCGCGCGGAAGCCCGGCCTCACAGGCTGCACGAATCTGCGCGAGCGCGATCTCCGGCTTGGTCTTGAAAGAAATCTCCTCGGGCACTTTCGCCTTGTGTCGTCGATCGCGATCCGCCGCCCAGTCTTCCGGCAGATACAGCCGATAGGCCACCGGCAGGCTCGCTTGATGATTGGCGAGCGACAACGACACGGCGACTTGGCAGTTGTCCTGCTTGCCGAGCTGGCCGCAATACTGCCGCGCCACGCCGACCGAGTGCCGTCCCTGCTTCGGAAAGCCCGTGTCGTCGATGATCCACGCCTCGATCGGGCCGCGACGCTCGATCGCCGGCAGCACCATCGCGCCCACCTTGGCCAGCACGGTCTCGTCCGACCATGTCGCCTGACCAACGAAATGCAGCAGCGATTGATGTTGCGCAGCCGTCCGCGCGGGAGCCGTGACCGCCGCCATCGGCTCAACGCTCTTGCGCTCGCACGGCATCATCAGGCCGGTGCAATAGTCGCGAAGCGGTCCGCCGCGATCCGCGTGGCCGATCACGCTCACGATCCCATCCACATATGCCGCAAATCGCGATTCGCTATTATCCGAAATCCAGCGGCTCATCTCGGCCTCCCCTCGCCGAAGCACGACCGCCGCCAAATAGTTGATTCTTAAGCCGATCCCACTGCGGCTTACTGACTCAGTAAGACTA
>CAZTTL010000511.1:0-1535 GCA_964616635.1 uncultured Rhodoplanes sp. | reverse complement strand
CGGCTTGGTCATGTAATCGTCGGCGCCGAAGCCGAGGCCTTTGACCTTGACCTCGATGCCCGCGAGACCCGACAGAATGAGGATCGGCGTCTTGACCATCGACACGCGTAGCGAGCGCAGCACCTCGAAGCCGGACATGTCGGGCAAGTTCAGATCAAGAAGAATGATGTCGTAGTCGTAGAGTTTCCCGAGATCAATACCTTCTTCGCCCAAGTCCGTGGTGTAGACGTTAAAGCTTTCCGACTTCAGCATCAGCTCAATGGATTGTGCCGTTGCGCTGTCGTCTTCGATCAGTAGAACGCGCATGCCAGTCCCCTTCCATGCTGCGTCGGATTAAGGGTGACCATCCGAGAAGGCGGCCTTGCCATACGCCTTGGGCTCCAACTGATTCGAAACGTTAACGGATGATCCTTAACAAAACGTGATTCCGGTGCGCAAGGTCGGTCCGGAACGTTTTCTCCGATCCACCATAAGACATTGCACTGGTTTAGTTTTTTATTCACTTGACCGCTCACGTCTCACTTGAGGAACCGACGTTAACCGGTAAAATGACTCACTTTTCCCGTTAAGTGAGTCGGCCCCTCATTTCCCAAGGACGGTGTGTCAATGATTAACGCGGCGGGTAAACACGACGTTAAAGGTTTAGCTTTGGTTTCCGACGCTTAGGCCGTGTGTGGCAAATTGGAGACATCTTCGCCATGAAAGCGCTCGCGCAGGAGATCACCGCTCTCGAGCCGAATCAAACCTACGGTAGAACCGTTGGCGTGCGAGGGTTGATGGTTGAGGTCGCCGGCCCGCTCCACGCCATGTCGGTCGGTGCGCGCATCAATATCGAGACGGCGGACCGCGCCATTCCCTGCGAAGTGGTGGGATTTTCCGGCAAACATGCGTTGTTGATGCCGTTTGCGGGGCTCGAGGGCGTGCGGCGCGGATGCCGCGCGGTCGTCACCTCTGCGGAAGCGGCGGTGCGGCCTGCCACCGGCTGGCTCGGCCGCGTCGTCAACGCCCTGGGTGAGCCGATCGACGGCAAGGGTCCGCTGCCGCTCGGTCCTTCACCTTATCCCTATCGCAACCCGCCGCCGCCCGCTCATGCCCGCCGCCGGGTTGGCGCGCCGCTGGACCTCGGCGTGCGCGCACTCAATACGTTCCTCACCTGCTGCAGCGGCCAGCGCCTGGGCATTTTTGCCGGCTCCGGTGTCGGCAAGTCGGTGCTGCTGTCGATGCTGGCGCGCAATGTCGCTGCCGATATTTCGGTCGTTGGATTGATCGGCGAGCGCGGACGCGAGGTGAAGGAATTTTTGCAGGACGATCTCGGCGAGACGGGCCTTGCCCGTTCGGTCGTGGTGGTGTCGACCTCCGACGAGCCGGCGTTGATGCGGCGCCAGGCCGCCTATCTCACCCTGACAATCGCCGAATGGTTTCGCGACGCCGGCAAGAGCGTGCTGGTGCTGATGGATTCGGTCACCCGCTTTGCCGTGGCGCAGCGCGAGATCGGCTTGTCGGCGGGCGAGCCCCCGACCTCCAAGGGCTATACG
>CAZTTL010000510.1:0-1543 GCA_964616635.1 uncultured Rhodoplanes sp. | reverse complement strand
GCTCCCTCTCTGTAATTGGGGAGACTGTTTGCTTTAGCACCCTTCTTTTCTCCCGCCAGTTCAATGTTCTACGAGGGAGATACTTGCCGGCGTCCGACTAACCGCCCAATTTCGACGATTATGGTAGAGGACGAGGACCGATTCGAGCCGCGGCTGGGGCGCTCGCGCCGTGACAAGGCTCACACCCCGACGACGCTACGCACGGCGCTGACGGGTCGCGTCGCCCGTGCCGGCGGCAATCCGCGCCGGCTGCCGAGCGCGCTGCCCCGCGTTCCGGCACAGCCGGCGCCGTCATCATCGCCGGGCCGGTTCAACGCACGCGGCCGAGGGGCGAAGATCGCCGCTGGCTTCCCGCGTGGTTCGGGCTGGTCGTTCGATCGACAATCCGGCACGCGCATACGGCCCCGTCGGGTGACGGTGAAGGTCCGAATCGTGAAGGCAAACGGAAAGGCCGGCGGAGTGCAGGCCCATCTGCGCTACCTGGAGCGCGAGGGCGTCAGCCGCGAGGGCGAACCGGGCCGGCTCTATTCGACCTTCACCGAGGAGGCGGGCCGCGACGCATTCATCGAACGTGGGCTGGAGGACCGCCATCAGTTCCGGATCATCCTCTCGCCGGAGGACGGTGCGGTCTACGAAGACCTGAAGCCGTTCACGCGCGATGTCATGGCGCAGATGGAATCCGATCTTGGCACCACGCTCGATTGGGTGGCCGTCGATCATCACGACACCGGCCATCCTCACGTCCATGTCGTCGTGCGCGGCGTCACCGAGGACGGGAAAATCCTCAACATCGCCGGCGACTATCTTTCCTACGGCATCCGATACCGGGCGGGCGAGGTGCTGACCCGCGATCTCGGTCCTCAAACCGAGCAGGAAGTGCAGCGGCAGTTGGAGCACGAAGTCGAGGCCGAACGCCTGACCCGCCTCGATCGGACGCTGATCGGCCGCGCCGAGCAGGGCGTGATCGACCTGCGCATGGGTGACGCCGGCACCGACTTCGAGCGCACTCATCGCCAGTTGCTGGTCGCGCGAGCGCAGCAGCTCGAACGCATGCAGCTTGCGACGCCGGAAGGACCGCTCCGCTGGTCGCTGTCGCCCGACGCGGAAAACGTGCTGCGGACGATGGGCGAGCGCGGCGACATCATCAAGGCAATGCACCGGGCGATGGCCGAGGCCAAGCTGGAGCGGTCGCCGCAGCTTTACACGATCCACGACCGGGATGCCGCTCCCATCGTCGGTCGCGCCGTCGCGCGCGGACTCGCCGACGAGGATGGCGACCGGCGCTATCTGGTTATCGACGGCATCGACGGCCACAGCCATTACGCCGATATCGGCGTGGCAGAGGAAAGCTTCCCGATCGGCAGCGTCGTCCGTCTGTCCAATCGCTCGACAGAACCGCGCCAAGTGGACAGGACCATTGCCGAGGTCGCCGCCGCCAACGAGGGGCGGTACAGTATCGACGTTCACCTGCGGCATGACCCCACCGCGAGCGAAACTTTCGCGGCGACGCATGTCCGGCGGCTGGAAGCGATCCGGCGCGCGA
>CAZTTL010000509.1:0-1543 GCA_964616635.1 uncultured Rhodoplanes sp. | reverse complement strand
CCTCCATCGCGATCACGTATTTCGGATTCTTGAAGCCGAGCTTGGTCGGCATGCGAATTTTCATCGGGAAGCCGTAGGCGCGCGGCAGGATGTCGTTCTCGAATTTGAAGGTCATCTGCGTCTGCGGATGCAGCGCGGTCGGCATGTCGATGGTGGTCGTGTAGCCCTCGGCGCAGCGGAACCAGACATATTTCGCCCGCGTGTCGGCGCCGATGCGGCGCAGGAACTCGCGCAGCGGGCAGCCGGTCCAGCTTCCGATCGCGCTCCAGCCCTGGACGCAGACATGGCGGGTGACCTGTTTCTCCTGCGGCAAGGCGTAAAGCTCATCGAGCGTCCACGGTTTCTTGTTATCGACCAATCCGCCCACCGCGAGCGCGTAATCGGCCGCCTCGACCTTCGGCGCCTCATCCAGGGGGTAATAAGCATTGAACGGAAACGGCCGCGTGATCGCGCTGTCCGGATAGGTCGGTGCAAGCTTGTCCTTGCCGAAGATGAAGGCCTGCACGCGGTCATTGAACCGGGAGACGACGCGGAGCGCGTTCTCCGCGCTCGCGCTGTCGACGATGTCGCAGCCACTGAGCAGCGCGACGGCGCCGACGCTCGCCGCCCCGCGCAGGAAAACACGCCGCGATGATTCCGGCAGAAGCTGCCCGGCCTCTTTGACCAGATACTTCGCATCGACGCCGGCGATCGGTTTGCTGTTGCGCGCCATGACGCTCTCCTTCGCGTTGTCTCAGCGCCCGCGGAGCATCGCCCGCAGGCTTTTCGGCACCAGGGCCGCAAGCGCGATATGAACAACGAGGAAGCCGACAATCGCCGCCATCGCAAAGAAGTGCACGTAGCGCGCCGCGTCGTAGCCGCCGAAAACCGCAGTCAATTCCTGGAATTGCACCGGCTTCCAGATCGAAAGGCCGGAGAGGATGACGACGACACTGGCGACGATCACGCCGACATAAGACAGCTTCTGCACCGCGTTGTAGACGGTGAGATCATCATGGGAGAGGCGCCCGCGCAGCGCGGCGCCGAAATCGGCCACGACCTCGCGCGGCCGGATGGGAAAATATTTGCGCCGAAAGCGCCCAGTGAGAATGCCAAGCGTCACATAAATGATACCGTTCACGGCCAGCAGCCACATCGCTGCAAAATGCCAAAGCAATGCGCCCGGGAATTCGTGACCGAGCGTGATTTCGAACGGAATAACGAAGGGAAACAGCGGCGACTCGTCGTAGATGCGCCAGCCCGAGCCGATCATGATCAGCATGGCCAACACATTGATCCAGTGGGTGACCCGCACCCAGACGGGATGAATCGCCGCATCGGTGCTACCGGCGCTCGCGCGATCGGGTCGGGAAGCCGTGATGTCGGTCATGACGGTGCTCCTGGCGCCTTCGCCGGGGCGCCCTTTACGGCGCTCTACATCTATTTCGCGGCACCCGCCCCGTTGTTACGTGCCCACCGGGCGAGCGCTGTTACACAAGGCGCGCGATGATCCCCGCCACGTCGCCGTGACCGGCCGGAGACCGCGCCGCGGCCCCCGGCCGGC
>CAZTTL010000508.1:0-1579 GCA_964616635.1 uncultured Rhodoplanes sp. | reverse complement strand
CGCCTCAACCGCCTCAACCGCCTCAACCGCCACGGCCGGAACGCTTGAACTCGCCTTCGACCAGCCCACCGTCTCCGACGCCGTCCGCAAGAAATTCCTCGATGGCGGGACTGCGGATATCATTGCGAGAAGCCAGCCGAGCATCGACCTCGAACTTGCTTTCGAGGATCAATCCGCCGACATAACACCGGAAACGGCAGCAGAATTGTTGAAGCTCGGGAGAGCGCTCACGAGCGAAAACTTGAAGGGAAATGTCTATCTCATCGCCGCGCACACCGATGCCAGCGCGAGCGCAGACCTCAGCCAAGCTCTGTCGGAGCAGCGCGCCGCTGCGGTGAAGGCCTTTCTGCGCGACAGGTTCGGCATTGCCGACGACCGTCTGGTGACGGTCGGCTACGGGTCGGAGAAGCTCAAGAACAAGGCTGATCCGCTGGCGCGCGAAAACAACCGCATCGAGATCATCAATCTGGGCAAGGAATCCGGTGACGGGAAGAACGGGCGATCGGCGGCGCCGCCGCCAAGGTGAAGCGGGCGCGCGGCAAGCAAGCCTGCAGCCAAATCAGATCGGCCGGCCTTCGACCTTCTCGCTCAAGGTCTTGACCTTGTCGCCGACGCCCTTGAGGCGGGGATAAACGTCGAGTGCAGCCCGGAACGCCTCGAGCGCGTGTTTGTCGTCGCCGATATCTTGCATGATGGTGCCGAGGCCGGAGAGCGCCCCGAAGTGACGCGGCTCGCGCCGCAGCACCTGCCGCAGGTCGGCAAGCGCGCTGCCGTAGTCCTTTTTCAGGTAAAAAACCGTCGCGCGCCGGTTCCAGGCTTCGGCATATTGCGGCCTGATCTCGATAATGGCGTCGAGCATGCGCACGGCGAGATCGAGGTTTTTCTTCTCGATCAGGTTCTTCACCCGCACCATCAGCAGGTTGACGGTGTCGCTGCCGGACGCCAGCCACTGCACCCAGATGCGGTTCTCGATCGCCTCGGCGCTCGCGTCGTCCGGCGCCGCCTTGAGCGCACCGAACAGGAAGGCGAGGTCATGAAGCGGGGCAGCGCGATGCAGCCGGTGAGCCCCCGCCGGCGGCTGTGCCCAGGTCCCCGACTTGGGCTGCTGTTGTTGGGCCCAAGCGCGATCGACCGCGCCGCCTGCCACGACTCCGGCAGCCAAAACCAGGGCAGCGATCACAGGTGCACGAGGGGCGCGCATGCTCATATTGAATAGTCTAGCCGCACGCCGGTGCGCTGCAAGAGGCGGCGATTTAGCCTTTCGTCACACCGCGGTGATTGGGTGCTACGTCGGTGCCGATCCATTCCGGCAACCGCTGCCGCGAATCAGCCCTGGCGCGCCTTATAGCGGCGCTGCGTCTTGTTGATGACGAAAACGCGGCCCTTGCGACGGATGATGCGGTTGTTGCGGTGGCGCCCGCGCAGGGACTTCAACGAGTTGCGAACTTTCATGGCCTGACCTCGGATTTCTGGTGATGGGCGGCCATGTGCTGTTGGCCAGCTCTTGATTGGATGCGGAAAATAGGGATGCCGCGCGCTTTGGTCAACCCGTGGGGGACGACCGGGGCCACAGCCGTGG
>CAZTTL010000507.1:0-1581 GCA_964616635.1 uncultured Rhodoplanes sp. | reverse complement strand
ATCGGGGCGTTATTGCCGACGACCATCCGCTATTTCGCGAGGCGTTGCGTGAGGCCCTTGTCGGGCTGTTCGACCGAGATGACATCGCAGAAACCGGCACCCTGAAGGAACTCGTCGATCTTTTCGACCGAAGCGACGATGTCGATCTTGTTTTGCTGGACCTTCAGGGCATACGTGGCTTCTCCGGCCTTTTAGACTAAGCGACGAGGTCGCTGAATTCAGGATGCTTGGCGAGAAAACCCGCCACGAACGAGCAGCGCGCCACGACCTTCACATTCTGCGCTCGCGCCAATTCGAGCGCCCCCTGAACGAGCCGTGAACCGGTGCCGCGCTGCTGCCCGCGCCACGGCACTTCGGTGTGCGTAAAGGTCATGATCCCGTCGTGGAGGCGGTATTGTGCAAACGCCACCTCGCCGCCGCCGAGATCAAGCTCGAAGCGCGAGCGCGACGTGTTGTTGCGAACGAGTTCACTCATGGCTTACCGGCCAGCAAATCACCTTGGTCAATATCGATGGAGCGCCCGCCATAAGACACCCCGCGCGTCGGTCAACGCCCAGCATCACACTTGTCGATGAAGGCCGCGATGTGGGCGATTACATCAGGCTCGATCAGAAGCGGCGCGTGGCCTTGGTCCGGCACTTCCAGCACGTCGAGTTGTTGCTGCCGCCGCGCCCGCATCTCGGCAACCGTCGCCGGCGACAGAATATCGGAGAGCGCGCCGCGGATCACTAGCATCGGCACATGGCCGAGCGACTCGAACTGCGGCCACATTTCCGGCAGCGGGGTGTTCTCATCAACACTGGCAAGTGTGTCCGCAAGCGCCGGATCATAGGTGAGCACGAGCTTGCCGTTCTCCTCGCGCCAGGTGCGGCGCGCGGCGGCAATCCAGTCCCTCTCAACGAATTTGGGGAACTGCAACGCGAACAGGTTGTGGATGATCTCTGCACCTTCGGTGAAATTTTGCGGTTTCGGCAGCTTGCCGACATAGTCCTTGATCCGCAGCAGGCCGGGCATGTCGATCACCGGACCAATATCGTTGAGGACGGCACCGGCGATCGCGGTCGGCCGCACGGTGCCCAGCGCCATCGTCACTATGCCGCCACGCGAGGTGCCGACGAACACCGCGGGTTCGGCCGCGCATGCGGTGAGCACCGACAGCACGTCGTCGAGCTCAACGGGGATCACGTAATTGGCCGGGTTGGGGTCGTAATCGGAAAGGCCGCGCCCGCGGAAATCGAGCGCAAGGACGCGGCGCGGACGCTCGGGGCGGTGCGCCAGCGCATAAGCGAGCGGATGAAAATCGATGCTCGCGCGGGTAAGCCCGGGCAGACACACAACCGGCAGGCCTGTGGCCTGACGGTCGCCATATTCGCGCAAATGAAGCTTCAACCCGTCTTTTGCGGTGACATAGACACTGCGGAATCCGCCTTTGGTCATGCGCTGCCTGTTCTCGAAATGTGATTAGAACCCCGCATCTTAGAGCATGATCCGGAAAAGTTGCAGAGTTTTCGGACAAGATGAGGCGGTCAAACAAAGAAATCTGGCGCGTGATCAGTTCATCCTGAAGCCGTCACGAGGCCC
>CAZTTL010000506.1:0-1591 GCA_964616635.1 uncultured Rhodoplanes sp. | reverse complement strand
GCCGGCCTCGTGGCGTGAGCTGCCGCAGAGGTCCGGCCCCTGCACGACTTGTGGCGCGTCAGCGGCCGCGCGAAATCCGCATTTTCAGGCGCCGAGCCCGACGTGCGAAACCGCTTGGAACGCCATCATCACCACCGTTCCCGACATCAGGCTCCACAGCCCGGCGATGATCGTCGCAACCATGACGAACTCGAAGCGGCGGCGTTCGATGATGCGGCCGCGGATGGTGTTGCGCATGATGATGAAGGGCGCGGCGAAGACGAGAAACGGGATCGCCAGGAAGCTGGCGAGCCGCACGCCCCTCTGGAGCAGGCGGAACGATGCCGGCCGGTGGGTGAGAAGCTGGTACAAAGTCGAAATCAGCCCCGCAAACGCGAATCCGATCGCGATCGCGAGGAACTGCTGAATCGACTCAGGCGACATCATGAGCCTCAAACGCATTACTGAGCCCTTTTGTGCCGCATTTGATGGCGCCCCGCTACCAAATCCTTAAAGAACGGTAAACGGTGGAAGGCAGACCGGGGGCGGCCGTTATTCCCGTGCATCTGCCCCCGGCGGAAGGCGGTAGGAACGGGTCTGACCTATTCCGTCCCTGATGCAATCAGAGGTCTCGTTTCGTGGTCGCGTCGCCCGGGACTCCGATGTCCATTTCCGCGCAAAAAGCTCTAATCTGTGGGTGATTCTCAATGCTGGGGGCTCGGGCATGGCAACAGGCGGAGCGCGACAGCAACCAGGAACGCGCCACCGGCAGGCGGCACGGTCCGGCCGACGGCTGCTCGTTCCCATGGTCTCCGGCGTTGCCGTCGGCGCGGTGGCGTTTGCCTTCGTGATCTACACGCTATGGCCAAGCTGGCCGAAGGCGCCTGCGGCAACGGCTGTGCCCCACCTGCCCATCGTCATCGCCGGCGAGACCTTTCACGTGCCCCCGGCCGCAATTCGGATGGCGGTGCAGCGCCATCCCGGGCCGCAGGACCGTATCGACCTTGTCTATAGCTGGCCGGCACTCGTTCCACCGCCGGCGACCCCGACCCTCAAGAAGACCAGCAGCGGGATCGCTCTGCAGGAGGGCCGTCTGTTCGTCAGCATCATGCCAAAGGAGAGCCCGACCGATCCCGTCGAGCGGTTCCGCACAATCTATCTGCGCTACGCGGCAACCGAGCGGCAACCGGCGCCGGAGGGTTTGGTGCTCGTCACTTTCCGCGACGGCACGCCCTACCAGGGCGAAGACCTCGCCTATGACGAGCGTGCGCCGGAGCGCTTCATCGTCCGCTGCGCCCGCTCCGAGCACAAGCTCGCGCCGGCGACCTGCCTCTACGAGCGCTACGCCGGCGAGGCCAACATTACCATCCGATTTCCGCGCGACCTGCTCAGCGAATGGCGCGCGCTGGCGGACGGCTTCGATCGGCTGATCGCCGACCTGCATCCGCACGCCGCAGGATGATTGTCACGGGTTGAGATGCCCGTTCTTTGCGAGGCCCGTCTCGCCGCAAACAGCCAGCGGCGTGGGCTCGCAAGGGTTAATCCAAATCGGTGCCGAGGATCGCCATCTGGAAATTGTAGGATCGCTCTTCGTCCTCGTCGTCGACGAACA
>CAZTTL010000505.1:0-1605 GCA_964616635.1 uncultured Rhodoplanes sp. | reverse complement strand
TGGCGCCACCTCGATCGCGCCGGAGGCAAGGCCGCGCTCGACCTTGTCGGCGGGGATCATGTCGTACAGCGCGTCGTAGAGCGGGCGAAGATAGGGGTCGACCTTCTCGCGCATATCGCCGGGAAGGAAGCCGAGCCGCTCGCCCGCCTCGACGGCGGGACGCGACAGGATGATGCGCGCGACGTCACCGCGCTCCAGCAGCGAAGCCGCATAGGCGACGGCAAGGTAGGTCTTGCCCGTGCCGGCCGGGCCGGTGCCGAAGACGAGTTCGGAGCCGCCCATGGCGCGAATATAGGCGTCCTGCGCCGGCGAGCGCGCCATCACCACGCGCCGCCGCGTCGCGATCTGCGACATGGCGAGCCGGCTTTTCGGTTCCAGCGTCGGCAAATTGAGCTGGCTGTCGGCGGCGGTCGCCATGCGGATGGCGCCATCGACGTCGCCGGGCTCGATGTCATGGCCATGCTCGAGCCGGCCATAGAGCATGTCGAGCGTGAGCCGCGCCTGGGCGCAAGCCTCCGGTCCGCCGCGCAGCAGCACCTGATTGCCATGCGCCACCGCCTCGACGCCGAGCCGCTGCTCGACCATGGCAAGGTTCTGGTCGAACTCGCCGAACAGGGTGCGCGCCAGACGGTTGTCGTCGAAGGCGACCATGATCTGCGTCGGATCGGGCAGGAACTCCGATGGTGTGGAGGACTTGGTGTCGATCTCGGTCAAGCGAATGCCTCGGCGGCCGATGCCGCACTGCTGGAAGCGGGAAGGCTGGCATAGAGCGAATTGCTGCCGAGGCCGTCGACGGTGACGGTCCGGATGGCGCCGATCATCGCGGTCGGCGCCTCGACCTGCACCGGCTGCAGCCAGGGCGAACGACCAACGATCTGGCCGGGCTTCCGCCCTTCCTTCTCGAACAACACGTCCATCGTCATGCCGAGCCGCGAGCGGTTGAACGCCGCCTGTTGGCTGCCGAGCAGATCCTGCAGGCGCGCCAGGCGTTCGACCTTGACCGACTCTATGACTTGCTCGCGCTCGGCGGCAGGCGTGCCCGGGCGCGGGCTATATTTGAACGAAAAGGCCGAGGCGTATTCGACCTCTTCGACGAGGCGCAGCGTATCGGCGAAATCGGCTTCGCTCTCACCGGGAAAGCCGACGATGAAATCGCCCGAAAGCGCGATATCCGGCCGCGCCGTGCGGATGCGGTCGATGAGGCGCAGATAGTCCGCGGCCGTATGGCGGCGGTTCATCGCCTTCAGTACCGCGTCCGATCCGGACTGCACCGGCAGATGCAGATAGGGCATCAGCTGCGGCAAGTCGCGATGCGCCGCGATCAGCGAGTCATCCATGTCGCGCGGGTGGCTCGTCGTGTAGCGGAGCCGGGCGATGCCGTCGATTTCGGCAAGACGGAAGAGCAACTGGCCGAGGCCCCAGGCGCTGCCGTCGTCGTTCTCGCCGTGCCACGCATTGACGTTCTGGCCGAGCAGCGTGATCTCGCGCACGCCGGAAGCGGCGAGGCGCTCGGCTTCGGCGAGGATCGCATCGACGGGGCGCGAGAACTCCGCGCCGCGCGTATAGGGCACCACGCAGAAGGCGCAGAACTTGTCGCAGCCCTCC
>CAZTTL010000504.1:0-1626 GCA_964616635.1 uncultured Rhodoplanes sp. | reverse complement strand
ATGATCCCGAAAAGTTGCAGACTTTTCGGAAAAGATCATGCGACAAAATAAGGAGCATGATCCCGAAAAGTTGCAGACTTTTCGGAAAAGATCATGCGACAAAATAAGGAGGCAAAGAGCGCGATCGATTTAGGCGTCATGCGATCGCGCTCTGGCCGTTTTCCGGTGAAAACTTCGCCTCGGCTTCGAAGATCGGAGCCCACCGGTTGGCCTTAGGGATGTCACCGGCCGAGAAGAAAGTGAGGCCGCCTCTTGTGGCGGCCTCATTCGGCTGAACCCGAGGCCCCTTTGCGCGTTATCATGCGCTGCGGGTGGCGATGCGCCGGGAGCTTTTCATGGCACAAGAGGCAAGATTCGACCCAAGAGAGGCGGTTGCCCGCTTCTTTCCCGTTGGCGCCGGTTACGACCATGACAAGGCCGATCAGTTGATTAGCTGGTTGCGGAGTTGCGGTTACGCGATCGTGCCGCAGGAACGGGTTCCGTTGGTTCCGGAAGCTGAAAGTCTCGAGCCGCAGCTGTTCGAATACAGCGACTGAGAGCGCGATCCCTTCACGCGCTTTGAAAGGTGCGGCCGGCGCGACAGGCGCTTGCCCGGGGCGCTCCGCGCCAGCGTCTCGCCGTCTCCCCGCTTTGGGCGGCGCTGTCGCAAATCCCCGGCACTCAGCGAAACGTCGCCAAGACCAGCGGGCCGATCGCCGTCACCGCCAGCGCCGGTGCAGCCACAGCCACTGCTCGGGGTGCTCGCGGATCCAGCCTTCGATCACCGACGTGATCACTTGCATCGTTCCCTGCACGTCGATCGCGCCATCGGCGTCACGCACCGGCTCGATCGCTTCGGAAATCTCGCCGCGGAATTTGCCATCAGCCAGCCGGATCATGCGGGTGCCGTGGATCGGGCAGTCGACCTGCCGGGCGAGCGCCGCGATCAGCGGGTTCGCCAAGCATTTGCGGCCGAAGAAGGTGACCTCGACGCCCTTGGTGTAATGCTGGTCGACCAGCATTGCGACGTGGCGGCCCACTTCGAGCGCGCGCGCAAGCTTCACCGGCGTGCCGAGGCCGGTCGGCACCAGTTCGCCCATCACGCCTTTGCGCAAGTCGATCACCGCATCGGCGACGGCGCCGACATTCGGCCGCCGGTAGAGGATCATGGCTTCGAGGCCGAAGGCGGCGGCGATCACCGCCGGCAGCTCCCAGTTGGCGAGATGCGCGGCAAAGACCAGCGCCGGCTTGCCGTCGTCGCGCAAACGGTTGTAGCGCGCGATGTTCTCCGCATCATAGGCGATGAAGGGGAGGTTGAGCGGATCGCCAATGGTGAGGCGGTCGAGGTGGGCGAACTCGACGGCGACGCGGCCGAGATTGTCCCAGACGCCGGTGAGGATCGCTTCGATCTCCTGCGCCGATTTTTCCGGAAAGGCGGCGGCGAGATTGGCACGGCCGAGCTTGTGCTCGGGCAGGAGGGGGCCGAGCCGGCGCATCAGCGCCGCCGAGACATTGCTCAGCCAGATACGATCGAAGCGGCGGATGGTGGCGAATAGCGCCCTGATCCCGAGCGCGGCCGCGGCGCCGAGCCCGGCAGCGGCGGTTCCCGACAAACGCCGGCGCAGGCGGCGTAAGGTGCGGTTCATC
>CAZTTL010000503.1:0-1631 GCA_964616635.1 uncultured Rhodoplanes sp. | reverse complement strand
CGATGATCGAGAAGATGTTCAACGTTGCGGCGGGTGCCGGTAAAGAAATTATCGGCACAAACGACCTGGTTGCCCTCGTTCAGCAGGCGCTCGGCGAGGTGGGAGCCGAGAAACCCAGCGCCGCCGGTGATCAGAACGCGCGTATCAAGATGCATTGGTTTTGCTCCATGAAAAAACCTGCGGGGATAGGGGTCGGAACGGCGCAGCCGGCACCCCCTGACCTTCCGAGACGGAGAGCAGAACGCGCGGTGCGAAAATGTTGCTGGAGACAGGAGGCAGGCGCCGAACCGCCGAATAAGGCGGCATTTAATCGAGAACGCCTGCTTCGCCGATCAACGCCGGCAAACCATCCAGTCAATGACTATTGAAAGCATCTGCTTTTGTTGGGCGGCCGATGAGCTGATAAGGTAAACATGGTTGCTGGATGGAGAAGCTGACAGCGAGACCTTGCCCTCATTGGCCGCCGTCGGCGCTTTCATGCGTACGCCGTGCCGATCGGCGACCTACGCTCTCATAAGTAAAGCCTTGACGCGCCATCTCATCGGCGCGGTAGATGTTGCGCAGGTCGACCAGCACCGGCTGTTTCATAGAGGCTTTGAGTCGCGCCAAATCCAACGCGCGGAACTGTTCCCATTCGGTGACGATGACAAGCGCGTCGGCCCCCTCGGCACAGGCATAGGGGCTGTCGACGAAGGCGACGGGCGGCAACGACCGCTTTGCCTGTTCCATCCCAACGGGATCGTAGACCCGCACATTGGCGCCGCGATCGATCAGCGCGGTGATCAAGGGGATGGAGGGCGCATCGCGCATGTCGTCGGTATTCGGCTTGAAGGTCAGCCCCAGCACCGCGATGGTGCGATCGCGCAAGTGCCCGCCGAGTGCCGCAGCGACCTTGCGGGCCATGGCGCGTTTGCGCGCGTCATTGACCGCCACTACCGTTTCGACGATGCGCAAGGGCGAGGCATAATCCTGCGCAGTTTTGATCAGCGCGAGCGCATCCTTGGGAAAGCACGAGCCGCCAAAGCCAGGACCGGCATGCAGAAACTTGGAGCCGATGCGGTTATCGCGACCGATACCGCGCGCGACCTCCTGCACATCGGCGCCAACCTGCTCGCACAGGTCGGCGAGCTCATTAATGAAGGTGATCTTGGTGGCAAGGAAGGCATTGGCGGCGTATTTGATCAATTCGGCGGTGCGCCGGCTGGTGTAGAGGATTGGTGACTGGTTGAGGAAGAGCGGTCGGTAAAGTTCGGCTATGACGTTGCGGGCGCGCTCGTCCTCGGTGCCGACCACGATACGATCGGGCAGTTTGAAATCGCGAATGGCGGCGCCTTCGCGCAAAAATTCTGGATTGGAAACGACGGCGACGTCGGCGTCTGGGCGGGCGGCATGGATGATGCGTTCGATCTCGTCGCCGGTGCCGACAGGAACCGTCGATTTGGTGATAACGACGGTGAAGCCGGTGAGCGCCGCAGCGATATCGCGGGCGGCGGCATAAACATAGCTCAGGTCGGCGTGACCATCGCCGCGGCGCGACGGCGTGCCCACGGCAATGAACACCGCGTCAGCCGCGGCGACGGCGCTGGCAAGATCAGTGGTAAAGACAAGCCGCTGTGCCGCAATATTGGTTT
>CAZTTL010000502.1:0-1632 GCA_964616635.1 uncultured Rhodoplanes sp. | reverse complement strand
GATGGGTCGGCTTTCTCCACATATTGAGCGACTCTGCGCGCGTCGAATGCGGGTGCCACACCTGCACAATTTATCAGCAGGCGGGCGGCGCAGCATTAAGGTCTTCGTAATCATACCGTCCGTAACGTCTTACCATTGTTGATTTGATAGACCCGGCAGCCATCAATGACAGCCCTTCCGAGCGCGTCGCCCGTCCTCGCCCCAGAGAACGCCGCCGCAGACACGTCCGACATCGCCGCGCTGACTGAATCGCTGACCGCCGAGGTCAACCGCATCGCCTGCGACAAGACACACACCATCCAGCAGATCACCAACCAGATGAAGATCCTGGCGCTGAACGCACTGATCGAAAGCGCGCGCGCCGGCGAGCAAGGGCGTGGCTTCGCCGTCGTTGCCCAGGAGGTGCGCGCCGTCGGCCAGCAGATCGAGACCATCGCGGCCGACCTCGAGACCCAGCTCACGCGGCGCACCAGCGCACTGATGACGTCGATCGGTCGCATGACCGACAGGGCGCTCGCCGAACGCATGGTTGATCTCTCGCTCAACGCTGTCGAGCTGATCGACCGGAACCTGTATGAGCGGACCTGTGACGTGCGCTGGTGGGCGACCGATTCCGCGGTCGTCCAATGCGCGGCCGATCCGACCGAGGCGGCAACGACCTATGCGTCGGAACGGCTCGGCGTGATCCTCGCCGCCTACACGGTCTACCTCGATCTGTGGCTTTGCAACCTTGATGGCAGGATCCTCGCCAATGGTCGGCCGGATCGTTTCAATGTGAAAGGGCAGAGTGTCGCCGGCGAGCAATGGTTTCGCCGCGCCATCGCGCTTCGATCTGGCGACGATTACGTTGCCGGCAACATTGAATGCCAGCCCAGGCTCGGCGGTGCTCAGGTCGCAACCTATTGCGCCGCCGTGCGCGCGGAGGGCCGCGCTAACGGCAAGCCGCAAGGCGTCCTTGCCATCCATTTCGATTGGGAGCCGCAGGCGCGCGCCATCGTCAAGGGCGTGCGGGTTGGCGACGGCGACCATGCCCGCGCACTTTTGGTCGACGCGGCGATGCGGGTGATCGCGGCATCCGACGGCGCCGGTCTCTTGAGCGAGCATGTCCATCTGAAGTTGGACGGGCGTCGCAGCGGCTATTATCACGACCCGACCGGCGCCCTTGTCGCGTTCCACGCCACGCCAGGCTACGAAACCTATCCGGGCCTCGGCTGGTACGGCATCATCATCCGCGCCGCCGGCTAGCGCGGGCTAGACCCGCTAACGCCCTTCATCCTCCCCCGCAATGCGGGGGAGGATGGTTTTCTGTCATGCGCGGGCTGACCCGCAAGCCCTCTATTTATCCTCCCCCGCTTGCGGGGGAGGGGGACCGCTCGAAGAGCGGGGGAGGGGGTGATTTCTTCAGAACCGCGGTCCTAAAGCGACCGCTCGACTGACGGACGCAACGGCCGCCGTTCGCTGCGCATGTACTTCAGCACTATCGCTGCAGACGCCCCCTCCACCATGCACGCAGCCAAGGCTGCGCAAGCTTGCCTGCGATGCATGGTCCCCCTCCCCGGTTGTCACGGGGGAGGATAGTTTTCCCTCATGCGCGGGCTTGCGCTCGTGGTCGTCGTGTTCGTCAAACAGATC
>CAZTTL010000501.1:0-1632 GCA_964616635.1 uncultured Rhodoplanes sp. | reverse complement strand
AGGAAGGTCGCCCGGAAGAATTGGATCATCTCCAAAGTCACCGGCATGCCGAACTCGCGCGCGACCTTGATATGACGGAGCCAGGTCTGGGCCGAACATCGCTCCCACCACTCGGCGTCGGTGCTGCTGATGGCGTAAACCCAATCGGCGTAGATTTGCTCCATCGCCTCGAGGACGTCGTCGATATTGATCGGCGGAAGGCGTCCGGCAAGCGTGAGCGAGCTGCGGACCATGCGCTCGATGTCGCGGTTTTGCATATGAAACAGCAGTTCACGCCACCCGTTGCGCGTTTCCGTCGAGAACCGACCAATAGCGCCGAAATCGATGAAGCAAATGCGACTGTCCGGCAGCACGATCAGATTGGCGGGATGCGGATCGCCATGGAAGAACAGATGCTCGAGAAGTTCGCGATGCAGCACGCGCAGCAGCCGGCGCGCGACGATACCGGGTTCAATGCCCATCTCGCGCAGCTGTCCCAGGAACTCCTGGTCGTTCTTATCGACCGCGACCATGAGCTCCCACATCCACGTCCCGGCAACCAGTTCGTTGACCAAAACCTCTTCCGTGCAATAGTCGAAGAATACGCGCGGGGCCGTGATCCCTTCATTATCCTGCTCGACGCGCAGCCGAAACATTTCATTGTAGCGCGCCTCGGTCCGGAAGTTCAGTTCGCCGATCAGGGTCTTGCGCAGCTCGCGACGGAACTGCGCCGTCATGCCCGGCCGTATCAAGGTCAGTGCTTCGCCCAAGATCATCAGCCAATCGAGCGCACGCAAGTCGGCGGAGATCAATCGGCCGATCCCCGGCCGCTGAATCTTTACGGCGACGCGCTCGCCGGTCTTGAGAACCGCCTGGTAGACGCAAGCGAGAGAGGCGGAGCCGATCGGAACCGGATCGAAAGCCTCGAACACATCCTTGATCGGCCGGCCAAGATTGCGTTCGAGAATTTTGATGGCTTTTTCGGGGGGAATCGGCGGCACATTGTCGAGTAACTTGCTCAGCTCATCGCAGAAAGCATACGGCAACAGATCGGCGCGCACCGAAAGCTGCTGCCCAACTTTGATCATGCTTGCGCCGGCCCATTCGAGACATCGGCGGAACCTGACAGCGCGGCGCTCGACGGAAGCGCGGCCAAGCAAGGAGTCGACCGCGTTGCCAGAAACGTATGCGAGGGCGACCGCCAGCCAGACCGAGAGGCGGACGAACGGGAGAAGAATTCCCGGTTTGAAAGTTGGGCGTCGCGCCATCGGCAACGACACGTGGGCCGCCTCGATCTTGTGAACGGGTTGGCGGCGAGGCAGAGCCCGCAGCACGCCTGTTTGAGCAGGGTCGGGCGGCGGCGCGTTCAATTCTTCGCCAGAGCGCTCCCAGCGCCGCAACCCGATATCGACCGCTCGTTCGATTTCCTGTGCGCGTTGCGGCTGCATCTTTTCACCTTGCCAGAGATGTGATCAGAATTGATCGACGATCTTGAGGAAAAACCACCAGCCGAGCTATCTGAAGTCGCTCGCTCTCACGTGTCGCCATTAAAGCATGCCGCCTGCCAAGTTCAACTTGAACCGGCTCGATCGTCGCCGCACCAAGTAAATGCTTTGGTGGGCGTTTGACTTGCGGGGTTCATTCTTTCGAAGA
>CAZTTL010000500.1:0-1664 GCA_964616635.1 uncultured Rhodoplanes sp. | reverse complement strand
TCGCGGCCGACGTGATGGTGATGCCGCGCTCCTGCTCCTGCTCCATCCAGTCCATGGTGGCCGCGCCCTCATGGACCTCACCGATCTTGTGGCTCTTGCCGGTGTAATAGAGAATCCGTTCGGTAACCGTGGTCTTCCCGGCATCGATGTGGGCCATGATGCCGAAATTGCGGTAGTCCTCGATCGGGTGACTGCGGGGCATGGGAGGAGCGCTTTCCGTGTGGTTCCAGATGTCGTGCTGCTTCAGGCGGCGAGGACGAGATCCTCGATTTCGCTTCCCTCCTGCAACTTCGCCAATATTTCGAAACGCGCCGCGGCGTTGAGCTGAAACAGCGTGCCGTGATTTGTGCCGTCCTTCCGCGTTCGGTTGACGATCAGGAAGCAATTTGGACCGGCCAACCTGTGCTTGAGATTGAATATGGCAGTTCGGATCTGCGCGGTGCTGAAATAACCACAATTGAGCAGATTGGCGGCGCGGATCGCATCAAATCGGCGCAAGAAGCTTTGCCGATTTGCCGCGAAGACATCGTCTTCAGCAAAGGTGATGCTGGCGTGTTCGCGCGCGCGCCGACTGACCAACGTGATCTCTTCGGCCTCTGACCCAGATTGCGGCAGGCGTCGGCGCAGAACCCGACGCGCCACGCAATTGAGGACGCCGCTCAGCAACGCATAGCCGGTGACGAAGTCGAGCTTTCGCCGCCACGGACGAATCGCAATGCCGAAGACAATGTGCTGCAGGATATGGCCGGACCGATCGATGAGAACATCGTGGTGACGAGAAACCGCTACGAGGTTAGCCTTCAGGCAGACATCGGTCGCGACCAGGTCGATGTCGAAGCCCGCCGCCGAGAGCGACTCCAGCCATTCCACCGACGACACGCCCGACGAGGCTCCGACATCGAGCAGCCGATGCGGCTTGGCGCCCCGCGTTTTCCACTGTTCGATGACGAGTTGGTTCAGATCGTCAAGCCGGTGCTCAGCCGTGGTCTTGAAGGTCCCATTGCGAAGCTGAATGCCCGAAAAAAACGCCTCCTCCTGCCGTGGGGTCACGGCAGCACCAGGAGCAAGAAGGGTTCGGGCACTCATCATGTTACGAGAACTGCGTTGGCTACCAGCGATAATGCGAGAAGGCGCGATTGGCTTCCGCCATACGGTGAGTGTCTTCGCGCTTCTTGACGGCATTGCCGCGATTATTGGAGGCGTCGAGCAATTCGGCGGAGAGGCGCTCCGTCATCGTCTTTTCGTTACGACCGCGGGCCGCGGCAATGAGCCAACGGATGCCGAGCGCCTGGCGGCGATCCGACCGCACCTCGACCGGAACCTGATAGGTGGCGCCGCCGACGCGACGCGAGCGCACCTCGATCGCCGGCATCACATTGTCGAGCGCCTGCTGGAATATCGGGAGCGGATTCTGCTTGGTCTTGCCCTCGATAAGGTCGAAGGCACCGTAGACGATCTGCTCGGCGGCCGACTTCTTGCCGGCATACATGATCGAGTTCATGAACTTCGAAACCACGACATTCCCGAATTTGGGGTCGGGAATGATTTCGCGTTTCTCGGCGCGGTGACGACGGGACATGGCTTCTCGGCTCCCTCAGGTCACTTCGGCCGCTTGGCGCCGTATTTCGAGCGACGCTGCTTGCGGTTCTTGACGCCCTGCGTGT
>CAZTTL010000499.1:0-1666 GCA_964616635.1 uncultured Rhodoplanes sp. | reverse complement strand
CGCCCCCTGATAAACGTCGGGCGTCCACCAGTGAAACGGCACCGCCGAAACCTTGAAGCAGAGGCCGGCAAACAGAAACACGATGCCGAAGGTGACGCCGAGCCCGCCCTGCGCCGCCGCCTGGGCGATCCCGGCAAAGCTCACGGTGCCGGTCGAACCGTAGATCAGCGAGGCGCCGTACAGCAGCATGCCGGAGGACAGCGCGCCCAGCACGAAATACTTCAGCCCGGCCTCGGTCGAGCGCACGCGCTCGCGATCGATCGCGGCGACGACATAGAGCGACAGGCTCATCAGTTCGAGGCCGAGATAGAGCGCGATCAGGTCACCCGCCGAGATCAGCATCAGCATGCCGGTGGTCGCGAGCAGGATCAGGATCGGATATTCGAACCGGCGCCGATCGACCTGCCCCATGAACTCGCTCGACAGGATGACGGTCACGGCCGAGCCGATCAGCGCCAAAATCTTGAAATAGCGGGCAAAGCTGTCGACGACGAAGCTGCCGCCGAAGGTCACCACCTTGTCCGCGGGGGCCATCGCGACGAGGACGCCGGCGCAGACGAGCAGAACCACGGCCAGCCCGCTCAAGAGGCCGCTCGACTCATTGCCGCGAAACACGCCGATCAGCAGCAGCGCCAGCGCGCCCACCGCGAGCACGATCTCCGGTAGCACGGGGGTGAGGGCAGGAAGCTCGGTGACAGGGTTCATGGGCGACGGCCGTTCCACAACGATGGCGGCAACCTGAAAAAACCGGTCGCCGGGCAGTTCGAATTCACCACACGGGCGGCGCCGCAAGCGCCCTACCCAGATCGATCACGGTCAGTGCGCCAGCGCGATGGTTTTCGCGACCCCGACCGCCTCGTGATAGCTGGTCGAGAGCGCGGCCACCGAGGCCGCCGACACGTCGAGCACCGGCTTGGGATAGACGCCGAACCAGATGGCGAGAATGACCAGCGGCGCAAAGATCACGATCTCGCGGGTCTCAACGTCGAGTATCCCGGCGAGCGACGGCTTGTCGAGCACGCCGAACATCACCTTGCGATAGAGCCACAGCGCATAGCAGGACGACAGGATCAGGCCGAGGGTCGCGAAGGTCGCCACCAGCGTGTTGACGCGGAAGGTGCCGAGCAGCGTCAGGAACTCGCCGATGAAGCCCGTGGTGCCGGGCAGTCCGACATTGGCGAGCGTGAACAGCATGAAGATCGCGGCATAGACCGGCATGCGGTTGACGAGCCCGCCATAGGCGGCGATCTCGCGGGTATGCATGCGATCGTAAACGACGCCGACGCACAGGAACAACGCGCCCGAGACGATACCATGCGAGATCATCTGGTAGACGCTGCCGGCGATGCCCTGATGATTGCCGGCGAAAATGCCCATCGTCACGAAGCCCATATGGGCAACCGAGGAATAAGCGATCAGCTTCTTCATGTCCTCCTGCACCAGCGCCACCAGCGAGGTGTAGACGATGGCAATGACGGACAGCGCGTAGATCAGCGGCGTAAAGTCAACCGAGGCTACCGGAAACATCGGCAGCGAGAACCGCAGGAAGCCGTAGCCACCCATCTTCAGGAGGATGGCGGCCAGAATCACCGAGCCCGCGGTCGGCGCCTCGACATGGGCATCCGGCAACCAGGTATGCACCGGCCACATCGGCAACTTCACCGCA
>CAZTTL010000498.1:0-1675 GCA_964616635.1 uncultured Rhodoplanes sp. | reverse complement strand
TCGACCGGTCGTGCGCGATCGCAACCGAAGCATCCGCGGTTTCGTCAGAAAGCAGCGGACGTGGTGAAATTCGTCAGGAAATCCAGAAGAACGCGCGCCGCAAGGTCGGCATCCTCGGCGGAAATAGTTTCGTCGGCGCTGTGGCTGATGCCATCATTGCCACAGCGCACAAACAGCATGCCGACATCGGTGATGCCATCGAACATCACGGCGTCGTGGCCGGCACCGCTGACGAGCCGTCGCACCGGCACGCCGCAGTGCGCCACCGACGCGGCCAACGCGGACTGCAGTCGCGGCGCGCAGCGAACTGCCGGTGTCTGCAACATGTCGTGCACCTCGATCCCGACTTTGCGCCGCGTCGCGATGCGCTCGATCTCGGCCTTGATGTCGGCGATCGCGGCATCGCGCAGGCCATCCTCGGCGGCCCGGATGTCGAGCGACAGTTCGCAGCGCCCGGGAATGGCATTGACGGCGCTGTCCGGCACCAACACCTGACCGACCGTGCCCACCAAGCCCGCTGCGGTCGAGCAGCGCCGCTCCACCAGCAGAATGATCTCCGCCGCCACAGCCACGGCGTCCCGCCGCTTCGCCATCGGCACCGTGCCGGCATGTCCGCCTCTGCCGGAAATAGCGACTTCGAAACGCGTCGCTCCGGCGATCGCGTCGACAACTCCGACCGGCAGCCCCTCATTGCGTAAAACCGGCCCCTGCTCGATGTGCAGTTCGACGTAGCCGAGGAGGTTTCCCGGCGGGCGCGCAAGCCCAGCAATCGCGGCGGGATCGAACCCGGCTGCGCGTAGCGCCTCCTCAAGCGTGGTGCCGGCCGCGTCTTGCTTTGCCAGCACGGCGGAATCGAATTTGCCGGCAACCGCGCTGCTGCCGAGATAGGCCGTGGGAAAGCGCGCCCCTTCCTCTTCGGCAAAGCCGATCACCTCGACGGCGAAGGGCAGCTGCTGGCCGCGCTCGCGCAGATCATCCATCGCGGCGATGGCCGCCAGGATGCCGAACCGCCCGTCATATTTGCCGGCCTTACGGACGGTGTCGTAATGCGAGCCGAGGATCAGCGTGCGCGCGCCGGGACTGGTCCCTTCACGGCGGCCGACCACATTGCCAACCGCGTCGATCACGGCCGTCAGGCCGGCCTTCTGCATGAGCGCGCAGAGGCGCCCCGCCACCGCACGATGCGCATCGGACAAGTAGGTACAAGTGAGCCCGTCGGGCGATTCCGACCAGGCGGCCAACTCGTCCGCCCAGGCGAGAATGCGGGGCCCAAATCGGCCCGCGATGGACTGATCGCCTGCCGTCCCGGTCACAAATCCCCCCGTCGCCGAATGCGGCGGGCGGCCCGGCATGTTGCCGCCATTCGGCCGGCGTCTGGCTCAAATTCACCGGCACCCGCCTGCCATTCTGCCGCATCGCCAGATTGAGGATAGATGCACTGATTTTCAAGCCGATCGTCGCCGAGCGATCGAGCCTTCTCATCCGCAAACTGCTTGTCATTACCACTGTCGCCGGGATCGACAGTTCCTTCTACTTCATCCATCGCGATCTGAGCCTCAAGCCGCGCGCCACGCTACCGCCAGAAGTGAAGGGCGAGGCGTGGCGGGTTCATGGCGGCAGCTTCTATCACATGGTCAAATATCTGGTTGCGCCGAGAGCCGCTCGATCTCGCAGA
>CAZTTL010000497.1:0-1685 GCA_964616635.1 uncultured Rhodoplanes sp. | reverse complement strand
CGCGATGAGGAATATTTCCGTCCATAGCGGAGCATATTCCTATTTAGCAGATTCGTGGCGGAGAGTCCAAGGACCACGCACCGCCAATTCTCGCGGCACAAGAACCGAACCACATGCGGCTTCACCGCTGCGGTTGCGAATAGTGACTCTGCGCCGCCGTGTGCGGCAGCTTCAGGTATTTCCCGGCAGCACGTATCCGACACCAAGCGAGACGGGCGGAATCGCGTTCGCTGCAAGAAGAACGATGCCGCAAGGTAAGGCAGTGCGCCGGCTGATTCAACCGATCCGCGGGCGCCTCAAGCCAGCGCCGCCTGATTGAGCGCCTCGACGATCCCGTCGACGACTTCCTCGACCAGATCCGGATCGTCGCCTTCGCCGGTGACGCGGATGACTGGCTCGGTACCGGAGGGACGTACGATCAGCCGACCCTGGCCATTCAGCCGCAGCTCGGCATTGGCGATCGCGTCCTTGACCGAAGCCTCCTCGGTCGGCCGCTGCTTGCCGTTGCGATAGCGCACATTCTTGGTGACCTGCGGCAGCGGGTCAAAACGATGGCAGACCTTGGAGACCGGCTCGCCGACCTTCTTCACCACGGCCAAGACCTGCAGCGCGGCAACGAAGCCGTCGCCGGTCGTCGCATAGTCGGACAGGATGATGTGGCCGGAGGGCTCGCCGCCGAGATTGTAGCCCTGCGCGCGCATCTCTTCGAGCACATAGCGGTCGCCGACCGGGGTGCGCACGAGCGACAGGTTCTGGGACTTGAGATGGCGCTCAAGCCCGAGATTGCTCATGATGGTGGCGACCAGCCCCGGCTGGGCGAGCCGCCCATCCTCCTTCCAGTCTTCGGCGATGACGGCGAGAAGCTGGTCGCCATCGATGAGATGGCCATGCTCGTCAGCCATCTGGACGCGATCGGCATCGCCGTCGAGCGCAACGCCGACATCGGCGCGCATCTCGCGGACTTTGGCCATCAGCGCCTGCGGCGCCGTCGATCCGCAGTCGCGGTTGATATTGAAGCCGTCCGGCTCGACGCCGATCGGAATGACTTCGGCGCCAAGCTCCCATAGCGCCTCGGGGACCACTTTGTAGGCCGCGCCATTGGCGCAGTCGACGACGACGCGCAAACCCTCGAGCGAGAGGTTGCGCGGCAGCGTGCGCTTGGCGAATTCGATATAGCGGTCATGCACGCCCTCGATGCGCTTGGCGCGACCGAGCGACGCGGATTTGGCGAGCTTGCGCGAGAGGTCGGAATCGATCAATTGCTCGATCTGCGCCTCGACCTCATCGGTGAGCTTGAAGCCGTCGGGGCCGAACAGCTTGATGCCGTTGTCGTCATAGGGGTTGTGGGAGGCGGAGATCATCACGCCGAGGTCGCAGCGCATGGACCGCGTCAGCATGGCGATGCCCGGCGTCGGCACCGGGCCGGTAAGCAGCACGTCGATGCCCACCGCCAGAAAGCCCGCGGTCAGGGCGTTCTCGATCATGTAGCTCGACAGCCGCGTGTCCTTGCCGATCACCACGCGATGGCGGTGTTCGCCTTTCTTGAAGACAAGGCCGGAGGCCATGCCGACCTTCAGCGCGATGTCCGGCGTGATCGGCGGGCGGTTTGCCCTGCCGCGGATGCCGTCGGTGCCGAAATACTTCCCCGCCATCGTTCTCCTCGCGTCCACCGGAGCCTTCTCTTA
>CAZTTL010000496.1:0-1700 GCA_964616635.1 uncultured Rhodoplanes sp. | reverse complement strand
AAAGAGAAATAGAGCGAATTCCGATTCCACCTGAACGGAATTCGCTCCAGCGGCCGGCTTGGTTGCGTCCTGGTCGGTTTTTGCCGATTCGGCGGCGCCGCTACAGCAGCAGCATGACCGGATGCTCGATCGCCTGTTTGAAGGCGGCCAGCAGCTCAGCTCCGATCGCGCCGTCGATCAGCCGATGATCACAGGACAATGTGACGGTCATGCGCGTCTCGAACCGCACGCCGCCATCCGCGCTCTCGACCGGCCGTCGCTCAGCGGCGCCGACCGCGAGCAGCGTCGACTGCGGCGGATTGATCACGCCGGCAAATTCGCGGACGCCATGCATGCCGAGGTTCGATACGGTGCTGACGCCACCCTGGTATTCGGCCGGCTGCAGGCGGCGTGCCCGCGCCCGCGCCGCGAGGTCGCTCAGCTCGGCGGAGATGACCGTCAGCGATTTTTTATCAATGCCGCGGATCACTGGTGTGATCAGCCCGTCATCGAGCGCGACGGCAACGGCGATGTCGACGGCGCGGAAGCGCAGAATGCGATCCTCCGCCCACACGGCGTTCGCGGCCGGCACGGCCAGCAGCGCGCGTGCCAGCGCTTTCACAACAAAATCGGTCAGCGAGAGCTTGACCGCGGGCGCGCGGTCGCTCTCGGCACTGCCGCCCGCTGAGGCATTGGCCTCGGCGCGTAGCGTTTCAACCCGATCGAGGCCGACATCGCAGGCGAGATAGAAATGCGGGATGGTCTGTTTCGCCTGGACCAGACGCGTGGCGATGGTCTGCCGCATCGAATCGAGCGCGATCTCTTGAAACGAGCCCGAATCGTACATCCTCTTGACGCGCTCGGCGGACGGGGCGGCGGGTGCGGATGCGCGCGCGCTTAGCGCCGCGCCGTCCGCGATGGCCCTCTCGACATCGCGCGCAAGAATGCGGCCATGCGCGCCCGACGGTGCGATACGGGTGAGGTCGATGCCCGCCTCGCTCGCGAGCCGGCGCGCCAGCGGGCTCACCGCGCGCCCGCCGGCGATCCGCGCTGGCCCGTGATTTTTCGGTGGCGTTCGGATCGGGTGGAACGGGTCGAGCGGCGGCAGGATTGGTGCGGCGATCGCCGCCGGTGCGCGCTCCGGCATGCGCGCTTGCGGCAGGATGGGGGCGCTTGCCGCGGGCCTGTTCGCTGGCGCTGGAGGCGTGCGCGCGCTCGGCAAGTCCGCTGGTGCTGCGTGAGCCGCGCCCGGCTCGCGGATTACCGCGACGATGGCCCCGACCGGCGCCACGGCTCCGGCGGGAATGCGGATTTCTGCGACCACGCCGGCCGAGGTAGCGGGCACTTCCATCGATACCTTGTCGGTCTCGATTTCGAACAGGTTGTCACCCGGATTCACCGCGTCGCCGACCGCCTTGAACCAGGTCGTGATCTTGCCTTCGGCAACCGTCTCGCCGAGCTGCGGCATCAGGATGTTCATTTGCTTCGGCCCCTCCGAACGCGTTCTCGACTTGTGTCACCTCTCCCCGCAAGCGGGGAGAGGGAGCTACCGGCTTCCTGATCTGCCTCGCAAACACGACGAGCGCAGACGAAGGGCTGATACATCACCAATTCACCGAGACGTATTGCGTCTCCAAGAATTCCATCAGCCCCTCGTGCGCGCCCTCGCGGCCGAGCCCGCTCTGCTTCATGCCGCCGAACGGCGCCGCAGGATCGGAGAC
>CAZTTL010000495.1:0-1707 GCA_964616635.1 uncultured Rhodoplanes sp. | reverse complement strand
TAGCCATAAATGAGTCTTGTCGGCGCCCTTGCCGTGTGAGGGAGGACTTGAAATCATTGGACGGCACTCCTCACGCCTACGCCATTTGGCCATTTTTTTGCCTGGATTCCACTTCGCGTTCACGCTATATTACAAATTGTTACGCTTTATGGCGGTGTCGCATCGTAGCGATGAAACGATTCATGACCGGGGGTAGTGTCATGGTCAGAGGGCATATGGAAAAGCTGGTTCTTGATGTCGTGCTCAGTCAGGCCGACGACGAAGAAATTCTCGACCTGGATTCCAATACGACGGTTCTTGACGTCGATCAGCTGACGATGACGCATATCGTCCTCGCGCTCGAAACCCGGCTGGGTGTCGAGCTGCCGACCTCCCTGGAGGACGCGCGAACCGTTGGTGAATTGGTGACCGGCGTTCTCGAAGCTTTGCGCGACAATGCTCAGGCCAATGTTGCGGAAGAGGTGCGGCCGGTTCGCGAGCAACTCTTGCCGCTGGTCAGTGCGGTGAACTCGGTCTCGGGCTGAGATTCGGATTGGTGGCGCATTCGGCAGCCAAGCAAGCTGTTTCCTCAAGGCTGAGGATGTCTCCAGATCGCGAGGCTAATCAGAGGCGATCGGCTATCCTCAGTCCGGGGGTCTGGGTGCCCGAGTTCAGATCTCGCCGCGGCCTCGCGCCCAACAATATCGCAGAGTACTGCGCGGCTATATCGCCGGGTATTAATGCAGCCGCTGGGAATAGAGCGCGCATCGCGAGCCGTTGAAAACACCGCTTGCCTCGGCGCTGAATTCACCGGAAATAGGCTAACCCCATCGCGCGTAGGGAGCAGCGTCATGATGCGCCTGTCTGCGGCGAGCCTCGCTTTGGCCGTGCTGTGTGCGCCGGCAGGCGCGCAGCTGACCACGACTCCCGGGCCGGGCGGTATCCCGATCGCGCCCGGTGCCGCCCCCCACGGCTATACGCCGGGGGGCAAAAGCTTTGGCGGCGTCGAGATCAGTCCCGGCCCCGCCGCGCGCGACATCCCGATATACCGTAAAGGTCCCGGCGATGTTCCCGTGCTCGTCGTCCCGGAAAAGCGGCAAGGAAAGCGGCGCGGGAGTGAGCGCTCGGACGTCGGAATCGAGTCCGGCTGCGGGAGCGCGTCCTGCCTGCCGCGAAACCTGCAAGTCACCATCGGTAGCCGCGAGCGCGAACCGGCGCGGGCGCCTGCCCCGGATGCGATGATCAATTCCATAAGGGAGCTGTTCGCGGCCCTGAACGCCTGTTGGGAACCTCCGGCGCGTGATGACGTGGAGGCGGGCATGCAGATGTCGGTGCGCTTCAGCTTCAGGCGCACGGGAGAGCTCGTCGCTTCGCCCTTCGTCACCTATTCGACGCGCGGCGCCGCGCCCGAAACGAAGCAGGTCTTTCGCAAGGCGATCGACGCGGCTTTTGACCGCTGCGGAAAGCTGGCATTCTCCAAGCGATTTGGTGCCGCCATCGCCGGCCGGCCGATCAGCGCCCGCTTCGTGGACGATCGCGCGAGCCAAGCCGGCTCGCGTTGATCCTGGCGCATTCCCCGGCGAAGCATGCTTTCGGACTTGTTGCGGGGGGACGCCGGTTCGCCGCAACAAAGTCAGACGCGCGTCACGCCCCGCTGCGGGCTTTCTCTGGTTGAGGCGCGTCGGGGTGCTCGATCACCCAGCCGACCTTTTCCAGCGGCGCTTCCAT
>CAZTTL010000494.1:0-1716 GCA_964616635.1 uncultured Rhodoplanes sp. | reverse complement strand
AACAAAACGCCGATAAGTGGCCCGCCGCGCGGCAAATTCGTGCGGTAACCCTAACGCGACCTGACGAGGGGGCCGGTGATCCCCGTCAGGGCGGGATGCAGCCGCTATCCAGGTCGGGCGGCTTGACGCGAAGGTGCCGCTTCGGGTCGATCAAGTCGTGAATCAAGAGCGACCCGCGCCCCTTCGCAGAAAATGCTTTAAGACATCCTCTTAGGGAGAAACTGAGAACACCGGTCGTGCCGGCCATCGGCAATGGCTGGTTCGGCGGTATGCTGGCGCTGCTGACGACGGCGATCGTCGCCTATACCGGCAACATCTATGACGGCCTGTGGGATCCGATCTCGATATCCGTCATGACCGTGATCGTTGGCGGAATTTTCCTGCGCGAAACCAAGGACATCGACATTACAACGGCATCAGCGGTGGAGATTTCCCGGCGGGTCTGACGGATGGATTTCGCGCCGTATCGGTTGGTCGCATTTTCTGCGGCGAACCGGTGTCCACTTCGCCGGAAAATGCTTCAGCGCGATGGAAACATCACGCGGTGCAGGAGCCAGATCGCGAGCGCGGTGAGGATGCCGGCGAACAGCGCGTCAGAGAGGAAGTGCCCGCCCATGGCGACGCGCATCAGGCCGATCGCCAGGCCGTAAACGATCACGCCAAGGATCGCGCCGCGCCGATAGCGCTCCGGCAGCACCAGCGCGACGGCGAGCAGACAGGTCGCGCTTGCCACCTCGCCGGAGACGAAAGAGCAATTGCCGGCGCAGTGCCCGAACGGACTCCACCACGGCACGAAATCGAGCGGGCCGCCGAACGCGGTCACTTCGCCCGGCCGCGGTCGCGACCAGTGCGCCTTGAAAAGGCCATTGGCGATCAGCCCCGGGCCCAGCGCAAGCGCCGCCAACAGGAACAGCGCCACCCGCGGCGGGATGAAGGCGAAAGTCCGCCCGCCGGCGGCGGCAAAAATCAGGGCGATGACAGCAACCGCCACGATCGCCCGGGTGATGAATTCGTTGAAGCTGCGCAGCGCCAAGACCGTCGACGCGTGCGCCCACGGCCAGTCCTGGTGGGCGGCATCGTAGAACAGCGCGGAGAATTTGAGATCGAGCTGCGGCCAGATCCCGAACACAAGCCCGACGAAAGCGCCGGCAGCGACGATGGCAAAAAAACCCGCCTGCCAATCATCGAGGGATTGCCAGCGGTTTTGGGCGCTCGTGGCGGCGGCTCGGCCATGGGCGACGATCGCGGCCCAAATTTCTTCTAAACTCATGCTCTAACTCGCACCGCCAAGCCCATGCTATCGCTCGCGCTGCCGCGTATTTTTTAACGAGATCAGTATCCCCAACGATTGCCAACTTTTTTGGACAAGACCAGCGATCACGCAAAGAGATCGAGGAGTGCGATGGATCGATCTTTTTGAGCAGAATCCCGAAAAGTTGCAGACCTTACGGAAAAGTTCATGCGACAAGACAAGGAGGTCAAGAGCGCGATCGATTCAGCGTCAAGCGATCGTGCCCTCTGGCCACCGCGCTGTGGTGAACGGCCGAGGCCGTTATAGCCGGGTCGAACATTTGGCGCGAACGCGCTATATCAAACTCTCGTCATGCGCGCGCGGGCAAGCTCCGAGGCCGCGCCACGCGCCGGCTTAGCTCAGCTGGTAGAGCACCTGATTTGTAATCAGGGGGTCGGGGGTTCGAATCCCTCAGCCGGCACCAA
>CAZTTL010000493.1:0-1717 GCA_964616635.1 uncultured Rhodoplanes sp. | reverse complement strand
GAAAAGTTGCAGACTTTTCGGACAAGATCATGCGCTCAAACAAAGAAACATCGGAGCGCGATCGATTCATTCTGAGCCATCGCGCGCTAAGCTCTGTCACCGTCGCGCAGCGGAACCCCGCGCCCGGCTCCTGCATCGGCGAAATCAAATTAAAGATTGTGTTACGGCCCGGTGTCCACTTCGCCGGAAAATGCGCTAGGTTGGACGCCAAACCGTCGTCCTGACGCCGTCCCGCATGTCTTTCGTCGCGTCCAACCTATGGCAAAAGCCCGCCGCACCGAGGATTTGATTGCGCGCCTGCTGAAGCCGATCAAGCCCAAGGCGAAGTCGGTCATCGTCACGGTCTATGGTGACGCCATCTCGCATCACGGCGGCAGCGCGTGGCTTGGCAGCATCATCAGGCTGTGCGCGCCGCTCGGCCTCAACGAGCGGGTCGTTCGCACCTCGGTGTTCCGCCTGGCGAAGGAAGACTGGCTGGCCGCCGACCAGGTCGGCCGGCGCAGTTTTTATCGGCTGACCGAGATCGGCCGGCACCGCTTCGATACCGCGCATGGCCGGATCTATCACCACATAAGCCGACCCTGGGACGGTGCCTGGACTTTCGTCATCATCGATTTCGCTGCGATGAAGGCGAAGAGCCGCGACGCGCTGCGCAGCGATTTGCGCTGGCAGGGCTTTGGGCAACTGGCGCCCGGCATCATGCTGCATCCCGATCCGGACGAGGCCGCGCTGCGCCAAACTTTGATCGATGCGGCGGCCGGCCCGCACGGGGTCGTCATGCGCGCGGCAGCGGAGTCTGGAACGGCGCCGACGGCCACGCGCGACCTCGTCAACCGCTGCTGGGATCTGCAGCGCCTCGCCAAGGACTACGCGGTCTTCCTCGATACGTTTCGTCCGGTCTGGCAAACCCTGCATCGCGCGGCACCGCTCGATCCCGAGACCTGTTTCGCCGTGCGCACACTGCTGATGCACGCCTATCGCCGCGTTCTGCTGCGCGATCCCAAGCTTCCCGATGAATTGCTGCAGGCGAATTGGCCGGGGACGGCGGCGCGTGCGCTCTGCCGCAATCTTTACCGCCTCGTTCAAGCGCCGGCGGAGCAGCATGTTTTGACCGTGCTGGAGACGGCGGATGGGGCGGCCCCCGCCGCGCATCCGAGCTACTTCAAGCGGTTCGGCGGGTTGGATGACGCCGACGCAACCTCGTGATCCCGCGGGTTTGTTCTTTGCAGGGCCGCGGCGACGCGGCATCAGAAGTGATACAAAATCTGTTGTATAATTGCGATATCTGTAGTATATTTTGTCGTGCGGAATAGGCGGGCTCGGGAAACCAGCGGCAGAGGTGATTGCGTCTGCCGCGGTGACGTTGCCTTTGCGCTTCGAATTTAAGAAGAATCGCAAAAATTCTGCGTCATGAGCGACCGGCCTCGGCCGAGGCAGACTCAAACATGAGCTGCGACGTGGAATGGCGGGAGAGGAAACGCGGACATGGGTGAGGCTCGCGCGGCTGCGCGCAGATCGATTCCGACCTATTGCTACAATTGCGTCGCCGGCCCCGATCCGATGACGGTCGTCGTCGAGGACGGCATCGCCACCTCGATCGAACCTAATCACGCCGCGGCCGATGTTCATCCGGGGCTGGGGCGTCCCTGCGTCAAGGCCTATGGGCTGGTGCAGAAGACCTACAATCCGCACCGCGTCCTCTATCCGATGAAGCGCA
>CAZTTL010000492.1:0-1737 GCA_964616635.1 uncultured Rhodoplanes sp. | reverse complement strand
GCTCGAAGTCGATGGTGATATAGCTTGGGCGGTCGGGCGCGTCCTCCGGATTGACGGTGCGGCTATAGACGTAGTCGGGCACGTCCTGCGCCGGGTCTTCCAGCACTTTGCCTTCGGAGGAGGTGTGCAGGAGATTGGCATCGGTCGAGAACGGCGCCGCGCCGCGCTTGTCCTTGGCGATCGGAATTTGGTGCGCTTCGGCAAATTGGATCAGCGCCTCGCGCGAGCGCATATCCCATTCGCGCCACGGCGCAATCACCTTCACGTCGGGCTTGAGCGCATAATAGGCAAGCTCAAAACGGACCTGGTCGTTGCCCTTGCCGGTGGCGCCGTGACAGACTGCGTCGGCGCCGACCTGTTCGGCGATCTCGATCTGCCGCTTGCCGATCAGCGGGCGCGCGATCGAAGTGCCGAGAAGATATTGCCCTTCATAAAGGGCATTGGCGCGGAACATCGGAAACACGTAGTCGCGGACAAATTCTTCGCGCAAATCCTCGATGAAAATGTTCTCCGGCTTGATGCCGAGCATCAGCGCTTTCGCGCGTGCTGGCTCCAATTCCTCGCCCTGGCCGAGATCGGCAGTGAAGGTCACGACCTCGCAGCCATAGGTCGTCTGCAGCCATTTGAGAATAATGGAGGTGTCGAGACCGCCCGAATAGGCGAGCACGACCTTCTTCACATCGGTTTTTGCCATTGGTTCCCTGTCGCGGCGAACGTCGCTTGCGGACTCGCGCGGACTATAGGGCGGGCCTGAGCGCTGGCAAGATTGGGTGTTCTCCCGGCAGGTGGCAATACGCGCCGCTTATTCGCGGCGCGCTACAGCCATTCGCGATCGATCCCGGCTTCGCGGGCGAGGGTGGCGAGCCGCTTGCGGGCGTAGAACAGCCGGGTCTTCACCGTGTTTTCCGGGATGGCGCAGATGGTCGCGACCTCGGCCACCGATTTCTCGTGATAGTAGACGAGGTCGATGATCTCGCGATGGATCGGCGTCAGGCCCCCGAGACAGCGGCGCAGAAGCGCGCTGCGCGCGCCTTTTTCGTGCGTCACTTCTGGCGTATCGGCGGCATCCTCGATGTCTTCCGACACCTCGTCCTTGACGAACTCGCTCCGGCGCCGGCGCAGCACCGCATAGGCCTTGTGCCGGGCGATCGCGAGCAGCCAGGTCGACGCGGCGGAGCGGCCTTCGAAGCGGCCGGCCTGGCGCCAGACATCGAGAAAAACCTCGCTGATCACATCCTCCGCGAGACTGTGATCGGAGATGATCCGCAGGACGAAACGGAAGACGCGGACATTATGCCGCGTATAGAATGTCTGCATGGCGAACGTATCGCCGGCCGCCATCAGGGCAAGCAGGCCGACATCGGTCAAGTCCTTGGGGCTGGCAACCTGGCGGGTGTCGCGTTCCCGCAGCTCCAGCGCAGAATGATCGGCGAACATCGGCATCTCCCACAACAGAACATGCCGACAGCCATAGACGCGGGGCGCGCGCAGAAATGTGAGACGAATCACACAAGGCGGGGGCCGGGCGCTGGCTCACTGGCGGGCGTGCCGAAGCGCGATTTTCGGCAGAGAAAAGCAGGGTCATCGCAGGGCGATCGCATATGGCGATACAGACAACCTCCCCCTGAAAGGAGGAGGTCGGCGCACCGCAAGTCGGCCATAGCCGACTTGCGCGACTCTACAATGCCGATCTCGGGTGAACCCGAGATCGGGCGCGCCGGGAGGGGGTCGGATGCG
>CAZTTL010000491.1:0-1748 GCA_964616635.1 uncultured Rhodoplanes sp. | reverse complement strand
CCATCATCGCCAAGATGGTGCGCGTCGCCGACATGACCCGCAACGCCTTCATCAATGGCGACCTGTCGACGGTGATGAGCCCGCGCACGGTGATCACCTGGGCGGAGAATGCCGACATCTTCAACGATATCGGCTTTGCCTTCCGGGTGACCTTCCTCAACAAATGCGATGAGCTCGAACGGCCGCTGGTCGCCGAGTTCTATCAGCGCTGCTTCGGCCAGGAACTGGTGGAAAGCTCGGTCAACGTGGCGTTGAGCTGATTTTGCCTCTCCCCCGCAAGCGGGGACAGGTCGGCGCGCGAATCGAGCCGGTGAGGGGCTTCTTTGCCGCCTGCACATTGCAAACAGCCTCACCCCACCGCGCTGGGGGCAGAAGGCGAGAATCGATGGTTTCGAACTTCAAAAGCAAGCCGACGGGGAAAGAGGCGCCGAACGAGCCGTTCAAGCGCGCGGTAACCGGCTGCCTGCGCGCGATCGCCCGCAAGTCGGACATCGAGGTCGCCTTCGCCGCCGAGCGTCCCGGCGTTGCCGGCAACAAGGCGCGGCTGCCCGAGCCACCGCGCAAGCTTAACGAGAACGACGCGGCGATCGTGCGCGGCCATGCCGATGCGATGGCACTGCGGCTCGCCTGTCATGACCGGTTGGTGCATCGCAAGCTGATGCCGGGCGGCCAGCAGGCACGCGCCGCTTTCGAGGCGGTCGAGCAGGCCCGCGTCGAGGCGATCGGCGCCAAGCGCATGCTCGGCGTTGGGCGCAATCTCAACGCGATGCTCGACGATAAATTCCATCGCGGCCGGTATGACGAGATCACCGATCGGGCCGACGCCCCGATCGAGGATGCGCTGGCGATGATCGTGCGCGAGCGGTTGACAGGTGCGACGCCGCCGCCTGCCGCGCGCCGGATCGTCGAGTTGTGGCAGCCGTGGATCGAGCAGCGTGCGGGCCGTGATCTCGACCGGCTCAGCAAGCTGATCGAGAATCAGCGCCGCTTCGGCGATGTCGTCCACGACCTGCTCGATGCCCTCGACATGGGCGACGAACGCTCCAGCCAGGACGAAGACGAAGACAGCGAGGCCGGCAACGAAGAGCAGAGCCAGGACGAGGAAGGCAAGGAGGGACAGTCGGCCGAGGCCGAAGACCTCGAGCGCATGGCCGTCGAGCAGGCGGAGGCGTCGAGCGACGATCTCCCGGAATCGGCGACGGAAGCACTCAGCGCGCCGTCGGCCGAGATGGCCGACGACTCGGAAGACGGCGAGCCGGATTCAGCTTCGGAACCGTGGCGGCCGCGTAGCCGCCAGAACGAGCCGCGCGGACCGCAATATCGCCCCTTCACCACCAAGTTTGACGAGACCCTCGGCGCGGAAGATTTATGCGACCCCGAAGAGCTGGAGCGGCTGCGGGGCTATCTCGACAAGCAGCTCGCCAATCTGCAGGGCGTGGTCGCGCGCCTCGCCAACCGCTTGCAGCGGCGGCTGATGGCGCAGCAGAACCGCGCCTGGGAGTTCGACCTCGAGGAGGGGGCCCTCGACCCGGCGCGACTCGCGCGCATCGTCGTCGACCCGCTGCATCCGCTGTCGTTCAAGCGCGAGAAGGACACCAATTTCCGCGATACCGTGGTCACGCTGCTGATCGACAATTCCGGCTCGATGCGCGGGCGCCCGATCACGGTTGCCGCAACCTGCGCCGATATCCTCGCGCGCACGCTGGAGCGCTGCGGCGTCAAGGTCGAGATTCTCGGCTTCACCACGC
>CAZTTL010000490.1:0-1770 GCA_964616635.1 uncultured Rhodoplanes sp. | reverse complement strand
GCCGCGATGAATGCCAGGTCTTTCCCCGCGAAGCGCCTATCCCCGCAAGACAAAGCGCCCATCCCCGGCTTGCGGAGATGAGCGCCTTGATAGCGATCGATCAGACAATAATGGGCGCGTCGGGCCGCCGAATTACGGCTTGATTACGACTTGAGCTCCTCCGGCACCTTGCCGCCGTTCTCGGCGAGTTTCTGCATGACCTGCTTGTGCAGCCACATATTCATCGATGCCGAGTCATTCATGTCGCCGGAATAATGCAGCTCCTTGGCGAGTTCCTTGCGCGCCGACAGGCTGCTGTCGAGATCGAGCAGTTTCATCAGGTCGACGATCGAATGCCGCCAGTCGAGCTTCTCTTTGTTCTCGCTGGCGAGCTTGGTGAGCACCGCGGACACATCGACCTGGATACCGCCCGCGGTCGCCGCGCCGCCAGGTGCGGTCGCGCCAGATGCGGGAGTTCCCGGCGCGGCCGGCGATGATGCGGCAGAAGCATCTGCCTTGCCAAAAATAGATGACATGATCTTGCCGAAAATGCTCATGGTCTCAGTCTCCAAACCGTTGGAAGGAGGCCCCCGGCGAGAGAGATCGCGATCGGAAATGACCGGACCCGCCCAGCATGGCCAAGCCACAAGTGTGACCCGACATAATGGCGCGCAAGATGCAGAGATTACAAAATATTTATCAGGAGTGGCGGAACCCGTGGCGGGTGCATCTCCGAGGCGGGCTATTCGGGATCGCATGTCGTGGCGGCGGCACGCTCCGGCGGATCGTGCAAGGTGCCCAAAGAGCGGCAGACCGCGACAAGCGAGTTCGCCGCAATGTCGGGCCGGCCGAAAGCGATCATCATCTGCGCCGTGACGATCCGTAATGGGATATCGACCACGGTGGTGGCGTATGCGGTCTTGTCTTTGGACGCAGCCTGGCGTTCGGCGCCGTAGCGCTCGATCAGGAGCCCGAAGGACTCGCGCAGGCGCGAGATCTCCATCTCCGCGAGCGGTAGCTCGCCAGCGTGCAGATGCGCCAGCGCCGCGCGGCTATGCTGCCGTGTGGCGTCGAGTGCGGCGTGAAATCCGGCAAGATCGTCGGCGCGTGCGACTGGCGTGATTGGCGAGACAACCGCGGTCGAGGCAAGCGCCAGCGAGACAATCGTCAGCGCTTGGATCGCCGAAACGCCGACGATCGCCTGTAAGGCAGGGACTGCGTATCGCCGAAAGACGTGCATGACCGCTTGCTAATGGTTCGAGGATCGTCGCAACTCTGCCAGCCGGAGTGAGCAAGCTTATAACCAATACCTGAATGCCGCTTCATTTTGCTTTAGGGCGTGGACTCATTAGCGCGAAGCCACAGCCGTATTGATGGGAGCTGGATGAAGGCCAGTTGTCGCCCCGTAGGTGCGCTTTCGGTGACGAAGCCGCCATGAGCCGGCAGGCAAAATCGGATGAATCGGTCGAGCATGACCCGAAGGAGACAACAGGCCACGCACATCGTGCACGCCGTCGGTACGGGAAATAGATGGCCACTGGCGCCAGCAACCAAAATTTAAATGATATCATGCCTGCCCCGCTGACCGCCGCGAAGGAAAAGACATGCCGCTCGACCTTCAAGAGTACATCGCCGGACAGATTTGGCTTTGCGGTTATCCGGTGAAGTACTTCGGCATGAAATTCGATGCCCGAATGACGGTTATTCGGCTGGCCGACGGCAAACTGATGCTGCACTCACCTTGCGAGATTGACGACCACATGCGCCGCGTGCTCGCCGGTCTGGGCGAGG
>CAZTTL010000489.1:0-1785 GCA_964616635.1 uncultured Rhodoplanes sp. | reverse complement strand
GCCCGCGCCCGCCGGCTCAAGCCCGAGGAATATCAGGGCGGCGCGACCGTCGTCTCCAATCTCGGAATGTACGGGATCGAGGAGTTCGCCGCGGTGATCAACCCGCCGCATGCGACCATCCTTGCGGTCGGCGCCGGGGAGGAGAGGGCGGTGGTGCGCGCGGGAAAAATCGAGATCGCGACGCAGATGAAGGCGACGCTCTCGACCGACCACCGCGCGGTCGACGGCGCGCTCGGCGCCGAACTGCTCACCGCCTTCAAGGCTTTGATCGAAAACCCGGTGATGATGGTGGTGTGAGCCTTTCGTCCTATATTTGCTGTATGCCCTCCGAGCGCTTGTTCGAGGATGTCATGGCTGAGCCGGCTGACGTGATCGTCCCTATTCTCCAGCGGATTCAAGCTGATATTGCCGACACCAAGCGTGATCTCGGAAGACGGCTAGACTCTGTCACAGAGACGCTCTCCCATCACGGCGAAAAGCTCGAAGCGATCGAAGGTTACCTGACCTACGGCTTAGGCCTGACCGCGCGCAATTCCGCGGACATCGAAACGCTGAAAAGCGAGATCGATGATATCAAGAAGCGTGTCGATGCGCTGGAGCGGCGATAGTGGCTGATCCGATCGACATGCAGAAGGTCGAAGCACTGGAGCGCCGGGAGTAAGCAGGCAGGGTTTGGCCGCTCAGCCGGGGCGTCGCGGAGCAGGGGATGAGCGAGGGCGAAGGCAAGAGCGAAAGCGTGCTGCGCACGACGCTGATCACCTATTTTCCCATGGCGATTGCAGTGCTGTCGCTCTGTACCTCGATGGTATCGAGCTATCTCAACAGCCGTTTCCTCGACTTCGTCGAACGCAATTCCGGGCGCGTCGAATACATGCACACGTGCAAGGACATCATCGACGCCTATTTCCAGGTGAAGCAGCGTGCTCATGCGATCGCGACCAAGAGCACGCGGGCGCCGGACACCCTCAGCATCGCCGACGAGATCGACGGGCAGAATGCCGTCAGCCACTTCGCGGCGCTCGGAACCTATCTCGCCAATCTGCGGAATGAGGATATCCGCGCCCGCTACACCGATCTCTCGCGCGAGCTCGAACGGGTGATGCGCGAGGCGAAGAACACACCGGCGGCCGATCTGCCGAAGGCGTTCTCCCAGGCCGACGCGATCTTCGCCGAGATGAATGCCGACTGCGTCAAGCCGGCGAAAGACATGCGGATGTAAGGAGACCAGATGGCCGCGACCCCCGCCAGCACCGACACGTCCTTCGACGTTCTGATCATCGGCTCAGGCCCCGGCGGCTATGTCACCGCGATCCGCGCGGCGCAGCTCGGCTTCAAGACGGCGATCGTGGAGAAAAGCCATCTCGGCGGCATCTGCCTCAACTGGGGCTGCATTCCGACCAAAGCGCTGCTGCGTTCGGCCGAGATTTTCCATTATCTGCAGCACGCCAAGGATTACGGGCTGACCGTCGAGAAGCTGAGCTTCGATCCCGCGGCCGTGGTCAAGCGCTCGCGCGGCGTGTCGAAGCGGCTCAATGACGGCGTCGGCTTCCTGATGAAGAAGAACAAGGTCAGCGTGATCTGGGGCGCGGCGACGATCGATGCGCCCGGCAAAATCACGGTCGCCAAGGCCAAGGCCGATGCCCCGAAAGGCGCGTTGGGGCCCGGGCAGTACCAGGCCAAGCACATCATCATCGCGACCGGCGCGCGGCCGCGCGTGCTGCCGGGCATCGAGCCCGACGGCAAGCAGATCTGGACCTATTTCGAGGCCATGGTGCCGGAGAAGAT
>CAZTTL010000488.1:0-1799 GCA_964616635.1 uncultured Rhodoplanes sp. | reverse complement strand
ATATCGCATCGTGCGCGAAAGTGGGAACCGGTTTCGCGAAAACACGATGCGACAACAAGAGAATTGAGAGCATCGTGCGCGAAAGTGGGAAGCGGCTTCGCGAAAACACGATGCGACAATAGGGGTACCCGGATGAAGCCCATCGCGCCCAGCGCTGCGTCGACGCAGGGGCAATGACGCACGTCGACGCGCCGTGTCAGCGCGCCGGCGCATAATTCCATTCACCAAACGGCAGGCGGCGGGTCGGACGGCTTCGTCGACATCCAGCAATCGAAGTCGTCGAAATAGCCGAGCCGGCGAGGAGTGATCGGATGCCCTTCGTTATGGCCCAAGGCATAGAGAATGGCCGCCAACAAAGTCGCCATAATCACGATAACGAAGATCATTACCCCCTCCCACGCTCTCAACTACGCAAAGGTTGCATTCGCTTTCCGGCGGAAAGGTGACTGGGAAGGGTGGGCTCCTCGCATCCGCGTATCGAAACGAGGTAAGAGTCTGTTAAGGGCGTTTGTTAAGCCATTGAAATGACAGGGCGTGCGCCCGAGTGTGATGAGAAGGCCACACTGCAAGAATATTCTTGCTCGGTAAGTTCGGACAGCGCCGGGTGGGGCATTTGAGTGACTGCGCGACCTGCCGGTGCCTTCTGCAAGTTTGGCGCAGGAGCCGACGCTCGGACCGGCCCAAATCGCTGCATCGGTGCAAGCCTTCACCCGGGCTGACACTATCATCGGCCTTGGACCAACCGGCGCGGTGCTTCCAAGAAGCCGCATTGGCGCAGCAAATCAGAACGGGATAAGCTGCGTCCAAAGGACGGAGGAAGCGAAGAGGAGCGGGCGATGTATAATTTTGCCTATTATCGCGCCAGCGGCCTGCGGCAGGCACAGAACCTGCTCAGCCAGTTCGACGACGCGAAACTGATTGCCGGCGGCCAGAGCCTGTTGCCGATGATGAAGCTGCGCTTCGCGGCGCCGGCCAATCTCATCGATCTCGGCGCGGTCGAGGGGCTGACCGGCATTGAGCTCAATGCCCGCTCGCTCATCATCGGGGCCATGACGACGCATCACGAGGTGAATACGTCTCCTGTGGTCGAGGAGGCGATACCGGCCTTGAGTGAGCTCGCCGGGATGATCGGCGATCCGGCGGTGCGCCATCGCGGCACGATTGGCGGCTCGCTCGCGCATAATGATCCGACCGCCGATTATCCTGCCGCCTGCCTTGCCCTCGATGCCACCATCATCACGACGAAGCGGCGCATTGCGGCGGCGGACTTCTTCACCGGCCTGTTCGAGACGGCGCTCGAGCGCGACGAGATCATCACCAAAGTGAGCTTTCCGCTGGCGAAGAAAGCGGCCTACCAAAAATTCCGCAACCCGGCCTCGCGCTATGCCATTGTCGGTGTATTCGTTGCCAAGCGGCCGTCGGATGTCGGCGTCGCCGTCACCGGGGCCGGCACCTCCGGCGCGTTTCGCCTGCCCGAATTCGAGGAGGCGCTGAAGAAGCGCTTTTCGCCGAAGTCGCTGGAAGGGCTGACGGTGCCGACCGACGATCTCACCAGCGACCTGCACGCGAGCGCTGCCTATCGCGCCCATCTCATCGGCGTGCTCGCCCGCCGCGCCGTCGCCGCCGCGCTGGAGCGCGGGGATTAGAGCATTTTCCGGCGAAGTGGACGCCGGTTCGCCGCAGAAAATGCGACCACTCAAAGAGAAATAGAGCGAAATCCGATTCCGTTAGGTCGGATTTCGCTCTAGCGGGCGCTTCAGAAGGTGACAGACCGACGGCGGTTCGCGCTTTCGCGTCTC
>CAZTTL010000487.1:0-1802 GCA_964616635.1 uncultured Rhodoplanes sp. | reverse complement strand
CGCATGCCGACCAAGCTCGGCTTCAAGAATCCGAAATACGTGATCGCGATGGAGGTCACCAACGAAAATCGTGGCGGCTTCTGGGAGAACCAGGGCTACAACTGGTTCTCCGGGCTGTGAGCGCACGGGCGTACGCCTGACCCGAAACTGGAAGCGCGCCAAAGCCGTGGTCTCCGGCCAAAGCATTGGCACGACTGCCCTGCTCCAAATCAGCCCATATCCTTGCGCGGATCGTAAGGCGTCTCGTCGCGCCACTTCCGCATCAGCGCCTCGAGCTCGGGATCAGGCTTGTCACGCAGCATGATGCGCACGGTGACATAGAGGTCGCCATTGCCGCGCTTGTCGGGCAAGCCCTTGCCTTTGAGGCGGAAGGTGCGTCCGCTATTGGTATTGGCCGGAATCGCGAGTTCCACGGCGCCGTCGAGCGTTGGCACCCGCACCTTGGCGCCGAGCACCGCCGCGTCGAGCGTGATCGGCAGGTTGACGCGGAGATTGGCGCCCTCGCGCTCGAACAGCGGATGCGGCGCGATCGTCACCGTGATCAGCGCATCACCGACCGCGCCGGGGCCGGGCAAGCCCTGCCCCTTCAGCCGGATCTGCTGGCCGTCGTTGAGACCCGGGGGAATCTTGACGTCGACATCCTTGCCGGTCGGCAGGTGGACGCGCCTTGTGCCGCCCTTGGCCGCTTCCGCGAGCGTGATCGTGACCGCCACCTCGACATCGCGGCCGGTCGGCCGCTCGCCGAAATCCTCCGGCTCGAAATGCTGCGGGCCGAAGCCGCCGGCGCGGCCACCCCGCCCGCCGGCACCGAACATGCCCTTGAGCAGGTCCTCGAAGCCGCCCATCCCGGCGCCGCCCGCCGCCCCGCGCGTGCCGCCGCGGCGAAGGCCTTCGGGGCCGAAACTGAAGCTCTCGAAGTGGAACCCGCCAGGGCCCGCGCCGGCGCCCGGATGCGCCCCTGCGCCTGGATGCGCGCCCGCGCCAAAACCTTCGAAACCGTGGAAGCGCGGCTTTCCCTCGGCATCGATCTCGCCGGCGTCGAACTGCTTGCGCTTCTTCTCGTCGCCGACGATTTCGTAAGCGGAATTCACTTCGGCAAAGCGCGCCGCAGCCTTGGGATCGTTCGTGTTGGAATCGGGGTGCAGCTTCTTGGCGAGCTTCCGAAAGGCGCCTTTGATCGCGCCGGCATCCGCCGTTCGCGGCACCCCGAGGACCTCGTAGGGGTCGCGCATCATTTCAACTCCACCAGAGCGAATTCCGTTCGAGCAGAATCGGAATTCGCTCTATTTTTCTTCGCGTGATCGCATTTTCTGGCGGCGAACCGGTATCCACTTCGCCGGAAAATGCTCTAACCGGGATTGGTCTTCTCTACCCCGCTTTATCGGTAATGTGGGGAGAATCAGGGATTTCGCAAAGGGATGCCGTGGCGGGCATAATTGCTTTGCGGGCGCTCGCGGCGGCGTGAGAAGGAAGTGCCCGGCACGTGCCGAGCGCCGTCAGGAGGCCAGGTGCTCGATCGCCTTGACGACGGCGACGCCCATTTCGGCGGTACTGACGGCCTTGGCGCCCTCGGTCGCGAGGTCCGGGGTCCGCAAGCCCTGATCGAGCGTTGCGGCGATCGCCTGGTCGACGAGGTCGGCCTCGCGTCCCATGCCGAACGAATAGCGCAGCGCCATGCCGAATGAGGCGAGCATCGCGATCGGGTTGGCCATGCCCCTGCCGGCAATGTCGGGCGCCGAGCCGTGCACGGGCTCGTACAGGGCCTTGCGCTTGCCGGTCCTGGCGTCGACCTCGCCGAGCGA
>CAZTTL010000486.1:0-1826 GCA_964616635.1 uncultured Rhodoplanes sp. | reverse complement strand
ACGTCCCGGTCGGCGACGTCGGTCCAATCGACCAAGTATAAGGTCAGTGCGGCGTTGTCGTAAAACCCGGCGGCAAGATCGGCCTCGTTCAGGTGGCTGCTCTGCAGCGCGCCGGCGACATCCATGGTGTCGACATTGAGCGCGAGCGTCTGGTTCACGGCCGACGCCGTCATGCCGGCCAGCGCCTCATAGGTCACGCCGCCGAAGGTGAGATCGCGGTCGTGATCGGTGAAGCCGAGCTTGACGCCATCGGTGCGCTGCAAGAGCCAGCAGCGGCAGAAGGTGGTGAGCCCGCTTGCGAGCTTCTCCTGCAGCGATGCCGACAGGTCGCGCATGACTACTCCGGCACCTCGACGAGGTCGATCTGCGCGACGATCTGCTGGTCGAAGGCATTGGCCTGGACGGGAAGGTGGTCGGTGTCGAAGCGGACCGGAACATCGAACTCGAAGCTCGCGGTCGGCGCGGAGGCCGGCGCGTTCGCAAAGGTGACCTGGCCGGTCTGGTGGTCGATGGCGTCGGGCGTGACCGGCGTCCCGCCGATCTTGATCATCACCGTGCCGGGAACCGGCTTGGTGATGGTGCGGACGTGTTCGAAGCCGCCAGTGGTATAACGCGTGACGAGTTGCCAGACCGTCGCGCCGATCTCGACCATCAGCTGGTCGATCGCCGCATAGTCGTTCCAGTCCTTGAAGCGGAACGAATAGCCGCGCCCCTTCACCACGCTGAAGAACGCAATCACGTCCAGCATCTGCGCCCGGGTGCGGATGCCGGTCGAGATGTTCCATTTGCCGCGCGCGTTCGCCCACAGGATATTGCGCTGCTCGGCGCCCGAGGCGAGCGTCACCACGCTGGTGGAGAACGACGGGCCGCCGGTCGCCCCGCGCGCGACATAGGGCGGAAACGAAATGTCGAGGAAGGGTTGAGGCATTGAGGCTTCGCGCTCGCCCCTGGCTACCGACTACAACGACGGAGTGCGCAACAAGGACGAAGGAATTCTTGCCGTCAGGTCAGGCCGCGGCGCGCTTGGTAGGGCGCCGCGCCGGTGGTTTCCTGGGCGGTGGAAGGAGTAGATCGGCCGGCACGCGGAAACGGGCGCGCAGGCGCTGCACCATGCCCATGCTCAATCCCTTCTTGCCGCGCAGCACTTCGCTCACCCGGCTCGCGGTGCCGAGAATCGGCACGAGATCTGCGCGAGTAAGGCCGTGCTGATCCATGAGGTGGCGGATCAGGTCGGCAATCCGCGGCTGTGGGCGCGGCCACTGCGTCTGCTCATACGCGGCAATCAGGCGCGCCTGCGCCTCCAGCCGGGCCAAGTCAGCCGGATCGCGCGAGTCCCAGAGCCGATCGACCAGCGCGCGGGCGCGCGCAAGCTCCGCATCGCAATCGATCAAGATCAGGGTCGCATCCATCACACGGACTCCGCATCGATGTTGTCGTACTCGGCGTGAGTGCCGAAGAACCGGATCGCGACGACACCGGCCTGATACTGCACGCGCGCTATCAGCCGATAGTCGTTGCCCTTGATATTGAAGGCGACGCGGCCGGCCTTGAGAATGCTCGCCTTCGGGTACGACGCCTTGACATCCTCCGGGTTCCGCCACTGCGCGCGTTGGCAAATGTGGAGCCAGGCTTCATATTGCAACCGTGCCGCCCTTATCCCTTTATGTCCGGCACGTTTGGCAAGATAGCTTTCGACGAGCTCCGTGCCGATGACGATCATGGCGTTGTATAGTACAGATTTCCAAAAATTGGAACCTGTGATCCTCACACGCCGCGCATGCCGGTGCGCACGGCGCGGGCGAGATCGGCGGCGATCTGGGCGCGGC
>CAZTTL010000485.1:0-1850 GCA_964616635.1 uncultured Rhodoplanes sp. | reverse complement strand
GGCGTAGAACGGCGTGCCGCGCTCCAGGGTGAGCTGGTAGAGCGAGAGATGATCGCCGGCGAGCGCCAGGGCCCGTTGCAGTTCCTCCTCCCAGTCGATCAGCTTCTGGCCGGGCCGGGCATAGATCAGATCGAAGGACACCCGGTCGAAATGCCGCTTGGCGACACCAAGGGCCGCCAATGCCTCGGCGGTGCTGTGGGCGCGGCCGAGATTCTTGAGGTCATCATCGTTCAGCGCCTGAATGCCGAGCGAGGCCCGATTGACCCCGGCCGTCTTGTAGCCCGCGAAATGCTCCGCCTCGACGCTGGTCGGATTGGCTTCGAGCGTAATCTCGGCGTCGGGCGCAATCGACCAATGCTGCGCCACTGCATCGAGCAAAGCACCGACGCTCGCGGGCTGCATCAGCGAGGGCGTGCCACCTCCGAAAAAGATGGTGGAGACGGTGCGGCCCGGCACCCGCGCGGCGGTGGCCGCGAGTTCGCGCCGAGCGGCCCGCACGAACCGTGCTTCGTCATAGCCGCCGGAGCGGACATGGCTGTTGAAGTCGCAATAGGGGCATTTGGCGAGGCAGAACGGCCAGTGCACGTAAACGGCGAAGTCGCTCTCGCCGTTGTCGGACTTTGCCCTGAGCCATCGCGGGCGCTCGCTGCTCGAAAGACCCTTCCCTGAAAGGGGAGGGTCGGGCCGTGGGCCCGGGGAGGGGTCGTCAGCCGGCGTGAGACCCCCTCCCGGCGCGCCTGCGCTCGCCGACCTCCCCCTTTCAGGCGGAGGTGATGACGCGGCGGCGTGACCACCTGGCACGGCCTTCCGGGGAGCCGGCAATGAGAAAAGGTCAGCCTGGCTCAAGGCAAACCTCCGCCAGCTTGAGAAAAGCGCGGGCGCGGTGCGAAAGGCCACGGCCGCGCGGCGGCAGCCCGTGCTTTTCCTCACTCGGCATCTCGCCAAAGGTGCGGTCGAAGCCGTCGGGCAGAAAGATCGGGTCGTAGCCAAAGCCTTTGTCGCCGCGCGGCGGAAAGACGATCGTCCCGTCGACGCGGGCTTCAAATTCCTCGCGATGGCCGTCCGGCCAGGCAACGCACAGCGCCGAGATGAAATGCGCGCGGCGCATTTCCGGCGTCGTCGCGCCGCAAGCGACAAGCTGCCGGTCGATCTCCGCCATGGCCCCGGCAAAGTCGTGGTCAGGCCCAGCCCAGCGCGCGGAGTGAATCCCGGGCGCGCCATCGAGCGCATCGACCACGAGCCCGGAATCATCGGCAAAGGCCGGCACGCCCGCAGCCTGCGCCGCGGCGCATGCTTTGATTCGCGCGTTGTCGCGAAAACTCGTTCCCGTCTCCTCCGGTTCGGAAAGCTTAAGCTCGGCGGCCGAAACCGCGTCGACGCCGTAGCGTGCGAGCAGGTCGCGCATCTCGGCAAGCTTGCCGGCGTTATGGGTCGCGATCACGAGCCGTCCGCTGATCCTGCGATGATTGCTTGCGCTCACATCACCGCCATCTTCTGCAACTCGACGAGGCGGCCGACGCCCTTGCGTGCGAGCGCGAGCAGCGCCAGGAACTCCGTCTCAGTGAAGGGCGTGCGCTCCGCCGTCCCCTGAATCTCGACAATGCCGCCACCGCCGGTCAGCACGAAATTCGCGTCGGTATCGGCTTCGGAATCCTCGGCATAGTCGAGGTCGAGCACGGCGCCGCCTTGGCAGATGCCGCATGATACCGCCGCCACGTGGTCGCGAATGACCTCGCCGCGCATCAACATGTCGCGCGCTTTCATCCAGCTCATGCAGTCATAGAGGGCGACCCAAGCGCCGGTGATCGAGGCGGTGCGGGTGCCGCCGTCGGCCTGGATGACGTCGCAGT
>CAZTTL010000484.1:0-1851 GCA_964616635.1 uncultured Rhodoplanes sp. | reverse complement strand
GAGGCCGAGGGCAGGGCGTTTTGCCAGCGAGCAATCAAATCGTGGAGTGTCAGTCCGTTAAAGCCAGCCAAGCCAAACAACCGCTGGGCAGCCACGTCGACAAAGGTGATCTGCGCCTCCTGCGCGATCCGCTTCTTATTCGCATCCATCGCGTTGGTGCTTTGCGATTTGTACACCGCGTCCGCAACAGCCGCACAAATCTCCAAACGGATGAAAGGATAGGCTGGCCATTCCTCGACTTCCCTCTTGGGGATCACGGCATCGAGATCGGCGTAGAATTTTGCGATCGCCTTTTCGACCTCAGGACTTTCGGGATGATAACCGGTGATGGCTTTCGTCGCCCCGGGGAGAAAATCTTTTGCGGTCATGAACTGCGTGACGAACGGCGCGATTCCTTCTTTTGTTCGCGCGTCGACGAAAACTTGGCCGCTGTACACCACGGGGATCTGGGCCGCGCACTGAAAAACAATGATGCGGGTCGGCGGACTGCCGGGCTTGGTTGCGACGCCGCATTCCCACATGCAGTAGCCCCAGTCCTTGTCCGAGGTCGTATAGACGAGGATGACCGCCTTGGCTTCCCACAAGGCCTTCTGCAGTTCGGCATTGAGTTCATGCGCGATGCTCGGGCCAACCGCCTTGGCATCAGAGGACTGGAAGATGCGGAAATTACCTCTGGTCTGCTCATTTATGAAATTGCGAATGGCGGTCGCGATCGCGTGGTCGGTATGCTTGTGGCTGATGAAGATCAGCGGGTTGGTCGCGGGTTCGGAACCGGTGTCCGGCTGAAGCTGGGACTGGGGCATCAATCGCTCCCATCGGGTGACGCGCCGTCAGGCTTGTTCGGCCGCTTTCACCTCGTATTCAATCGCCGGCCGATTCCACCGTCAGCCGATTGCCCGCAGAAGCAGGACGAGGAATGATTTGGGGCCACCTGCTAACGTCGCACTAAACGATAAAGTGTAATCTAACACAATGCAATCAATAAGCATGTGCGTGCGTCGCGTGACGCGAAAAGCCCCCGGTGGCTGCAGGTTGCGCCTGCTTCCGGAACGAGACCAAAGATCGGATGTCCGCCACTCACCGCAGTCCGGCGTTGATTGCTTCCAGCGCCGCCGATCCCGGGCAAAGTTCCGCTTCGGTCAGCGCATTGAGTGGGGTCGCGATGGTGCCGGCATGGTCATGCAAATCCTCCGGCGCCGGATCGAGATAAAGCAGCCCGGTGACGACCTCCCCTTTGGCGGCGTGCACTTCGAGAAAATTCATTGCCGCAAGCCGGTCGTGAACGTCGTAGTCATTGTCGAGCTTGCGTAGTGCGAGGATCGAGCCGTCGTGCTGCTCGACGAGTTCGACGGTGCCGGGGGCGTATTGCACGGTGATGGGGGCGCGCGGCGCGATGAGGTCGAGCCGGTTCACCGCCTCGTTATGGGCGCGCACATAGTCGTAGCTCTTGGTCGAGCCGGCGTGGTTGTTGAAGGCGACGCAGGGGCTCACCACGTCGATGAAAGCCGAGCCTTCATGCTCGATCGCAGCCTTGATGAGAGGAATGAGCTGCTCCTTGTCGCCGGAGAACGAGCGCGCGACGAAAGTCGCGCCGAGATGCAGTGCGACCTGGACAAGGTCGATCGGGCTGTCGGCATTGACGGTGCCGCGCTTCGATTTCGACCCCCGATCGGCGGTCGCCGAGAACTGGCCCTTGGTCAGGCCGTACACGCCGTTGTTCTCGACGATGTAGACCATGCGGACCGCGCGGCGGATGGCGTGGGCGAACTGGCCGAAGCCGATCGAGGCCGAATCGCCGTCGCCGGAGACGCCGAGATAGATCAGGGAACGGTTGGCGAGATTGGCGCCGGT
>CAZTTL010000483.1:0-1857 GCA_964616635.1 uncultured Rhodoplanes sp. | reverse complement strand
AGGATGAGGGAGAACTCTCAGGATGAGGGAGGAGGTACCCGCTATGCCGCGCCCACGACTTGCGGCTCTTTCGCCCAGGCGAGCGCCGCCTCCAGCCGGTCATTGCCCCAGAACAGTTCGCCGTCCGCGGTCACGAAAGTCGGTGCGCCGAACAAGCCGAGACGCTGCGCCTCCGCGCATTCCGCGCGCAGCCGGGATTTGATCGCGGCACTCTGCGCCCTCTCCTGCGCGGCGATGGCATCAACGCCGAAGCCGGCGAGCAGCCCCGCCAACACTGCGGCATCGTCGATGCGCCGGCCTTCCCCGAACTCGGCGCGGTAAACGGCGCGGCAGAAATCCTCGCCCCAGCCTTCGTCGAGGCCGACCAGCGCCAACCGCGCCGCCGCGAGGCTCATCTGCGGAAACGGCTCGGGCCGCCGCACCGGCAGATCGAGCGCCGCGCAGATGCGGGTGAGGTCGCGCCACATATAGCGTCCCTTGGCGGGATAGAGGTTGAAGGGCGAGGTGTCCCAGCCCTGCGCCTTGAAGATGGGACCGAGCAGGAACGGGCGGAACCGCACCGTTACGCCGGCGGCGCGGGCGAGCGGGGCGATCCGCATCGCCGCCGGATAAGAATAGGTCGAAGCAAACTCGAACCAGAAATCGACCATCGGCGTCACATCCGGCATCCTTCTCGAAGCTCCGTTGAACCCACGGCGGTTAACCTAGCGACATTCGTCGGTGTTGCGGAGCAACATCCGCCGATCTATGTAAAGAAATGTAGTGCGCCGGCTGCTGCAACGCGAACCGAAACTGACATTTCTTCTTTGTGTCGAAGCGTGAAGTTTGACCGGCTTGACCTCGCGCGAGGACCCGGTCATGACCAGCGGATCGCGGCGGCCGGGCGGCGCATGTGGCAGGATTTTTTCCGCCGGGGAGCGATCGGCAGACAAAGGCAGGAGGCCATCTCGACACCGACGCAGATTATGCGCCCGACATTCTCGCAAGGCGGCAGTGGCCGCCTCAACATTGTCGTGACCTCCCTTTACGGCAGGACATCTGATCGAAGACGAAAGACGAACAATGGCAATCTCGTTCTACAAGCAGATGCGTATCGGCGCTTATGTGCTCAAGCAGAAGCTTCTGGGCCGCAAGCGCTATCCGCTGGTCCTGATGCTTGAACCGCTGTTTCGCTGCAATCTCGCCTGCGCCGGCTGCGGCAAGATCGATTATCCGGAGGCGATCCTCAACCAGCGCCTCGCGGTGAAGGACTGCCTCGACGCCGTCGACGAATGCGGCGCGCCGATGGTCGCCATTCCCGGCGGCGAGCCGCTGATCCACAAGGAAATCGGCGAGATCGTCAAAGGCATCGTGGCGCGGAAAAAATTCGTGTCGCTATGCACGAATGCGTTGCTGCTCGAAAAGAAGCTGCACCTGTTCGAGCCGTCACCCTATCTGTTTTTCTCCGTGCATCTCGACGGCCTGAAGCATCATCACGATCGCTCGGTCTGCCAGGAGGGCGTGTTCGACCGCGCCGTTGCTGCGATCAAGACCGCGCAGGCGAAGGGTTTTGCCGTCAACGTTAACGCCACCATTTTCGAGGGCATGCCGGCCGAGGACATCGCCGCCTTCCTCGATTTCGCTGCCGATATCGGTGTCGGCGCCTCGATCTCGTCGGGCTACGCCTATGAGCGCGCGCCCAACCAGAAGAGCTTCTTGTCCCGCCGGCGCACCAAGGAGCTGTTCCGCAAGGTCTTCGCCCTCGGCAAGGGCAAGAAGTGGAACTTCATGCACTCCAATCTCTACCTCGATTTCCTCGCGGGGAATCAGGAGTTTCTGTGTACGCCCTGGGGCATGCCGACCCGCAACGTCTTCGGC
>CAZTTL010000482.1:0-1858 GCA_964616635.1 uncultured Rhodoplanes sp. | reverse complement strand
ACTTGCCGAACAGGATATCGCCGAGCTGCTTGGGGCTGCCGAGATTGAACGGCTCGCCGGCGATCTCCTGCGCCTCGTGTTCGAGCGCCGCCGCTTTCTGCGCGAACTCGCCGGAAAGGCGCGACAGCACCTGCCGGTCGATCAAAATGCCACGCCGCTCCATCCGCATCAGCACCGGAACGAGCGGGCGTTCCAGCGTCTCGTACACTGTCGTCATATGCTCGGCGACGAGCCGCGCTTTGAACAAGCGCCACAGCCGCAACGCCAGGTCCGCCTGCTCGGCGCAATAGGGGCAGGCGCGGGCGATCTCGATCTGCGCGAACGGCACCAGCGTGCGCCCTTTGCCGACGATTTCGGCGAGCGCGAGGGCGGCATGATTGAGATGGCGCTGCGCCAGCGCGTCGAGCGTATGCGCCCCGGTGCCGGCGTCGAGCACATAGGACATCAGCTGTACGTCGTCGAAACCGGCAAGCGCGATGCCGTGGCGCGCGAGCGCGTGCATATCGGCTTTCACGTCGTGGCCGATCTTTCGCACGCCGGCGCTTTCAAGCAGCGGCTTCAGCCGCGCGAGCGCGTCCTGTTCGCTGATCTGGCCGGGCAAGCGTCCGCCGCCGGCAAGAAGGTCGTCGGCGGTGCGATGGCCGATCGGGATGTAGCAGACGTAATCCGGCCCGACCGCGAGCGATACACCGATGATCTCGGCGACCATCGGGTCCGGCGAGGTGGTGATGAGATCGACCGCGACGAAACCTTGCGCGCGCGCGCTGTCGATCCAGTGTTGCAGTATTTCGACATCGGTGATCGTCTGGTAGCGCCCGCGGTCGATCGCGGTGGTCGCGGCTTCCGCAAGCCTTGCGGCAACGAGGTCTTGTGGCGCGAACGGCCCTGATTGCGGTCCGACTTTGCCGGCCGGTCTATTGCCGGTGGCGGCACCCGGCCGAGGAGGAGCCTGCGGCCCGGCGAGCGGCAACTCGCCCTGGCGTTGCGGGACAGCTTTTCCCGGTGACGCGCATGGCTCAGCCGCTTCAGCCTCAGCCGCAGTCGCCGAGACAGGCTCTCCTTGCCGGTCCTCAGCGATACCGGCGCCTTCGCCGTCCGGCCGTAGCCGCGGATCGGCCTCGATCTCGTTCGCATCGGCGCTAAGCGCCTCAGCGACCCGCCGCGTCAGCGTGTTGAACTCCATCGCCTTCAGGAAAGCGATGAGTGCCTTGGGATCGGACTCGTGGAGGTGGAGATCATCGAGCGGGCAGGCGAGCGCGACATGATCATCGAGTAGCACGAGCTGCTTCGAGAGTCGTGCCTGCTCGGCAAACTCGATCAACGATTCCCGCCGCTTCGCCTGCTTAATTTCGGGTGCGTGCTTAAGCAGCGTTTCGAGATCGCCATACTCGCCGATGAGCTGCGCTGCGGTTTTGACGCCGATGCCTGGCACGCCCGGCACATTGTCGGTGGGATCGCCGATCAGCGCCTGCACCTCCGGCACCTTTTCCGGCGGTACGCCGAAGCGCGCGATCACCTCGTCGCGGCCGATGCGGCGCTCATTGCCCGGCATCGGGTCATACATCATGACGCCAGGACGCACGAGCTGCATCAAATCCTTGTCGCCGGCGACGATGGTGACATCGGCACCCGCCGCGCCGGCCAGCCGGCTGTAGGTCGCGATCAGGTCGTCGGCCTCGAAACCTTCCTGCTCAATCGGGATCAGGCCAAAAGCGCGCACCGCCTCGCGCATCAGCGGGAACTGCGGAATGAGCTCGTCCGGCGGTTCGGGGCGGTGGCCTTTGTAGTCGCTGTAAATCTCGTTGCGGAAGCTCTTGCCGGAATAGTCGAACACGACCGCGAGGTGGGTCGGCTTCAC
>CAZTTL010000481.1:0-1873 GCA_964616635.1 uncultured Rhodoplanes sp. | reverse complement strand
CCGGAAACAATCATAGTGCCGTTAATTGGGGACAAAACCAACGTGCCGACAACCACTTCCGCACCGCACGGTGCCGGCGAACGCAGTTCGCTTTATCTTGCGATCTCCGTCGGTCGGCGCTCTGCACCTGTCACATGGTCCCACTTGGTATCCGATGATTTGCAATTGTTCGATTCGGCCCGATAGGGCTCGATCGGACCGAAAATCCAGTGCGGATGCTATTTTGAGCCGTCGCTCGGGCGGACTTCAGCTTCGCTGGAATCGCTGTGATGCTGCGGCGCGGCTGCACTTCAGCCGCGATTGGCGTGCACCGCGGCGGCAGAAGATTTGCTGTTCCGCCGGGCGGCGAATGCGGGACAGCGGTTCAATCGAGCGGTCGATCAGCGCCCGCTGACCTTCGCGAGCGCCATCGGCTTCTTGACCGCGGCGCGGATGGGAACAGCCCCGTTTTCTGCAATGCCGAGCGTCGGGAAATGCGCGCGGATCGTCTCGGCGACGTAGCCGCCGGACAGGTGCGCGTAATGTTTTTCCGTCATTCGGGTGTCGGCGTGACCGAGTTGCTCGGCAATCACCGCCATGGGGACGCCGCGCATGGCGAGCGTCGAGCCGTGCGTGTGCCGCAGCACATGGAACGACACGGCGGGCGCGATCTTCGCCCGCTTGCTCGCCTCGACCATCGGTCGGATTTGATGCGAGGCGCCCCACCTGCCGCCACCGGAGCGAACGAAGACCGATTCATCGGCGAGCTTCCCCGCGGTCAGAGCCGTGAATAGTTGCTGCCCCTCGCCGGTAAGAACGACATGACGGGGCTTGCCCGCCTTGCTCTCGCGAACGGTGACAACGCCTGCGTCAGGATTGTAGTCGACGACGCACATGGCGGTGAGTTCGGAGTAGCGGCAGCCGGTCAGCAGAGCGCCGCGCACGAGATTGCGGAAATCCGGTTCGCACGCGTTGACCAGCCGGACGCATTCGTCCTCGGTCAGGTAACGCACCCGCGCCGTCTCGACCCCCTTGAACGGCTTCACGCGCCGCCATGCGTCATCGCTGGCGACGTGCCCGGCCTTCCAGGCGTGATTAAGGGCGGCTTTCAGCACTGTCAGAATGCGATTAGCCGTCGCCCGCCGCCGCCGAACGCTGTCGGGACTGTGGTCGACTTTGCGGTAGTTGAGCTTCCGACCCGGTGCGGTTCGAGCGAGCGCAGGCTGCTCGGCGAGGCTGTGGTGCCATGCCTCGATCCGTTTCGCGGTGAGCTTCGCGACCGTCACGTTGCCCACGGCCGGTAGGATGTGCGTCTCGGCCGCGCGGCGCGCATGATAGACGGATTTACCGCCCCGCCGTTCAAGGCTCTTCAGATAATCCGCGAGCGCATCCGCCACAGTGAAAGGGCCGGTGCGTTCCTCGTGGCCCTCCTCCCGCCGCCGTTCCGCCCGCCACCATTCGCGCGCCGCCTTCTGCGCCTGCCCATAATCGAGCACCGAGACGCCATCGGCCGCCTGCAGATCGTCGCTCAGGCCGATCTTGTGCTCGACATAGCCGCCGCCAAGCCGACGGCGACGGGCAAGCCATGTCCCGCCAGTCGTGCGCCTGCGGTAGCCGAGGGCGAGACCCTTTTCGAGGCCCCGCCAGTAGGGCTCAGCCTGCGCCTTAAGACGCAATCGAGCGGTGCGAGTTTCGAGATTTGCGTCGCGGACGGTGCGGGCCATTTTCACCCCCTCCCGGCGATTGGGGAGAATGGGAACTTTTTGGGGAATATCCGTAGGCGAACGGCAGAATACAACGGTGGACGAAAAACAGCAATAAATCAGGCGTAATCGGCATTCTCAATATCCACAGACATCCGCCGATGTGCCCGTTGAAACCCTTTCACGGCGAA
>CAZTTL010000480.1:0-1877 GCA_964616635.1 uncultured Rhodoplanes sp. | reverse complement strand
GGAGGATGCCAAGATTATCGACGCGATCTCTGACGCGACGCAGCGGTTGGATCGAGGCGGCCGCCTGATTGTGCGCTCGTCCGGCACCGAGCCGGTGATCCGAGTTACCGCGGAGGGAGACGATCCGGAGCAGATCGAATTAGCAGTGGATCGCGTTGTTGAAGCGCTAAGCGAGGCGATGCAACGATGACGGCGCTCATCTAGCAGAATTGCCTGCTGCGTGCTCTGCTCAGCGAAGCAAGGCAAAGATTCGTGGCGTGGCGAGTTTTCAGAATAGCCCCGATGACCCGGGGGCGATGAAGCGCTTGCGGATTTAGTGATCGCAGAAGAACCGGCGAGAGGGTAGCGGTCCTATGAGCTCGCGCGGTTCATGTCACGGCTGTAAGCGGCAAGATAAGCCGGCGACGGCAGATCGTCTTCCGTTGCTTCCCGAGCAATCACCGCATCAAAGAGCTTTGCGCTTCCCGACCTGATAACGGCGACGATCTGGCCAAAGGCGTGAACGACGGTCATATGAAATACCGCAAATTGGTGTTTCATCGCGGCTCTTTAGCGCCGTTCTCGGGAATTTGTTCCGGGACCTTGGCCTGCATCTTGGTCAGGACACCGCGGGCGACGAGACCCAGTCTTCACCTGCTGTAATATCGCAAGGCCTTTGCTATTAGCCTGATTTTTATTTGTGAAAATATAGATTTCATGCTTCGATCGCCCTTTGGGCGTTGGCTGAACACTCTTCCATTCCATCAACGCAAATCTGGTCGCCATATCAACTGGCTTCGCGCAACGCCGGCGAGCGGTTGAACTCGCCCGTCGAGTGCTTCGCCAATAGACCTCAAATGGCGGACATCTTATTGCGTTTCCGGTTGTTTTCGCTACATGACCACTGTGGTCACATGGGGCCTGGCATGCGCGAAATCCAGTTGAAGGACGCCAAAGCTAATCTGTCCGCCGTGGTGGATCAGGCCGCGCGGGGCGAACCGTCCCTCATCACGCGACATGGCAAGCCGGAAGCGGTCGTGCTCGGCTTTGCCGACTGGCAGCGCTTATCGCGCGTGCCCTCGTTCGGGCGACTGCTTATGTCGGCGCCGCTTGAGCGCGACGATCTGCCGGAGCGCGACCGCTCGCCGTTACGCGATGCCGGCTTGTGAGCCGCTATCTGGTCGATACCGACGTGATCTCGGCTGATGCGCCCACCAAGGCGGTCACGCGCCCGGGGTTAATTGATTGGATGGATGCTCATTCGGCGGACCTGTTCTTGTCGGCTGTGACCATTGCGGAGATCGCCGAGGGCATCGCCAAAGCGCGGCGCAAGGGAGCCGAGCGGAAAGCCGCCGATCTCTCGGACTGCATCGCGTGCTCCCCTTCGACACCGCGACGGCTGAGATCGCCGGCGCTCTATCCGATCTTGCGCGCGGACGAGGCCATGCTCCAGGCTTTGCCGACGTCGCCATCGCTGCAACGGCGCGGCGCTATGAACTGGCAATTCTCTCCGGCAATGAGCGCCATTTTACGGTGATGGACGTCACCGTTATCGATCCGTTCCAGAAGCTTCCATGGGATGAGTAACTATTTTTCCCAAGTCGCGCTCGTGATCGAGCTTGCGGCTTATTGCTCGCCGCGAGCCGGCCTACGCTGCTCGTCCTGGAAGCGGCTCCGCCCGGCGTGTTCGACGCCCGCTCATGGGCCTACTGGCATGCGCGCTGCGGGCTTGGGCCTGCGCCGCCGCTTCCGGTGCGCAAGGGCCTCGAACCGTTTCAGCCATGATCAACATCTTATGGTGCAGTATTCGAGGCGGGAGCGGGCGGCGGCAAGTATTCGTTGGGGTCGAACGCAACTCCGAAAGCCAATATTCGCAGCGCGAGGACTTGGTCGCTGCG
>CAZTTL010000479.1:0-1916 GCA_964616635.1 uncultured Rhodoplanes sp. | reverse complement strand
CGCGCGCGGGGCTCCTCACCAACCCGCTGCGCTACCGCTTCGGCATTCCGATCCGGCTCAATTTCTACAGCGAGAGCGAGTTGGAGGAGATCGTCAACCGCGGCGCCCGGGTGTTGCGGATCGGCATGACCGCCAACGGCGCCAACGAGATCGCCCGCCGCGCCCGCGGCACGCCGCGCATCGCCGGACGGCTGCTGCGACGGGTGCGCGATTTTGCCCATGTTGCCGGTGACACAGCGATCGACCGCGCGATTGCCGATCGCGCGCTCTCCGCGCTCGAAGTCGATTCGAGCGGCCTCGACGCCATGGACCGGCGTTACCTCACGACGATCGCGCTGAACTATGGCGGCGGGCCGGTCGGGGTCGAGACCATCGCAGCGGCGCTGTCAGAACCGCGCGACGCCATCGAGGAGATCATCGAGCCGTTCCTGATCCAGCAGGGTTTGGTCCAGCGCACCCCGCGCGGCCGGCTGCTCACCGCGCATGCGTTCCGCCATCTCGGCCTCGCCGAACCGCAACGCGACGCGGCGCAGTTCGGCCTGTTCGGCCGCGAGGAAGAATGAGCGATGCGCCTTGATCCGTTCCGCAATTCCTTGCAGGCCCCGACATGATCATTGCCATCGACGGACCGGCGGCCTCCGGCAAGGGCACGCTGGGCAAGAAACTTGCCGCGCATTACGGCCTGCGCCATCTCGATACCGGCCTGATCTATCGCGCGGTCGCCAAGGCTTTGCTCGATGCTGGTCACCCGCTCGACGATACCGCGCAGGCGGCTGTGGCAGCCCAAAAACTCGACCCGGCACGGTTCGACGACAGCCTGAAGGTCCACGCGATCGGCGAAGCGGCCTCCATCGTCTCGGCGATCGCGGAGGTGCGCGCGGCGCTCGTCGCTTTTCAGCGTGATTTCGCCGCGACGCCGCCCGGCGCGGTGCTCGACGGCCGCGACATCGGCACGGTGATCTGCCCCGATGCTGACGTGAAGATTTTTGTCACCGCGACGCCGGAAGTGCGCGCGCAGCGCCGCTTTCTCGAGCTCGCGGCAAGTGGCCAGGCGGTGCGCGAGGCCGACATCCTCACCGACATCTTGCGCCGCGACGCGCGCGACATGAAGCGCGCGATTGCCCCGCTCGCCCCCGCCCCCGACGCCCACGTGCTCGATACCACGGCGCTGAATGCCGAAGCAGCGCTGCAGGCCGCGATCGACATTATCGACAAGGGACGCTTCTAGCCGATGCCACGTTTCTCTGCTCGACGCAGGCCGACCTGCCTTGGCTTGTGAGAATGCCTATGTATTTTGGAGCCTCGGTCGCCGTCTTTGAGCAAACTCTTGTCCGCTCGTTGCTGCCGCGGCAACGATAGATAAGGACCAACGATGCAATGAACGATCTCGATCGCACATTCTCCGTCGCCCCGATGATGGAATGGACAGAGAGTTTATTGAAATTAGATAGTTAGGTGAGCGTGGTGTGCAATTTCTGTGCACGCATGTTCTACGATTTTTTCCTATTCGTTCTCACGATTTTACTCTCAAACGTCATCTCCCGTTCGCATCCACGCGCTGAAGCAACTTCCTCTGCGCCGACCGTGACCATCCGTGCGCGTGCGAATGCTGAAGCGCGTATCCATGATCTACGCCACAACATTACGTCTGCCGGCGTAGGCGTGGGACTAGGCCTCCGCCGCCACTTTTCCTGCGTCTTGCGACCCTATATCAACTAACGAAGGGAATTTCACCATCATTTGTGATAATCAAATTAACGACACCTGCTGCAATATCGTTTGACGCTTTCCAATAATGACAGGGCCCGCCATCGCTCGTTAAGACAAAGCTTTGATTCTACACTGTACCAAAAAGCTGAACCACGGCGGCCCGGCCGTGGTGGTATTCCCCCTCGTTGACGGTCCGTTCGATCTCC
>CAZTTL010000478.1:0-1917 GCA_964616635.1 uncultured Rhodoplanes sp. | reverse complement strand
GACCATGACAATGTCAAAGTAGCTCTGACGTTGGTTTGATCCGCGGAGCGCAAGTAGCGTGACGACCGCCCCGTTGTGCGGCAAGTTGTCGAAAGTGCTGGCGCCGATCACGGCTACGCGGTGCATGAGCGCTGAATCGATGTTGAACTCAACCGCGAACCGCATGTAGGTCGCGCCCAGCGTATCGAGCGCAACGGTGAAGCCGCCGGATGCAGACCCGGTCAGCGCGGCGAGCATATTCGTGGCGAGCGCGACCGAAACCAGATGTCCGCCGCTAATCGTCAGCACCCAGTCGCGCATGACCCCGAAGGCCGGAAGGGCGACGGCGCCGAAGCCGATCGGACTTACGACGCTGAGTCACCACAGACCGAAGGCCAGCATGATCGCTGAACTGATCAGTCCGAGACCTGGCGCGGCGAAGGCCGTCGTCCCGAAGAACGAATTGTGCCTTGAGGAGGGCGCTTGGGGAATAGGTGCGAGCCGGAATCAAGCCGGGGCGCGGCCGGTACGGCAGTGCAGAGGGTCGTTGAGGGGACCCCGCAAAACGTGGCGATTTTCACCACGTCACATCGCGCGAGAGAACGTTAGCTGAGAGGCAGTTGGCGGAGGGAGTGACCGCCAAACTATCGTCCGGCGAGGTTCGCGCCGGTTCGCCACAGTGTTAGAAATGCCATATTTTACAGGCGATTTCCGCCATCTCTGTCTTTCATCGCTCGCTGTCGTCCGCTACAATCCGGCGCAAATGCTAGGGCACATGCTAGGGCAGAGGATACGGCGATGGCGCGCAAAATCAATCGGCTGAACGCGCGGGCGGTGGCAACTATCACTGAGAACGGCCGCCACGCTGACGGCGGCGGGCTCTACCTTTCGATTTCCACGAACGGCGGCCGGCGGTGGGTTTTCCTGTTCCGCTGGCACGGCAAGCCCACCGAAATTGGATTTGGTTCGGCACGGGACGTGACGCTTGCCCGCGCGCGCGAACTCGCCTCGCAGAGCCGCGCCAAGCTCGCCGAGGGCATCAATCCAAAGGATGCTAGAAGGCAGTCAGACGGCGCTACGTTCGGGGAATGCGCCGACCGCGTGATCGAGGCCATGCGGCCATCCTGGCGCAACAGCAAGCACGTTGCGCAATGGGAAATGACCATGCGCGAGTATGCCGCCCCCTTGCGGCGCCTGCCGGCGGACAAGATCACCACCGATGACGTGCTTTCGGTTCTCCGGCCGCTTTGGAACGAAAAGCCGGAAACCGCCTCCCGCCTTCGGGGCCGGATCGAGCGCGTGCTGGACGCGGCCAAGGCGCAAGGGCTCCGCAACGGCGAGAACCCGGCGCGGTGGCGCGGCCATCTTGACCAGCTCTTGCCCAAGCGCCAACTGCTCACGCGCGGGCACCACGCCGCGATGAACTATGCTGAGCTGCCGGCTTTCATGGGTGACTTGCAGGCGCGGCAGGCCACCGCTGCCCTCGCGCTCGAATTTGCTGTGCTGACGGCCGCCCGTTCCGGCGAGGTGCTGGGCGCGCGGTGGGATGAATTCGACCTTGATCGTGCCATCTGGACCATTCCGGGCGCGCGCATGAAGGCAGGGCGCGAGCATCGCGTTCCGCTGTCCAAGCGCTCGCTCAAGATCGTGAAGGGTCTGCAAGAGGCCCGCAACGGTGATTTTGTCTTTCCTGGCCAAAAGGCCGGCAAGCCATTGTCGGTGATGGCGCTTGAAATGGTGCTCCGCCGCATGAAGATCGACAGCGTGACGGTGCACGGCTTCCGCTCCGCCTTCCGCGATTGGTCGGCCGAATGCACCAATTTCACCAACGAGGTTTGCGAGGCCGCACTAGCCCATGTGATCGAGAACAAAGCGGAAGCGGCCTACCGATGCGCGGTCAATGGGTCTCATTGCCAAGCAATTGGGCCAATTCCGACA
>CAZTTL010000477.1:0-1920 GCA_964616635.1 uncultured Rhodoplanes sp. | reverse complement strand
CTCGCGCACGATCAGCGGATCGAACGGGGCGACGAAAGTCCGCACCGCGAGCCGGTCAACCGGCGGCGTCGCGATGATCGACAGCTCGCGCACACCCGTAAGCGCGAGCTGCAGCGTGCGCGGGATCGGCGTCGCGGTGAGCGTGAGCACATGCACTTCCGAGCGCAGAGCCTTCAGCCGCTCTTTATGGGCGACGCCGAAATGCTGCTCCTCGTCGACAATGACAAGGCCGAGGTCACGGAATTTGATCGATTTTCCCAGCAGCACATGGGTGCCGACGACGATATCAATGGTGCCGTCGGCGAGGCCTTTCTTCGTCTTGGTGAGCGCCGGCCCGGTGACGAGCCGCGACGCCTGGGCAATGTGTACCGGAAACCCGCGAAACCGTTCGGCGAAGGTTTTGGTGTGCTGGCGCGCCAGCAGCGTGGTCGGCACCAGTACCGCGACCTGCTTGCCGTTCATCACTGCGGCCAGCGTCGCGCGCAGCGCCACCTCGGTCTTGCCAAAGCCGACATCGCCGCAGACCAGCCGATCCATCGGCCGGCCGCCGGCGAGATCGTCGAGCGTGGCGTCGATGGTGCCGCGCTGGTCGTCAGTCTCATCATAGGGGAAGCCGGCGCAGAACTCGTCATACACCCCCTGCCCCACGGCGAGCCGCGGCGCCTCGCGCAGCGCCCGCTCGGCCGCAACCCGGATCAGCGCGCTCGCCATCTCCTGGATGCGACGCTTCATCCGCGCCTTGCGCGCCTGCCAGGCAACGCCACCGAGCCGGTCGAGCTCGACCGTGGTTTCTTCAGAGCCGTAGCGCGACAGCAGCTCGATATTCTCGACCGGCAGAAACAGCCGGTCATTGCCGGCGTAATGGATTTCCAGGCAGTCGTGCGGCGCACCGGCGGCGTCGATCGTCTTCAGCCCGACGAAGCGGCCAATGCCGTGATCGACATGCACGACGAGGTCGCCCGCCGACAGGCTCGTCAGCTCGGTGAGGAAATTGTCGGCACGCTTGCTGCGCTTGCGCGGCCGCACCAAGCGGTCGCCCAAAATATCCTGCTCGCTGATGACCGCGGCATCCGCCGTCTCGAAGCCGGACTCAAGCCCGAGCACCGCGAGCGCGATCTCCGGCTTCGGCAGCGCCAGCGCCTGCGGCCAGGACGCGACATTGCGCAGATTGAGGAGCTTGTGGTCGGCGAGCACATGGCTCATGCGCTCGCGCGCGCCTTCGCTCCACAGCGCGATGATGACGCGCTTGCCGGCGGATTGCAGCGCTTCGACATGGGCGCGCACCGCCTCGAAGACATTGGTCTCGGCCTGTGCGCGCTCGGCGGAAAAGTTGTGGCCGGCGCGGGTGCCGGCGTCGATCACGGCGCCCGAATTGTCGGGGCTGGCGAACGGCGTGAGCCGCACCAGGGCGCGGGCATCGAGCCGCTCGCGCCACTCGTCTTCGCTCAAGTAAAGCCGGTCGGGCGGCAGCGGCTTATAGGGCGTGCCGCCGCCATCCATTGCGAGCGCCTGCTTGCGCGCATCGTAATAGTCGGTGATCTGCGCCAAACGCTCATGCGCGGCGTCCTCGGCGAGCGGCTCGATCGCGACCGGCGTGCCCGGCAGGTAGTCGAACAGCGTATCGAGATGATCGTGAAACAGCGGCAGCCAGTGCTCCATGCCGGGATAGCGCCGCCCCTCGCTCACCGCCTGGTAGAGCAGATCGTCGCTCGTTTCCGCGCCGAAGGCGGCGACATAGCCCTGGCGGAAGCGGCGGATGGTCTCGCTGGTGAGCTGGAATTCGGCGACCGGCACGAGATCGAGCGCGCGAAGCTGGTCGGTCGAGCGCTGCGTCTCCGGGTCAAAACCGCGGATCGATTCCAGCGTGTCGCCGAAGAAATCGAGCCGGACCGGATCGTAAATGCCGGGCGGATAAAGGTC
>CAZTTL010000476.1:0-1921 GCA_964616635.1 uncultured Rhodoplanes sp. | reverse complement strand
TTACGCCGCGACGCGCGCCGCCGCCGGCCGTAAACCCAGCAGATGGCAGATCGCATAGACAAGATCGGCGCGGTTCATCGTGTAGAAGTGAAAATCGCGCACCCCGCGATCGACCAGGTCGAACACCTGCTCGGCGGCAACCGCCGCCGCGATCAGCTTGCGGGTCGCGACATCATCATCGAGGCCGGCGAAGCGATCGGCGAGCCAGGTCGGGATCGAGGCGCCGCAGCGCGCAGCAAAAGCGCGGGTCTGGTTGAAGTTTTGCACCGGCAGGATGCCGGGCACGATCGGGAGCATGATTCCGGCGGCCCGGACGCGGTCGAGATAGCGGAAGTACAGGTCGTTATCGAAGAAGAACTGGGTCATGGCACGGGTCGCCCCGGCATCGACCTTGGCTTTGAGCATGTCGATATCGGCGGCGACCGACGGGCTTTCCGGATGCTTCTCCGGATAGGCGGCAACCGACACTTCGATCGGCGCGATCCGCTTGATGCCGGCGGTGAGGTCGGCAGCATTGCGGTAGCCGCCGGGATGCGGGGCGTAGCATTCACCCGGACCGCCGACGGGGTCGCCACGCAGCGCCACGATATGGCGCACCCCGGCAGCAACATAGGCGCGGATCACCTCGTCGACCTCCTCGCGTGTCGCGGCGACGCAGGTGAGATGCGCGGCAGGAACAAGGTCGGTCTCCGCCAACAATCGTTTCACCGTCGCGTGGGTGCGCTCGCGGGTCGATCCGCCGGCGCCATAAGTGACGGAGACGAAAGCAGGCGCCAGCGGATGCAGCCGCTCGATCGAATTCCACAGCGTGGTTTCCATCTCCGCGGTCTTCGGCGGAAAGAATTCGAACGACACGCGGATGGGCGAACGCTCGCGCGGAAACCGGCTGGCTCGGCTCTGCGGTACGATATCCATCATGCGACCTCCCGCGCCGAATTGGCGAGCGCGATGCGCTTGTCCCGGCCGAGCCACAGCGACACCGCGACCTTGCCGTCCGAGCCAGGCTCGGGCGGCAGGGTGCGAAACGCCACCGGCTCGAGCCCGGCCTGCTCCATCCACTGGGTGATCGCCTCGCGGGCAAAGCCCAGGCGGCGATGCGCATGCTGCTCGCGCAGAAATTCCAAATCATGCGGCGCAAAATCTACGACCAGGAGCCGCCCCTGGGGCCGCAGCAGCCGCGCCGCATCGCGGATCGCACGGGCGCTGTCGTCGAGAAAATGCAGCACCTGGTGGACGATGATGACATCGAAGGAATCGGGCGGCATCGCGAGGTCGAAGATATCGCCGTGCCGCACCGAGCAGTGCTTGAGCCCGACGCGGTCGAGGCGGGCTTCGGCCAGCGCCAGCATGTCGCGCGAGAGATCGATCCCGACCGCGCGCTCGACCTGCGGCCCGAACAGTTCGAGCATGCGGCCGGTGCCGGTGCCGAGATCGAGCAGCGTGCGGAACGGCCGGTCGGCGAGCGCCGCGACCATCGTCGCTTCGACCGCGGCGTCGGCGACATGCAGGCGCCGGATCTCGTCCCATTCGGCGGCGTGCTTGCGGAAATAGTCCTGGGCGGCATGCATACGGGCGGTGCGCACCGCGACAAGCCGCTCGCGATCGCGGCTGATGGTGCGGTCCTGCCGGTCGAGCCGGCCGATCAGCGCGCGCACGAGGTCGGTCGCCTCGCCCTGCTCGGCCAGGCGGAAGAAGGCCCAAGACCCCTCGCGGAAGCGCTCGACCAGTTTTGCTTCGGCGAGCAGGCGGAGATGGCGGGAGATGCGCGGCTGCGACTGGCGCAATATCTCAGTGAGGTCGGAGACCGTCAGCTCATGCTCGGCCAAGAGCGCAAGAATGCGCAGCCGGGTTTCCTCGGCCGCGGCCTTCAGCACCGCCGTGACGTCTTCGAAGATCAAATGCCGCCCCTTGCCTGTGCTAG
>CAZTTL010000475.1:0-1929 GCA_964616635.1 uncultured Rhodoplanes sp. | reverse complement strand
ATTCTCTGGCACATGCACCAAAGACAGAGCGTGCTCACGGCCTCAGCCGGAATCGCTCAAAGTCTTTGGCCCACTCTTCATGTCGCCGCTTCTCTTCCGCGATCTCGTCGGGCGTCGGCTGTCGGTGCATTGACGCTGTGCTTAGATTTTCGACCGCCCCACGCTGTGCCTCGATCAGAGCAACCAACTCGATCCCTTCCGCCGGCGAAACTTCGCCCGCGCTGACTGCTTCGATGATCGTCCGGTAAGCGCGGAGCACCGCGTCATTTCCATCCCATTGCCCGATGGCCGGCAGTTCGATCGAAACGGCGCGGCCCTTCGGCGCCGGCGCCACGCGATCGAATATCAGTTTGGCTGCGATCAGGTCACCAGCTTTCGCCTTTTCGATGACCTTTGTCACGATGGCGTGTAGGTCATCGTCGGTGATCGCCTCCAGCAGCACGGTTGCCCGATTGCGCGTGCCCTTCGGCCTCCCGGCAGGATTCCCACTCACGCCCTTGGGGAAGGGCTTGCCGCGCGGTCGCTGTTCTCGTGCTGTATTTTCAGTGAGCATGTTCGATTACCGCGTCACATTGTAAGATTGCTATACCCCCTCCTTTCGTTTCAACAAAATGGCTTGTATTTGTGTCTGCGCTTTTCAAGCGTGGCCGAGCTTATCAGGATCAAGTCGCGCGCTTGGCGGCTCGCAAAATCGAGTCGCAACTCACCTTGCGGCGGTCGTTGGCCTTCAACCACTCTTGCACGGCGCCGCAAAGTTTCTGGTCTGTCAGCGACGTGCGGCCAGGAATTTTCCTTCCGAAAAGCGCCTTAAGTGCTTCTGCAGCGAGGGCCTGCGCAGGTCTATGCCGCTGGCGATGTGACTCGTTTGGTGGGCGCTTCGGAACCGGCGGCCTTGTACTCGATAACCCCGGTGGTCGGACGAGCGCGATGCTTCTGGGTACGACCAAGGTTCGCGTAACGTCAGCACTGTAAAGCTCGATCCAATCCAGCTCCCAGAATACGGGATTAGGGTACAACTGCCACGGCCTAACGGGCCGCGATTTTCGCCAATCAAAATCGGCGGACGCAAGGGAGCGAGGGATAACGTCAGGACGCCAGATCACATGCCCCGACATACCCTGACCCGTCGGAACCGGCGTGCCTCCTAAGATCTCCTTCCCAATCAAATATCGGATTTTGATCTTCTGATCGGCCAGTGCACGGCAAATGTCGCGTTGCGCCTCACGTTTGGAACCGCCGGCCGCCATGACGCGCCTGCGCGAGTCGGCCAGCCGTTCCCACTCTGGAATGTATGCCATAAACCACCGCGCCACCGCCGACATGAAGAGTCGGCGCGGAGCGAGCCGGATGCGGTGGTGATTGTCCGGTGACGGGCTGCAGACCCGGCCCCGCGCCGTCGGCAATCTATCCGATTCTTATAGGACCTGCGCGGGCGCTGTGCCCGGAGCGAGAGCGGCGTCGTCACCGTTGAGGTCGCCCGCGCGGCAAGATCGGCTATCAGGGCGGCAATGTCGAAATCGTCCGGCCACGAGTTCTCGGTGCCGACGGCGAGGAGAGCTGCGCCGGTCGCGGGCCTGCACCAACGCCATCGAGAACATGCAGGGCACGATCCGCCGCGTGACACGGAACCTGAAGCGCTAACGCAATGCCCGGATGGCCCTTCGATGAACCGCGGCCAGCATATTGGAAGCGAAAGCCGGCTTCCATCGACTGAAAGCCTACCGTCAGCCTGACGGCTCTCCGGCGCGCGCTCGCCGAGCAGCAGCCTCGTCGTCTTGAGACGCCGGGGTAGCTTGCCTGGCTTGCCCATGCCTATCGCGGGTGCGACTGTCCGCTGGTCCTCCGGAACCTGCCGGACGGCGGATTCCTGCTTGGTGCCAATTGCGGAAGTTACGATGAGACTGCCAAAGAATTGATGTCGCGGAATTC
>CAZTTL010000474.1:0-1941 GCA_964616635.1 uncultured Rhodoplanes sp. | reverse complement strand
ACCATCTCGATCAGCCGCCGCGCGTCGGTCGGTGCGGCGCTTTTCTGGTCATTATCGAAGTAGACATAGACGGTGCGCCGCTGCTCCTTCCACCCGTCGATTGCACGGGCCCAGCGCTGCAGCGTGTTGTCCGGATAGTTGCCGCGGTAATCGCCCCCTGGCCCATGCCCGCGCACATAGACGTGGCGCGCGGTGACCTTAAAGGGCGCCGGCGCGTCGTGGTGGTCGGAGATGCACAAAGCGACCCGATGGCGGTGGAGCAGCGAAAGGATCGCATCGTCATACCAGCTCTTGTCGCGGAACTCGAAGGCGTAGCGGTAGGCTTTTGGCAGCATCGCCAGAAATACCTCCAGCCGTTCGCGGTCCACGGTGAAGCGGGGCGGCAGCTGGAACAGCACAGGCCCGGCTTTGCCGCCCAAAACCGTGAGCCTGCTCACCATCAAAGCGATGCTGTCACGGGATTTTTCCGAGAGGCGCTTCCAGTGGGTGATGAATTTCGAGGCCTTCCAGGCAAAGGTGAATTGCCGTGGCGTGGCGTCGTGCCAGCCTTCCACGGTCGCGAGCGACGGCGTATGGTAGAACGAGCCGTTGATCTCGACGGTCGGGAACTGCGTTGCATACCAGGCGAGCCAGCGCTTTTTCGGCATGTTCTGTGGGTAGAACGGGCCGCGCCAGTCGTCATAGGTCCAGCCTGAGGTCCCGATATAGATTTTGCTCATCGCGGGCGTTCACGGTGGGTCAACACGCAGGATTGCCAAACACGGCCGTCCTGTGGGAGACGGTGGTTCCTGGATTTGGTTCCTGCTCCATCACATGCCTAACAGACTTCCCTCGCTCGGCGACTTCTACCGCATCGTGGTCAAGGTCGGCTCGGCCCTGCTTGTCGACGCCAAAGCTGGCCGCGTCGACGAAGACTGGCTAGCCTCGCTCGTCGCCGATATCGCCGAACTGCACGGGCAGAAGCGCGACGTGATGGTGGTCTCGTCGGGCGCGGTCGCGCTCGGGCGTTCAGTAATGAAGCTGCCGCACGGAACGCTGCCGCTCGAGGACAGCCAGGGCGCCGCCGCCATCGGGCAGATCGCGCTCGCGCGCATCTGGGCCAAGGCGCTTGCGGGGCATGACATCAAAGCCGGCCAGGTGCTGGTGACGCTCGGCGACACCGAAGAGCGGCGGCGCTACCTCAATGCGCGCTCGACGATCACCCGGCTGCTCGACTGGCGGGCGGTGCCGATCATCAACGAGAACGACACTGTTGCGACAAACGAGATCCGCTATGGCGACAATGATCGGCTCGCCGCGCGCGTCGCCACCATGACGAGCTCCGACCTGTTGGTGCTGCTTTCCGATGTCGACGGCCTGTACACGCTTCCGCCAAACCGACCGGGGGCCGCTTTCGTGCCGGTGGTGCCCCGCATAACCGCGGCAATCGAAGCAATGGCGGGCGCGCCGGCTTCGGAACTGGCGCGCGGCGGCATGCGCACCAAGATCGAAGCGGGAAAAATCGCGACGGGTGGCGGCGCCCATATGGTGATTGCCTCCGGCCGGGTCATGCATCCGCTGCGAGCGATCCGCGAAGCGGCGCGGGCGACCTGGTTCCTCACCGCCGCCAATCCCGTGACCTCGCGCAAGGTGTGGATCGCCGGCTCGCTCGAGCCCAAGGGCACGCTCACCATTGACGCGGGGGCGGTCGCCGCGCTCCGGCGCGGCAAGAGTTTGCTGCCCGCCGGCGTGGTGCGGGTCGACGGCGCCTTCGCGCGCGGCGACGCTGTGATCGTGCGTGGTCCCGACGGTGCCGAGGTCGGGCGCGGGCTCATTACCTATGATGCCGAGGACGCCGACAGGATTCGCGGCAAGCATTCCGGCGAGTTTCTGTCCATCCTCGGCAATCCGGGCCGTACGGTCATGATCCACCGCGATGATCTTGTGCTCTGGCAGCGCTAA
>CAZTTL010000473.1:0-1943 GCA_964616635.1 uncultured Rhodoplanes sp. | reverse complement strand
AAGACGTTATTGAGGCTCTCTGAACCGGCCGGCGCGAGGTCGTCGAGTAGAGTTAGTGGCGTCACGAACGTGAAGGTCTCTGTGTGATTGGCGTCAAGACGACAGTGGGCAAGGATGTCCGAAATTTGCATTCGGCGACCGACGATCGTCTCCGCCTCTGACCACAAGAAATCGAAGATTGCCGCTTCGTTGAAAACCCCGATGACCGCGCCACCCTCATCGAGAATAGGCAAGTGGCTGAAGCGATCCCGCTTCATCTCGTCCGCCAGGTCGCCAAGGCGGTCGGTCAGGCGGGCAGTCTTTATCTGCTTTCGTGGCCCGCCGACGGAGTTCGCCGTAGGTGGGTTTCTCAAAAGCTTGAGTAGGGCGCGGACCTCGTCGAGAAACGCTTCGGAGACAAGAATGGCATGACCTCCGGATCGATGTTTCGGGTGCTGGAGCGCGTTCCTGACATCGCGAATGTACATAAGGAGCGCACGGTTCTTTCTAACGATGCCGTCGCGCTCTGATGCCCTCTCGATCTCGAAAGAATGTGATGACGGTGCACCGGCGCGGCCGTTCACCTCGCGGACGATCTCCTCAAAGGTTCGGATGAAGCCCTCGGTCGGTTTGCTCACTCCGCCGCCTCCAATTCGCGCTCCCCGTCCGGCCCCGCGTAGAGAAGCGCGCGATCAAATCGATCTGTCAAAATCGTTGCACGGTCCATCGCTTATGTCCCCGGCACAAGAATCTTTGGGTTCCACAATCTGGACGAACTATAGCCGCGAGGCGGGCAGGTGCGCACACGGTGCGCAGGGGTGCGCACCCGAGAAATCGCTCCATCGCTGGCGAAATGCCGCGCCCTTGCCGCCCGCATACGCCAGCCGCCGGGAAGAACCTATGCGCTCCCGGTCCTGGGCCGCGCCCTTTTATAGACGGGAAAAACGAAAAACGAGTCCGAAAAAAATCTACGCATGAGGCTCTGCGCGGTTCCGGCGCCCCGACGGCCCAAGGATTTATTCCCCCTCCTCGGTGGCGTCGGCCAGGGCGCGCATGGTGCGAATGAGCGCCGCGACCTCGCGGCGGCGGGCCACCGCCTCCGCAGTATCGCGGCCGTGCTTGAAGGCGTTCCTGGGTACTGTCACAGTAACGCTGGCTTGGTGCGGACGGACCGTATAGCGTTTGCCTATGGATAAGCTCTCATATCGCCGCCACCGCTTTCCGCGCATCGTCATCCAGCAAGCCGTCTGACTCTATTTCGCTTCGCTCTGAGCTACCGTGACGTCGAGATATGCTCGCCGAGCGTGGCATCGACGTGTCCTACGAGACGGTCCGCCGCTGGGCATTAAAGTTCGGCACGATCATTGCGCGCAAGCTGAGACGAGGTCGGCCGCGGCCGGACGGGCTCTGGGGCGGTGTGGGATCTGCGCAGGGCTCAGCCTTACGAGTGTTACTCCGCGCTCGATTTCGCGATCCCAGTCGGAAAACACGGCGATTGCTACGATCGCTATTTGGTGCGCATGGAGGAGATGCGTCAGTCGGTGCGCATAATGAAGCAGTGCCTGGAGAAACTGCGTTTGTCCGAAGGTCAAGGCCCTGTTATCGCTCAAGATCACAAGTTCGTCCCACCGCGGCGCGCGGAAATGAAAAGGTCGATGGAAGCCCTCATCGAACATTTCAAGCTCTATACCGAGGGACATCGCGTGCCCGCCGGCGAGGTTTATGCCGCCGTCGAAGCGCCCAAAGGGGAATTTGGAGTCTACCTGGTCGCGGACGGCACCAATCGGCCGTACAAATGCAAGATCCGCGCTCCGTCCTTTGCCCATCTTTCTGCAATGGACCTGCTTGCTCGCGGACACATGCTGGCCGATATCACGGCGATCATCGGCTCGCTCGATATCGTCTTCGGCGAGATCGATCGCTGAGTGCTTCCTTGCGCGAAAGCCAATGCCCGCTCGACCGTA
>CAZTTL010000472.1:0-1945 GCA_964616635.1 uncultured Rhodoplanes sp. | reverse complement strand
CGGCCGCTGGACGAGCAGCGCGAGGCCATCCTGGCGGTCAAGACCGGCGCCATGGACTACGGCGAGGCGCTCACTATGTGCAGGCGGATGCTGAATGAGGCCCGCGAGCTGATGGAGCAGTCGCCGGTGCTACTCGCTCCACCCCGAGAGTGGCTCGAGCGGTATCTGCAGCTCTGCCCCGAAGACAATCTGCAGCTGGCCTATTGCTCGACGCCGGCGAATTTCTTCCACATCCTGCGCCGCCAGCTCAAGCGCGACTTCCGCAAGCCGCTGGTGCTGATGACGCCGAAAAGCATGTTGCGCCATAAACGCGTGGTATCACGCCTGGAGCAGTTCGGATCACAAACGACCTTCCACCGGCTGCTGGCCGATGATGCCGAAACTCCGGGCCTGACCGAGACCAAGCTGGTCGATGACCAGGACATCCGCCGCGTCGTGATGTGCACCGGGAAGGTCTATTACGATCTTCTGGAGGAACGGGAGAAACGCGGAATCAACGACGTCTATCTGCTGCGCGCCGAGCAGCTCTATCCGTTCCCGACCAAGGAACTGCTCACCCGCCTGTCCCGCTTCAAGGCGGCCGAGCTCGTATGGTGCCAGGAGGAACCGCGCAATCAGGGCGCCTGGACCTTCGTCGAGCCGTATCTCGAATGGGTGCTGAATCATAAGTCCACCGAAATCGAGCACCATCGTCGTCCGCGCTATGTCGGCCGTCCCGCCGCTGCGGCGCCGGCGACCGGCCTGATGTCGCGCCACCTCGCCCAGCTCAAGGCCTTCCTTGACGACGCGCTCGGCTGATCGGGCCAAGTCAATTTCTGGATGACGAACATGATTGAAATTCGCGTTCCGACCTTAGGTGAGTCGGTGACCGAGGCCACGATCGGCCGCTGGTTCAAGAAGGCGGGCGACGCCGTCGCGGTCGACGAGCCGCTGGTTGAGCTGGAGACGGACAAGGTCACGATCGAGGTGCCCGCGCCGGCTGGCGGCGTGCTCTCCGAGATCGTCGTTGGTGACGGCGAGACGGTAGCCGTCGGGGCGCTGCTCGGCCAGATCAGCGAAGGCGCCGGCGCGCCCGCCAAGGCCGCACCCGCCGCGCCCAGCCAGCCGGAGCAAGAGACCAATATAGCACCGCCGATCGCCGCCGGTCCGGAACCGGTACGCCCGCGCACGCCTTCGGGCGAGGCCGCGCCTGCGCCCGCTCCCAAACCGGCCCGGCCGGTAGCACCACGGCCGGCCATGCCGATCGCGCCGTCGGTCCGGCGCCTGGGCGCCGAGTCAGACATCGATGCGACAACAGTTGAGGGCACCGGCAAGGACGGCCGCGTCACCAAAGGCGATATGTTGGCCGCGATCGAGCGCGCGGCTGCCGCGCCGATGCCGGCGCCGCAGCCCGCCGCGGCGATGCAGCTTCGCGCTCCGTCGCCGCCCGACGATGCCGCGCGCGAGGAGCGCGTGCGCATGACGCGATTGCGTCAAACCATCGCCCGCCGGCTCAAGGATGCACAGAACACCGCGGCGATGCTCACGACCTTCAACGAGGTCGACATGAGCGCGGTGATGGGGCTGCGCAATCGCTACCGCGACCTGTTCGAGAAGAAGCACGGCCTCAAACTGGGTTTTATGGGCTTTTTTGTCCGCGCCTGCGTACAGGCCTTGCGTGAAATTCCCGCGGTGAATGCCGAGATCGACGGCGCCGACATCATCTACAAGAACTATTATCACATCGGTGTCGCGGTCGGCTCCGATCGGGGTCTCGTGGTGCCGGTGGTGCGCGACTGCCAGGCGAAGACGCTGGCCGAGATCGAGAAGGAGATCGCCGGCCTCGGGCGCCGCGCGCGTGACGGGCAGCTCAAGATCGAGGAGATGCAGGGTGGCACCTTCACCATCTCCAACGGCGGCGTCTACGGCTCGCTGATGTCGACGCCGATCCTCAACGCGCCGCAGT
>CAZTTL010000471.1:0-1946 GCA_964616635.1 uncultured Rhodoplanes sp. | reverse complement strand
TCACATAGGACGAGGTTTCCGTGCACAGCACATAGACGATCTTCGCCACCTCGTCGGGCGTGCCGAGGCGCTGCATCGGAATCTGCGCCACGATCCTGTCGGTGCCGGGCGACAGAATCGCGGTGTCGATCTCCCCCGGCGCAATCGCATTGACGCGGATGCCGCGCCGGCCAAAGTCCGAGGCCATCTCGCGGGTCAGTGCCGCAAGCGCGGCCTTCGAGGTGCCGTAGGCGGAACCGGCGAACGGGTGCACCCGCATGCCCGCGATCGAGGTAACATTGACGACGGCGCCCTTCGCCCGCTCCAGCTCGTTGACGAGGCCGCGTGCCAGCATGATCGGCGCGAAGAAGTTCACCTGGAACACCTGCTGCCAGGTCTCCAGCGGCGTCTCGAGGGTGCCGAGCCGCGACCCATCCTCAGCCTTGGGCGAAATGCCGGCATTGTTGACAAGCGCATGAAGTTCGCCGCTGTCGAGCCGGCGCCTCACTTCGTCGATCGCATGCAGCGTGCTGGCGGGGTCGGCGAGATCGACCTGGATATGGTCTTCGGCGCCGCCTTCCCACGGGCAGTTTTCCGGAAAGGCATGGCGCGAGCAGGCGATCACTCGCCAGCCCGCGGCCTGGAAGCGCTTCACCGTCGCATGGCCGATGCCGCGGCTCGCGCCGGTGAGCAGCAGGATGCGGCGCGGTTGATTGCTAGGGACAACCATGTGTCAGCCGTTCAGTCACAGGCGCCTGCCGGCGGTGCCGGCGCGCCATTCAAGGATAAAGTCGGGTCTTGGTCCAGGGTGCATCCGGACTGGTCCGGGTGAAAACAACGCGGTCATGCAGGCGAAAAGGCCGGTCGTGCCAGAATTCGATGGTCGAAGGCTGCAGGCAATAACCCCGCCAGTAAGGCGGCCGCGGCACCGTGCCGGCCATGTATTTTGCCGTATAATAGGCGACCGATTTTTCGAAAGCGAGGCGGCTCTCCAGCGGGTGCGATTGGTTGCTCGCCCAGGCGCCAATCTGCGACAGCCGCGGGCGGCTCGCGTAATAGGCATCGGCCTCGCTGTCCGATACCATCGTGACCGGGCCGCGCAGCCGCACCTGCCGCTGCAGCGATTTCCAATGGAACACGGTCGCGGCTTGCGGATTGGCGGCAAGCTCACGTCCCTTCTGGCTGGTTTCGTTGGTGTAGAAGACGAAACCGCGCGCATCGAAGCCCTTCAACAGCACCATGCGCACATTGGGCAACCCGTCGGGACCGACGGTTGCAAGCGCCATAGCATTGGCGTCGGCCGGCTCCGAGCGTTTCGCCTCCTCAAACCATTGCGCGAACAGCCGGAGCGGCTCTTCGGCCTCCGTGAAGTCACCACTCGTTAACTCGCTTTGGTGTTCAATCGCGGGCGTATCATTCATGTACGGAGTGCCTTGGTGGCTGAACCTGCTTTCAAGCGGATTCCGTTTCTATTGACGCGGAAGCCGCCATGCTTGGCGTCGCGTGAGCATCTCACCGGCGGACGGAAATCCGCCCTCGCGCAGGCGCAAGAACAAGGTTCCACCGGCACTGCTTCGCACGCTGGTCTCGCTCAGGCTTATAGAGGAGGCGCGGCTTCTCGGCTATCGAACGCTGTCGTGAGCATACCGCCTTTGGCGGCGGTCGCAGTCGTAACCCTCCTCACCTGCGGATGCAGCTTCTCCTATAATCTCGGCTCGCTGACCGGAAAGGATGACGCTCCGCCGGCACCGCCTGCCGCCGCGCCCGCGAGCGTCATGAGCGGCCGAAGCGGAAGCTTCAACAGCAGCGGCGGACCCCGAGTCTCCACTGGCGCGATGCCGGCCGAAAGCGATCTCGCGCATGCGCGCATGGCGGTGGCCGAAGCCTTCAGCAAGGGCGTATCCACCCAAAGCACCTCATGGGAAAATCCGGCGACCGGCGCGCGCGGAACCATCACGCCGATCAGC
>CAZTTL010000470.1:0-1952 GCA_964616635.1 uncultured Rhodoplanes sp. | reverse complement strand
GTAGAGGTCGATGACGTCCTGGTTGCGCATGCGGATGCAGCCCGACGACACCCGGTGGCCGATGGTCCAGGGCTCGTTGGAGCCGTGGATGCGGTAGAGCGTCGAGCCGAGATAGAGGGCGCGGGCGCCGAGCGGATTGTCCGGGCCACCAGCCATGAAGTGCGGCAGATCGGGGCGCCGGTGCAGCATCTCATCCGGCGGACGCCAATCCGGCCATTCGCGCTTGGCCGAGACATTGTGCACGCCCGCCCAGGTGAAGCCGGGCCGGCCGACGCCAACGCCGTAGCGGATCGCCTTGCCGTGGCCCTGCACGAGATAGAGGTAGAAATGGTTGGTATCGACGATGATCGTGCCCGCCGCTTCGTGGCCGTTATAATCGACAAGTTGACGTTGGTAGCGGGGATCGACCGAGAAGCGGCTATACGGGTTTTCGATATAGTGCTGAGAGCCATACGGATTGGCGGACTGGCCTCCGTTGCTTGCGCCCCCGAAAATCGCCTCGATGAAGCCGCCGCCGAGATGGCCGCGCGCCGCATAGCGGGTCGGCGCCTGCACTTGCCGAGTCGGTGCCTGCGCCTGTGGCTGCGCCCTGCCGTAGGAGGGCGTGTTGCCGCTGCCGGGATAGCCGCGGCCCGTATACCGGCTCCGCGCCTGCACCGCGGCCTGCGGCTGCGCCGTGCCATAGGAGGAGGTGCTGTAATAGGGGTACTGCTGCGACGCCGATTGGGCGTGGGCAAAGGAGGTGACGAAGGCACTCGTCGTGAGCGCGCAGAGAAGGACGCGATACATGACTGCTCTGATCCCGGTTAAGTCGAAGACAGACGATTAACCCTGACGTGTGATAGGCCGGAGTAAAGCTGAGAAATGGAAACTAAGTCGTAAATGGCTCGGCTGGGATATTTACTTTGTCCGGGACGCGGGCTTTGTTTACCTTGATATAGTGATCGAAACGTAAATCCGGGTATTCATGGTTAATTTCAGGTATTCACGCAGGCTTCATGGTTAACCGGGCGTCACCACCGCTACGTCAAGGCGATGGGTCGTCAACGATCCGTTAAGCATGGGGGGGCTACAAGCGGCCTGGCGATCGAGGGAGGCGGCGGTGTCGCAGATGCGCAAGGCGTTTCGCGTCGAGCAGGTCAACCGAACGAACACAGATCAAACTGCGGACGCGCCGAACCGGCACCCAGTGCCGCAGGCTGTCGATAGCGACGGCCATGCTTCGCGCGCCGATGAGATCATCGCCGAAGTTCGCGCGGTGCGGGCTCTGATCGAGGGGCCGGCGCTGGAGGCCAAGAAGGCGATCGCGCGGCTGCAGGGGCAGGTCCAGGAATTCCAGAAGCTCAAGACCGAACTCGACATGATCGAGGGGGTGATCGGCCAGACCAAGCAGGAACTCGCGACCATCCAAATCGGCGGTTTCCAGGGCGCGGAAATGGCCCGGGTGTCCAATGAGCTTGACGCTGTGGTGGAAGGCACTGAGCAGGCGACGCAGGCGATTCTCAGCGCTGTCGAGGATATCGACCAGTGCGCCACGTTCCTCGCCGGAGCGCAAATCGACGAAAGCAATCGGCAGCAAGCGCAGCAAATCCAGGATTGCGTGGTGCGGATTTTCGAGGCCTGTAATTTTCAGGACCTCACGGGGCAGCGCATCACCAAGGTGGTGGCGACCTTGAAATTCGTCGAGGAGCATATCGGCCGGATGATGAATATCTGGGGCGGCATCGAGGCCTTTGCCCAGTTTGCTCCGGAAGTGCCGGCGGCGGAGGCGGGCGATACTCAGCTCCTCAACGGGCCCAAGCTCGATGGTGAGGAAGGGCACGTCTCGCAGGACGACATCGACGCGCTGTTCGATTAACCGGCGAGCGGTTTAACGCGATCGTTCTGCCGCCTAATCTTCTTGTTGTCGCATCGTGTTTTCGCGAAACCGGTTCCCACTTTCGCGCACGATG
>CAZTTL010000469.1:1552-1960 GCA_964616635.1 uncultured Rhodoplanes sp. | reverse complement strand
GCCGCGCTCGAAACGGTAGCGCGCGTCGGAGTTGATGCCGAGCTTGCGGCCGGTGAGCGCGATGTTGATCTCGTTCCACAGCGCCGACTCGATCAGCACATCGGTCGTCGTCTCCGAGCAGCCGGTCGCCTCGCCACCCATGATGCCGGCGAGCGATTCCACAGCCTCCTCATCGGCGATCACGCACATCGTGTCGTCGAGGCTGTAAGTCTTGCCGTCGAGGGCGAGCAGTGATTCACCCGTGCGTCCACGGCGGACGGTGAGATTGCCGTGCACTTTGGCGGCGTCGAACACATGCAGCGGCCGGGCGCGGTCGTAGGTGAGGAAGTTGGTGATGTCGACCAGCCGGTTGATCGGCCGCAGCCCAATGGCGCTGAGTTGGCGCTGCAGCCAGTCCGGCGACGGCCC
>CAZTTL010000469.1:0-1542 GCA_964616635.1 uncultured Rhodoplanes sp. | reverse complement strand
CGAGGCGCAGCGCGAAGGCCGGGCACAGGTCCGGCGCTTCGATATTCACCGACACCGGGCAGGGAAACTCGCCCTTGATCGGCTTGATCGCCGGATTCTTGAACGTGCCCATGTCGGCCGCGGAAAGATCGCGCGCGATGCCGTGCACGCCGGTGCAATCCGAGCGATTGGGCGTCAGATTGATCTCGATCACCGGGTCGTCGAGCTTTGCCCATTCGGCGTAGCGCATGCCGACCGGCGCATCGTCCGGCAGGTCGATAATGCCCTCGTGGTCATCGGAGATTTGCAGCTCGGCCGCCGAGCACAACATGCCGCGGCTCTCGACGCCGCGAATGGTGCCGACGGATAGCGTCATCGCCTTGCCGGGAATGAAGGTGCCGGGGGCTGAGAACACGCTCTTCATGCCGGTGCGTGCGTTGGGCGCACCGCACACGACCTGCACCGGCTCCCCGGACCCGGTATCGACGATGCACACGCGCAAGCGGTCGGCATTCGGATGCTGCTCAGCCGAGATCACGCGCGCAATGGTGAAGGGCGCGAGCGCGCTCGCCTTGTCCTCGAGGTTTTCCACCTCGAGGCCGATCATGGTGAGCTTGTCGACGAGCTTTTCCAATGGCTCGTCGGTGTCGAGATGCTCTTTCAGCCAGGACAGGGTGAATTTCATAGGATGACCGCTTATGGCCGGCTCTTGAAGAGAACCGTAGTCGCTATGATGCGCCTCTGCTCGGTGTTAAGTCCTGCCAAGGCGGCTATTGCGGTTCTTGCCTGTTGGATATAACCACGAGTGACCTTCCGTCCGAACGGAAATGGCCTCGGATCGTAGTCCGCTGTTTGGCGCTTTTCCTGGAGCTGAGTGAAGGCAGTCGCAAACATCTTCACGGCGGAATCGAGCTTCTGCACATCGCTTCGGTTCAGCGCAGTTTTTGCAGCAACGTGTTCCAGCGCCCGGTAGACTCGAATCCAAGGCTCCGAATTTCGGCTCGTCACCCCAACGAGTTCATCGGCGCATAGCCTGGCAAGAGCATGGAACAGCGCGTAATAACTCGTGCTCAGCGATCGGCGAAGGTACGCCTCACGCGGACGGCCGGGGCCATCCTGACCCGCCAGATCATCGGCGATCTTAAGCAGATCCTCGGTCACGACGCGGACCGCACGTCAGCCGCCTTGTCATCTTCGGCAAGCGGGTCATCCGGATAGTCATAATTCATGTAGGGAAACCGCTTTTCGCCGGCCGCTAGCAGCCGGTCACGAACCAAGCCCTGAGCCTTTGTCGGATCGATAGGGTCGAGGCCCGGGCGGTAGTGTACCGTCACGAATAGCGCCGCTTCGCCGTCGTGATCGATTCCTTCAGCGACTTCGACCCTGTCCAGCACCTTAGCTCCCAGCGCATCTCGCAGTGCCTGCTCGACGATCTCTGTCAGCTTATCTCTGGTCATAACCGATCCCGTCTGTGCATTTTTCGACCCAGGCTGCGCCTTCGCAACCGGTTTAGACCAGGCCTGCGTCCTTGCAATCGGAAATATGTCGCTACTCAAGCCCCCC
>CAZTTL010000468.1:0-1962 GCA_964616635.1 uncultured Rhodoplanes sp. | reverse complement strand
TACGACCTACGACCCCTCCCCGGATCGTCAGCGACGATCCGACCCTCCCCTTTCAGGGGCGGGTGAAGCTAGCGGCCCTTGGGCCTAAGCGCGGATCGCCGCGAAAGGAGCCAGCATGACTGCGGTGCCGCTGCAAGTCTGGCGGGAATCGGAAGGGCGCCTGCTGCGGCTGCGTCTCAGCCGGCCGAAGGCCAACCTGATCGATGCCGAGATGATCGCGGCGCTCGATCGCGCTCTCGCCGAGCAGGTCGGCAATACCCATATCGCCGCAATTCTGCTCGATGCCGACGGCCCGCATTTCTCCTTCGGCGCGAGCGTCGAGGAGCATATGCCCGACCAGTGCGCGGCGATGCTGGCGGGTTTGCACCGCCTGGTGCTGCGCATGGTGGAATCGCCGACGCCGATTCTGGCGGCGGTGCGCGGCCAGTGCCTCGGCGGCGGGCTCGAAGTCGCGCTCGGCGCGCATCTGATGTTCGTTGCCGATAATGCGGCCCTTGGCCAGCCAGAGATGAAGCTCGGCGTGTTCGCACCTGCCGCCTCCTGCCTGCTGCCGGAGCTGATCGGGCCGATGCGGGCGTTCGACTTGCTGGTGTCCGGCCGCACCATCAGCGGCACCGAAGCCGCCGCGATCGGCATCGCGAAAGAGGCCGGCACTGATCCCGAACAGGCGGCGCTTGCTTATGTCGCCGAGCACCTGATGCCGAAGAGCGCGAGTTCGCTCCGCTTTGCGGTGCAAGCGGCCCGCTTTGATTACGCCGCCCGGGTGCGGATGAAATTAGCCGTCGTCGAGCGGCTTTATCTCGATGAACTGATGAAGAGCCGTGACGCGCGCGAAGGCTTGCAGGCCTTCCTCGCCAAGCGGCCGGCGCAATGGGAGCACTGTTAAGATGGCGAGCGTCCAGGAGATCGTCGCGCATGCGACGCAATTATATGAAGATCTCAACTTCAATGCTGCGCGCGAGTGGAAGGCGGCGAAACCGGGGCGCAAGGTGGTCGGCTATATGCCGGTCTATGTACCGCGCGAGATCATCCATGCCGCCGACATGCTGCCGCTCGGCATTCTCGGCGGCGGCGACCAGCTCGAGGTCATCCACGGCGACGCCTATTACCAGAGCTATATCTGTCGCATCCCGCGCTCGACGGTAGAGCTCGGCGTCTCCGGCCGTCTCAACTTCGTCGACGGCATGCTGTTTCCTTCGATCTGTGACGTCATCCGCAACCTGTCGGGCATGTGGAAGATCATGTTCCCGCAGGTCTACACCCGCTACTTCGACGTTCCGCAGAATTATCGCGACGACATCGGCGGCAATTACTACGTCCAGGAGTTGTCCGAGCTGAAGCATGACCTGGAGCAAATCCGCGGCAAGCCGATCACCGATGACGAGCTGCGCAACTCGATCGCGCTCTACAACGAGAACCGCAAACTGGTGCACGAGGTCTACACGTTCCGCGCCGAACGGCCGTGGCAGGCGCCGGCGGCGGAAGTCTATCTCTTGATGCGCGCCGGCCTCGTGCTCTCGGTCGAGCAGCATACCGACATGCTGCGCAACTATCTCGAAGCCGTCCGCACCGAAGAGCGGGTGCGGCGCGACAACTGCCGGATCGTCTTGTCCGGCGTATTCTGCGAGCAGCCGCCACTCAACCTGATCAAGTCGCTGGAGCTTGCCGGCTGCTATGTGGTCGACGACGACCTGCTGCTGGTCACCCGCTGGCTGATCGGCGATGTGCCGACCGAGGGTGACCCGATCCGCAATCTCTCGGATGCGTTCCTGCATCATTCGGAATCGACCGCGGCAAAATACGAGCCCGACCTCAAGGAAAAAGGTCAGCATCTGGTGCGCGCGGTGAAGCGCACCAATGCCGAGGGGGTGATCTTCGCGTGCCCGAGCTTCTGTGATCCCGCGCTGCTTGACCGGCCCATGCTGCAGCATGTGCTCGCCGAAGCGGGCATTCCCTACATCG
>CAZTTL010000467.1:0-1973 GCA_964616635.1 uncultured Rhodoplanes sp. | reverse complement strand
TGGTTGTCGGCACGTTGGTTTTGTCCCCAATTAACGGCACTATGATTGTTTCCGGGGAGCTGCGGTTTGGCTCTGACGCAAGCGCGAGGAGCGGCAAGCTTGCGACGGGCGCAGGGCAAACGAGAATGCGACAACGTGCAAGCGATCAACGCCGGCCCGCTTTGCGGTCGCCCGTGACGCCTTGGTTCAACCTGACATACTTGCCGGCGTGGTCGTGGCGACGCCGTCGCCACTTTGGCACCTTCGGCGAGCACCCCTCAACCGGCGATGGTCGGTCATCGGGGCGTTCCACGGAAGTGAGAGGGGGCCGATACGCTGAGGACGGTCCATAGCGAGAAGCGGAAGTCGACCTGCGCAAGCTCCCCTTCAGTGAACTCGCGGGTCTCACGCGGGAGCGAGCCGATGATGGTCACGACCAGCAGCCGATCGCTCACGCCGAGCGCGATCCGGGCCGGCCGGTCCGCCATCGGGATCACGACCCCAGTCTTGCGCTCGACGGCGCGCGCCGTGTTGACATGGGCAGGGTTGAACGCGGTCTCGACGCCGGATCGAATGATGGCCTGCGTCTCCTCGGGCGTGAGCGGCCGCCGCGTGAGCGTCGCCTCGCCGGCGAGGCCGGCGAACATAGAGTCGGCGATGGCGTTGTTGACAACCGTGGTCATGACGGGGGTCCGATCGGTCAGGTCTCTTGCGTCAATCTGTTCGTCAAGCCCGGAAGGAAGTCGATGTGCGCATCGTAGAGTTTCACGATTCCTCCGTCCGGATTGGGTCCGCCGCCGGTGACCACGTAGCCGAGGACGACGTTCCGGTCGAAGGTTGCGACCGCCGCCGCGATCGAGAACAGCTTAAAGCCGGCGGTGGCATCGACGCAGATTTCGTAGTCACGTAACCTGTGCCCCTGCTCCTTCACGAAGTCGTGCTTCGCCATCTCGACGGCACGAATGAGCCCATCGCGCAAGTATTTGTAATTATCGTAGCTCCGACGGCGGACGCCGGTTTCAGTTGCGTCCTCGAAAGGCGTGGCGTCCGCGTTAGTAACCCTTCGGATCGGGAGCGGCCGGCTAAAGAGCGTTTCGAGATAGGCTTTGAATTGCGACAGGATATCCTGGGTCTCGGCAGAGGGCAGGACGTAGATCGTCCTCAGCCTGTTTCGCGCGAGGTGGGCATGTACCATGCGCGCGGCCTGCTGCCAGCCGCCGGCGACGGCGCGCGCCGAGCTACCCGCCTTCTCCCGCCACGGACCGGCGGGCCCGGCATAGGTACTCGGTCCGTCGACCATGCTCGCGCCTCTTCGATCGCCTTATCGGCATCTGGCGGGGCGGAGAGTCCCATGATCAGCACCTTGCGCGGGATTTCGTCCTCGTCTTCGATCCGCACCAGGTCAGATGCGAGGATTCGTGACGACAGGCTGACGAACACCCGCGCCACCAGCCAGACCATCACCAGAACCAACAAGAAAAAGAACAGCCAGAGCAAGGAATAGGCTATCAATAAATGCGCGGGCACGCCGCGGACAGCGGGCGCGATAGCGCAGCTCAAGCCCAGCCATTTTCCCATCGCGGGATGAAGACAATCGCCCCAATTGAGTAGGACTCCGAGCATGCCAATAGGCTTCGGCCCGATCCAGATCAGCAACGAGCCGATGAGCGCCAGCGTGACGGAGAGAACTCTCCAGGGCAGGGCATTGGCGGCGGCGCGCGACAGGCTGACGACCCGATCGTCGACGCGGGCGCACAGCCTGCGCCTCGGTTGTCACGCCCATCGCCCGCAGTGCGGGCGATCGACTTCGTTGGCTACATATTGGCGCGCCCGATTTTAGAGTCCCCGATAGGGGATCAGGAAAGCCCACGCCTTTAGGCGGCGTGGGATTGCAGCTTAACCCGTGTAGACTGCCGGGATGGAGTCATACAAGCGCGGCAGCAAGTCTGTTAGCCGCGATCATCGCCGTTCAAACGGCGCAGGGAGCTTACAGC
>CAZTTL010000466.1:0-1974 GCA_964616635.1 uncultured Rhodoplanes sp. | reverse complement strand
AGGCTGCGGCCGCCGATGACCTCGCCGGTCGGGCCGAGGGGGCTGAGGCTGCGGTAGCGGTAGCCGCGCACCGAGCCGCCGCCACCGGCATAGAAGCGGTGATTGGCGGGGATGTCCGCCAGGCCGGCGCCCGCGACCGAGCCGACGGCGGTGCGCCCGGCCAGCACGATGCGGGCATTATCGTCGAGCGCGTAATAGGTCGAGCCCTGCGCCCTGCCTTCCACCATGCCGACAGAAGAGCCGAGGAAGGACGGGTAGGCGGTTACCGAGCCCGTAAAGCGCATTCCTGTTGTTGGATCCAGCGGGCGGTTGGTGGAGTCGTAGCTCACAGAAGCCGGCGCGCCGAGCAACTGGTAGTCGATGACGCCAAGCGTGTCGCTCGTCCGCCCCACCTGGGCAACAAATCCGATCTGGGTAAAAAAAGTACTACTGAAGCGGTGACGAATGGCAGCGCCGGCCTCCGCGCTATTGCTCGCATAGCCGCCGAAGTGATCACCGCCGGTGCGGTCCTTCTCGATCATCGCATTGAGCAGGAGGTCGTTGCGAGTCCCTTGGAGCGCCGGCTTGACGAAGGTGGCACTGACGCGCCCGCCGACATCGGACCAGCGGAGATGCTCGATCGTGTCAGACAACGAACTGGTCGTCCGCGGCGGAATGAAGAGATCGGTCTCCAGGCGTAAGCTCTCAGCGCCACCAAAGAGGTTGCGGTGCTGCCAATAGGCGCGCAGCGCCGGGCCGTCCAGGCTCGAATAACGCGCCGACAGGCCGATGACGCGCAGCTTGCGGTCCGTCACTTCGGCGATGAGCGGCACCCCGCCCGTGGGGTCGAGTTCTTCACCCTCACGGATTTGGACCGAGCTGATCGCGGGAAGCTGCAGGATCGACTTGCGGGAATCCGCGATGACGGCTGGAGAGAAGGGCTCGCCCGGTTCGGCATAGACGAACGAGCGCACGACGGCGGGATCGACGGCCGTTTTGCTGGCGACTGTTGCAGAACCGAAGGGCACCTTCGGCCCCGGATCGAGCGCGATGACGACATCCATGACCCGCAGCTGGTGGTAGACGACCGGCTTGGTGTCGCTCACTTTGGCGAAGGGATGCGACTTCGCCCGAAAATGGTTGATCAAGGCCGCGCGTGCTGCACGAATGTCCGCGGCACGCGCAGGATCGCCCGGGGCTATCTTGACGACTCTCGGCGGAACAATGGCGGGCGGAAAGCGCCGCCCGGTTGCCGCATCGATGATGCGAATGTCCCGCAGGTGATAGATCGCCCCCGGCTGCACCTTGATCTTAATCGGAACCGCCGCGCGTGCACGGTAGGCTTCGGCGGCGGCGGCGGCGCGCGCCGCCACAATGTCCTTGATGGTTAGCGGCACACCGGCGACGTCGATCACGACCGTCGCACCGTAATAACCGGCTCCCCATAAGGCATCGATGAGTGGCGCAAGGTCGCCTGCTGCCCGCTGCACCAGGCTGTCGCCGTCGGGCGGGGCGTCCTGCCGTAGTTTATAGAGCGTTGACGCCTCCCGCAGCGCCTCGATCAGCTTGGAAGAAGCGCCCGGAGCATCGAAGGTCATCGCGTATGGCAAAGCCTCTCGCGAGGCGGGCGGAGGCGTGTCCCCGCCAAAAAAGCCGAGGACATCGAACGCCGAAGCGTCGCCGGGCATGACAATAAGCGCGCAGAATGCGCAGTGCACGACGAAACTTCGGCAGTTCCGCCATGCGAAAACCGCCATTCCCCACCCTGATTAGAAGCCAAAGCTTGATCAGATTATCAAGGAAAGGCGGCGGGTTAGTGGCAAATCGGGGTCAAGGGTGTCGCACAGAATGCCGCTATGGCGCGCTAGCTGTCATTGCTATGGAGGTTGTTCACCCGAGGCTTGGGAGTAAGGCTGTGGTTGCGAAGCCAAACCGTCTGTCCCAGAAGCCCCGGATGAACGTCCATAAGCATGCCCGGATGACAAGCCACGGTCG
>CAZTTL010000465.1:0-2035 GCA_964616635.1 uncultured Rhodoplanes sp. | reverse complement strand
TTCGGCTGTTCTGCTACCGCGCCACGTGTGGGACACTGGAAACCATGCCCCACGCCCACGAACCCCACCGCAAAGAAGGCGCGAGCCACGCAGCCGACCCCCGCGGCACCGCTGCCACCGTCCTTCCCGTTGACCCTCGAACCTTTGGTCTTGTGAAAGCCGCATATACGGTTCGTGAGACACTCGAACTGCTCGGCATCGGGCGAACGTCGCTCTATGCGGCTGTCAATCGAGGCGAACTCAAGAGGATCAAGCTCGGCAAGCGGACGCTGTTTTGCGCCGCCGGCGTTGCCGCGTTCTTGGCGGGCCTCAGGGCTACCTCTGGCGAGCACTCACCGCGGCCTAATTTGTGACGCTCCCGCTGGATCGTTGGTCACTTTGTCGGCAGCGGTATTCTCGCCTACCATCGCTAAGTTCGGGCTAAGGCGCGGGCCGGTCGACTGCCGCGCTTGCTCCATCGGTGGATTGCTCGCCATGTAGCGCCTTCGATCGATCGAAAGCTGAAGCGCAATCAAAATAGTTGTGGATGACGGTGCGATCTTGAAATCTTGAATAGCGACAGTCGAACCATCCGATATGCGCGCAAACATGCCCAATTTTGAAATCTTGAAAATCTTGAATTGGGAGTCGGAGCTTCGAGTTTCAGTACCGCTCGGAAGCCGCAAGCACCGCACGATCTTGAAATCTTGAATAGCGCAAAAACTGCATTGCGGCAGTTGCCGCAGTTGCGGCGTGCGTGATCGAACCGCCGCCCCTAATAATTTCGCCATCGCTCGCGAACGCGCGGGCACGACCGCCCGGAGTATCCCGGCCACTGATGGCGAGGCCTGCGATGAAAACAAAGGAAATCTCGGAACGCGAGCGAGAACGCCGTGCTCGCCAAAGAGCAATGAGCCTCAGCACTTTCTGCGCAGAATATGGCATTGGTCGAACCAAGGCGTATGAGGAAATTTCGGCTGGGCGCCTGCGTGCTCGGAAGGCAGGCAAGCGCACCATCATTACGGAAGATGATGCCGAAGACTGGTTGTGCCATTTGCCGGTTCTTGAGGCCGCACAGTGACCCTCGATCCACATTCGGTGGCTCGAGCGCTTGGCGGCAGCGTCTTTGGGCGCAACGTCGTGGCACCGGGCCCCGGCCACAGCCGCGCCGATCGCTCGCTTTCGATCAAGCTTGATCCAGCCGCTCCGGATGGCTTCATCGTGCACTCGTTCGCCGGCGACTCGCCGGCTGAATGCCGGGCCTATGTGCGAGCTGCGATCGGCCTTAGCCCTCAAGAGCGACGGTGCCGGCAAGCCTCAGCGCGCCGGTCCCGACCTCACACTGTCGGACCGGACAACCATGCCGCCGACCGTTCGGCGCTTGCGCTTCAGCTCTGGAACGAGGCGCGCGATCCGCGCGGCACACTGGTTGCCGACTATCTCGCGTCTCGCGGCCTCACGCTCCCCGATGACGTTGCGAACGACGTGATTCGCTTTCATTCCGCCCTCCGGTTCGAAGGCAAACTTGTCGGCGGCATGGTGGCGCTGTTTCGAAACATCAAAACCAACAAGCCATGTGGAATCCACCGGACCTTTTTTGATAGCGAAGGGTGCAAGCTTGACCGCAAGATGCTCGGTCGCGCGCGTGGTGCAGCAATCAAGCTCGACGCCGACGAAAACGTCACGCTTGGACTACACGTCGGCGAAGGCGTTGAAAGCTCTCTCGCTGCATGGCTCGCCGGCTTCCGCCCGGTGTGGGCACTCGGCTCGGCGGGCGGCATCGCGGCAATCCCGGTGCTGTCCGGGATCGAGGCGATCACGCTGCTCGGCGAGACTGGCGACGGTGGTGCGAACCAACGTGCGGCCCAAGGATGCGCGGCACAGTGGATCGAAGCGGGACGCGAAGCATTTCTCGTCACCCCGCAAGTCGGTGGCGATCTCAATGACGTCTGGGGCCAGGTGGCGCCATGACTGTCGAATTTTCGCCACCCGACGCCCGCCTCGCTGGCAAGGTGAAGGTTGTCCAGTTTGAGCCCAGGTCGCGGCCATGCAATGG
>CAZTTL010000464.1:0-2040 GCA_964616635.1 uncultured Rhodoplanes sp. | reverse complement strand
TGCGCCGTCACATTGGTGCGTATCAGCCGGTCAAGGTCGGGCTCATAGATCGGAACCTCGCCGGCCTGGAGCGCAGCAATTTTTGCATCGTCGGTGTCGACGCAGGTGACCTGGTGGCCGAAATCGGCAAAGCAGGTGCCTGAGACCAGGCCGACATAACCGGCTCCCACCATGGCGACGCGCATCTGTTGTCACTCCTTTATCGGCGTTGGTGTTGGCACGATGGCAAGCGGTCATTGCGAGCGACCAGAGTTGGTATACTGAGCCACGCCGACAGTCGGTACCGGCCCGGCGACCCGGCGCGGCAAAGTTTTGATCGAAGCTGCTCTTGTGATGGCGCTGACGAACCACAGCATGATCCCGAAAAGCTGTGAACTTTTCGGACGGGATCATGCGTTCAGAAATACGGTGCGCGACCGAGCCCGTGGACTCTTTGCCGACTTTGTGAACGACCCAGCGTGGGCGGCTCAGGAATCGATCAATCGATGATATCTGTCCTCGAGCCGCACAATGTCGTCTTCACCGAGATAACTACCGGTCTGAACCTCGATGACTTCAAGCGGGATGCGCCCGGGATTGGCGAGCCGATGCACGGCACCGATCGGAATGAAAATTGATTCGTTCTCATGCACGAGATGTGTGGCATTGCCCAGGGTCACTTCGGCCGTGCCGCGGACCACAATCCAATGTTCGGCGCGATGAAAATGGCGCTGCAGCGACAGCTGCGCCCCCGGTGACACGACGAGGCGCTTAACTTGAAAGCGGTCGCCAAAATCGACCTGGTCGGTGTGACCCCAGGGACGAAAGCTACGCCGGTGCTCAGTCGCTTCACTGTGTCCGCGCGCCTTGAGCTTCGCCACCACGCTCTTGACGTCTTCGGCGCGTGCCCGCGGCAGCACGAGAACGGCGTCCGGCGTCGTCACGATCAGCAGATCCCGCACGCCGAGCGCGACCGTCAGCGGTTGTTCGGCATGGATCAGGCAATCATGGACGTCGAATGCGGCCACCGGACCGGAGAGCGCATTCCCGGCCTCGTCCGCCGTCGCGGCGGCAAACACTGCGTCCCAGCTGCCGATGTCCGACCAACGAAACTGGCTCTCGATGACCGCGGTGCGTTGGGTTTTTTCCATCAATGCGTAATCAATCGACTGCTGAGGCGCTTGCGCGAACGCCTCGGCGTCAAGCCGGACAAAGCCAAGGTCGACTTTGGCCCGCATAACCGCGGTGGCCGCCGCCTGCGCCATGGTCGGCGCGAGCTGGCCGAGCTCGAGGAGCAACGTCTCGGCCTGGAACAAAAAGTTGCCAGAATTCCACAAAAAACCGGCGGCAACATAATGTGCCGCCGTTTCCGCATCCGGTTTTTCGACGAAGGCTTCAACCGCATAGCAGCCGTCGGGGCCGAGCGGCGCACCTCGTTTGATATAGCCGTAGCACGTTTTTGGGGCGGTCGGCGGAATGCCGAAGGTGACAAGATGACCTTCAGCCGCTGCCGCGCATCCAGCGCGACAGGCGGCATAGAACTGCGCCGTGTCGCCGATCACGTGATCGGCGGCGAGCGCCAGGACAAGCGCCTCGGGGTCTGCCTGCCGCGCGAACGCAGCGCCGGCGGCGATCGCCGGGCCAGAATCGCGGCGCTGCGGCTCAAGCACAATCGTCGCGTCAATTCCAAGCTCTTCCGCTTGGGCCCGGGCGAAAAACCGGAATTCGTTAGCCGTCAGCACCACCGGGGGGGCAAATAGGTCGGGATTCGCCACGCGGGCCAGCGCCTGTTGGAAGGTCGAGCGTTCGCCGACGAGCGGGAGGAACTGTTTCGGCATGGCGTCGCGCGACACCGGCCACAGCCGGCTGCCGGCGCCGCCGGCGAGCAGCAACGGCACAATTTTTGGTTCAGACATCGGATTTCAAGATTGACGAAATGCGCCGGACAGCTGCGCGCTCCCCCTCAGCGTCGCCCGCGTTCGGCCGCGCCGTGCGGGCAAGAAAAACGTTGGCCGCTGACAGGAGCAGCCGCCTGACACTGAACCAGTGCCGTTGAAGACG
>CAZTTL010000463.1:0-2053 GCA_964616635.1 uncultured Rhodoplanes sp. | reverse complement strand
CGCAGGCCGGGATCGGTCCAGGCCATCCAAATTTGTACGGTCGTGTCGTTGTTAATATATCCTTTCTAATTTTATGCGTTGCTACCAGAGCGAAATCCGACCTAACGAAATCGGATTTCGCTCTATTTCTCTTCTGAGTGGTCGCATTTTCTGCGGCGAACCGGCGTCCACTTCGCCGGAAAATGCTCAAGCCGAGCGAATGGTTGATGCCTGTAGGGAAAGTAATGCGTGCTTGTGTTCGCGTAATACTGCTTACGATTTCGGCAGCCCTCGCCGGATGCAGTTCGGTCGATCATCAGGGCGACGTCACCAACTCGGTGTTTGCCAATGGCAAGCTGCCGGTCGAACCGACCCCTGCGGTCCACCCTGAAGGAATGCGTTCCGAGAGCCGCGCGGTAGAGCCGACCGCCATCGAGGAAGAGACTGAGAGGCCGGCGAAAAAGCCGCACAAGGCGGCGCGCCGTCCACAATCAGCGCAGACCTCTGAACCTGAACCTCGAAAGACGTGGCAAGCATCGGCTCCCGCTGCACCGCCACCGGCTAAAGCGGCTCCCGCTGCACCGGCACGGGCCACACCGCCAGCGGCGACGCCGGCACCGGCTGCTGCGTCACCAGCCACATCGGTCCCTGCTACACCGGCATCGGCCACACTGGCTGCCCCCCAGACAACTCCTTCGTCAGCGGCCTCGCCGCCACGCGCCTCTTCTCAGGCGGAATCGAAACGGCTGAATACACCCTGGCCGGAGCCACCGACGTCCGAAACCTTCTCGCATTGACGCGTCGGACTCGGCCGCGGCGAACGCCTGCTTAAGCGCGAGGATGAACCAGGGCGCGGAGCAGCGGCGGGCCGTTCAGCACTTGATCTCCTCGGTATTCGCATTGACGCCGCAGGCCTGAACGATGGCTTGGACAGCTTGAACGAAATCCGGATCTTTCAAGAGGGCCTGTCGATCCATGCCGGCGACGCTGGCGACCGATGAAGATGAAAGATTCACGAGCAAAATGCCGAGGTTGAGGACAGTCGCCAAACAAATAAAAACGAAGAGCATTCTCCGCGACATTGCCGATCTCCCTGCAACAAACATTCATGATGGCACAGCGCCGCCCGTCACGACGAGCGAGCGAACGCCCAGCTCGCGCATAGTCCAGAGGATCATCGGGCGGAAGCCGGGCGCGCGCGCGTTGTCACCGGCTGGAATGGCAATAATCAATCGCGACTTGGGGCTAAGCTTAAGATGCCTGCAATTTACACCGCGGCATTTTCAATGATTACAGTTACTTAATTGTAACATCTGGTGGAGCCGAGGGGATTTGAACCCCTGACCTCCGCAGTGCGATTGCGGCGCTCTCCCAACTGAGCTACGGCCCCGCGGCAGCCTGAACGGGCATTCAACCCGCAAGCGCCGATAAGCGATCATTTATGGGGGCGCTCCGAAGAGTGTCAAGGCGGATCGCGTGCGCCCGCGCTGCGCCACTATCCGCTGGGGAGCATGAAGGGATGTCTGCACCGCTGTGCTCTTTATCGATCCTCCCCCGCGTATCCGCGAGGGAGGATAAGATTCACTCAGCTATTTGGGTAGGCGACCGGGGGCGATCCGCCCGAACGGTTACGGCGCGAGCATCGCCTCGGGCTTGGTGCGCGCCCGCTTCACCAGCAGCTTGTTGAGCGCGCCGAGATAGGCTTTGGCCGAGGCGACCAGCGTGTCGGGATCGGCGCCCTTCGCCGTCACCGTCTTCTCGTTCTCCGCGAGCCGGACCGAGACCTCCGCCTGCGCATCAGTGCCTTCGGTCACCGCATGCACCTGGTAGAGCTCGAGCACGGCCTCGTGCGGCACCAGCTTCTTGATCGCATTGAAGGTGGCGTCGACCGGCCCGTTGCCGGTCGCCTGCGTCGTCTCGTGCCGGCCTTCGATGTCGAGGGTCAGCGTCGCCGACTGCGGGCCCATGGTGCCGGCGATCACGGTGAGCGACAACACCTTGATGCGGTCATGCGCGGTTGCGATCTCCTCGTCGACCAGGGCTTCGAGGTCCTCGTCATAGACATGCTTCTTGC
>CAZTTL010000462.1:0-2069 GCA_964616635.1 uncultured Rhodoplanes sp. | reverse complement strand
TAGCTACTTTCCGGCGCAAAAATAGGGAGCCAAGCCGTTTGGATTGAGTAGCTGCGCATCGCGGAAGCTGCAGGGGGGACGATTTTGGCCGTGAGGGCGATGCCGTGACGGCGGCCCCGGTTTACCTGAAAAATCCTTTGAGAAGACTGTTGACGGGCGGCCGCGAATCTGTCTCATTCATAAGAATGAGACGTGAGCGAACCATCGCGACGCGCGAGAGGCGGCTCGATCGCCTCCCCGTGACCGGCGAGATCCTACGCGGCTCGCTGCTGCAGCGGACGATCCGCAATCATGCCAAGGGCTGCGCGAAGTGCGCGAGCGGCGAAGGGCATCCGCTGGCGGTTCTCACCGTGAGCTATCCGGGTGGACGCACGCGGCAGTTCAGCCTGCGCCGCGAGCGGGTGGCCGAGGTGCGCCGCTGGCTGCGCAATTATCAAAAGCTGAAGGAAGCGCTCGAAGCTATTTGCGAGCTCAACCATGAACTGTTGCGTCCAGACGAGGCCTCGCCACAGCGCCGAAGCCAGCACCGTGATTAAGATGCGGCGCGCGCAATTGAGCTTCGGCGACGGATTGATCGCCGCCGAGGTGGACGATCTTTGCGAAGATTGGATGAAGCACGCCGATGAGGTTCTGGCGGATGAACTGCTGGTGGCGGCGGTGTACGAGGCTTTGGCGAAGCGGCGCCCCAAGAGCCGCAGCCGCGGCCGGCAGGGCGTCGCGGCCGAGGTGGTGTTGCGCTTGTTGATCCTCAAGCACATCCGCAATTGGAGCTATGAGGTGCTGGAGCGCGAAGTGCGTGCCAACCTGGTGTACCGCAACTTCAGCCGCGTGGGCGGCGCCAAGATGCCCGATGCCAAAACCATGGGTCGCTGGGGCGTGGCGCTCGGGCCGCAGGTGATCAAGCAGATTCACGAAAGAATGGTGAAAATAGCGCAGGACAAGGGAGCGACGGAGGGGCGCAGAATGCGCGTGGATACCACCGTGGTGGAGACCAACATCCATTATCCGACCGACTCGAGCTTGTTGGGCGACGGCGTGCGGGTGCTGACTCGCACCATGAAGAAGATCGCCAAGATCGCCGGCAAGGCTGGCGCCAAATTGCGTGACCGCAGTCGCAGCGTGAAGCTGCGGGTGTTGGACATTGCGCGGGCGGCGCGCTCCAAAGCCAAGCAAGGCCAGGAGAAACTCAAGCGGGCTTATGGCCGATTGCTCAATTCAACCAGCCGGGTGGTGGGGCAGGCAAAGCGATTCTCCACCGAGGTCGCCGACGGCGTGAAACGATCGACCGACATCCTGCAACAACTGGCGCTGGCGGGCCTGCGCCAGGAGATCGATGCGATGGTGCCGCTGGTCCGGCAGGTGATGAAGCAGACCAGAGCGCGCATCTTGCGCGGCGACACCCGCGCCGACGGCAAGATTCTCAGCCTGTTCGAGCCCGCAACGGAGGTCATCCGCAAAGGCAAGGCCGGCAAGCCGAACGAGTTCGGCAAGATGGTGAAACTGCAGGAGGCCGAAAACCAGATTGTGACCGACTACGAAGTCTGCGATCAGCGTCCCAGCGATTCGGACCTGCTGATCGGGGCCGTCGAAATCCATCAAGCAAGGCTCGGGCGTACTCCGCGCTTGGTGGCCGCGGACGCCGCATTCTACTCCGCCAAAAACGAGACCGCGGCGAAAGCAAAGGGCGTCAAGCGCTTCTGCGTTCCCAATCGCTCCACCAAGAGCGCCGAGCGCAAACGCGAACAGAAGAAGCGCTGGTTCCGCAACGGCCAGAAATGGCGCACCGGATGCGAGGGACGCATCAGCGTCGTCAAGCGGCGACACGGGCTCAGCCGCTGCCGCTACAAGGGCGAGGCCGGAATGAAGCGTTGGGTCGGGCTCGGCGTCGTCGCCGACAATCTCCTCAACATCGGCCGGGCATTGGAAAAGCAGTCCGCTCCGTAGACCGTCCGCTCGCAATCTCAGGCACACGTCAGAACATCCCGCCGGCCACCCGGCGGGTTTCGCTTTACGGCGCAGCCATTGACCGCACTCCAAAAAACATCAATTTTGCGCCGGAAAGTAGCTAG
>CAZTTL010000461.1:0-2073 GCA_964616635.1 uncultured Rhodoplanes sp. | reverse complement strand
TGTCCCGCGTCGGTTTCGAGCATAAAAATGGTCGGCTGATCCTGACGCAGTAGGCGTCGGCACCGAAATTGGCGGGCTGCGTTCACCCACGCCGTGCTCCGGGTATTGCCCCCTCCACCGTCCTACGGACGGTTCCCCTCCCCCGCGCGCGGGGGAGGATAAGAACGAGCATAAGAGCATTTTCAGGCGAAGCCTGCCCTCGGACTTGATCCGGGGGTGGATACCGGTTCGCCGTCCGAAAATGCGACCACACAAAGAGAAAAGAGCGAAGCCCGATTCTATCAAAACGGAATTCGCTCTCGTTGTGCTTCGTGGCGCTCCGCTGGGTGCGACGGGTGCCGTTCGGGTGCGATGGGTGCCGTTGCTCCTCTGCGGCCGGACGAAAAAATATCCTCCCCCGTTTCATCGAAACGGGGGAGGGGGACCATGCGCGAGCATGGTGGAGGGGGCACACTCATACCAAGTTGCCGCACGCCGTCTTCGCAGCGGTACATGCTCCGTCGCGCCAGCTTTCATCCGGCACACGCCTGGGCTATGTGCTCGACCAACTCCTGAAAGCGCGAGCCCACGATGTATCCGATCCCCCGGCCGTCACTGTCGCCCAACAGCTATGCCTACGAATCCGAGCCGATGGTGAAGCCAACCGGCTTTCGCGAATACGACGCGCGCTGGCTGTTCGAGCAAGAGATCAATCTGATGGGCGTGCAGGCGCTGGGTATCGGGCTCGGCACCCTGATCCACGAGATCGGGGTGAGGCCTGCCATCGTCACCGGCCACGACTTCCGCAGCTATTCCGCCTCGATCAAATATGCGCTGATCTCCGGTCTGCTCGCGGCGGGCTGCGAGGTGCATGACATCGGGCTGTGCCTGACCCCGATGGCCTATTTCGCCCAGTTCGCGCTCGACGTGCGCTGCGTCGCCATGGTGACGGCTTCGCATAACGACAATGGCTGGACCGGGGTGAAGATGGGGGCGAACCGTCCGCTCACCTTCGGCCCCGATGAAATGTCGCGCTTGAAGGACATCGTGCTCAGCGCGCGATTCGAGATGCGCGGCGGCGGCAGCTATTCGTTTGTTGAAAATTTCCCCGCGCGCTACATCGCCGATCTCACGACGCGGCCGAGACTGAAGCGCAGGCTCAAGGTTGTGTGTGCCTGCGGCAACGGCACCGCCGGCGCGTTTGCCCCGCAGGTGCTGGCGGCGATCGGCTGCGAGGTGGTGCCGCTCGATACGGTGCTCGACTACAATTTCCCGCGCTACAATCCGAATCCGGAAGACCTCGCCATGCTGCACGCGATCCGCGATGCGGTGGTGGCGAACAGCGCCGATGTCGGGCTCGGCTTCGACGGTGACGGCGATCGCTGCGGTGTCGTCGATGATACCGGCGCGGAGATTTTCGCCGACAAGATCGGGGTGATGCTCGCGCGCGATATCTCGGCGCTGCACCCCAACGCACAGTTCGTCGTCGACGTGAAATCGACCGGGCTGTTTGTCACCGATCCGGTGCTCCAGGCGAACGGTGCCAAGACCGAATATTGGAAGACCGGCCATTCCTACATGAAGCGCCGTACCAACGAGCTCAAAGCGCTCGCTGGTTTCGAAAAGTCCGGGCATTTCTTTTTCAACAAGCCGTTCGGCCGCGGCTATGACGACGGCCTCGTCTCGGCGATCGCGATCTGTGACATGCTCGACCGCAACCCGCGGCGCAAGCTGTCAGAACTAAAAGCCGCGCTACCGAGAACCTGGCAGTCGCCGACGATGTCGCCGCACTGCGCCGACGAGACCAAGTACGATGTGATCGCGCAGGTGATCAGCCATTTCGAGGATGCCCAGAAGAAGGGCGAGCCGGTCGCGGGGCAAGCGATCCGCGACCTCGTCACCGTCAACGGCGTGCGGGTGACGGTCGCGGACGGCACCTGGGGCCTGGTGCGGGCCTCATCGAACAAGCCGGAGCTGGTGGTCGTGGTCGAAAGTCCGGTGTCGGAGGCGCGCATGCGCGCGATGTTCCAGGCGGTCGATGCGGTGCTGCGCACGCATCCCGAGGTCGGCGCCTATAATCAGACGATCTGACGC
>CAZTTL010000460.1:0-2080 GCA_964616635.1 uncultured Rhodoplanes sp. | reverse complement strand
CGAGCCGGCGCACAGCAGCACGGTGATGATGACGAAGCCGATCGAGACCTCGTAGGACACCATCTGCGCCGCCGAGCGCAGCGAGGCGAGGAAGGCGTATTTCGAATTCGATGCCCAGCCGGCCATGATGATGCCGTAGACGCTGAGCGAGGAGATGGCGAAGATGTAGAGAATGCCGACATTGATGTCGGCGACCACCCAGCCATCGGCGACCGGGATCACCGCCCAGGCCGACAGCGCCAGCACGCAGGTGACGATCGGCGCCAGGATGAACAGGCCGCGATTGGCGCCGTCGGGAATCGTCGGCTCCTTCAGCACGAATTTCAGCATGTCGGCGAAGGATTGCAGCAAGCCCCACGGGCCCACCACATTGGGGCCGCGCCTGATCTGCACCGCCGCCCAGATCTTGCGGTCGGCGTAAAGAATATAGGCGATCACCACGAGCAGGATCGCGAGCAGGACGAAGCTCTCGATCACGATCAGCAGGAGCGGCCAGAGATAGGAGCTCCACAGTTCGGCAAAGGTCATGCTGTCACTCCGCCGCGTGCAGCGCCATGCGACCGCTGGCGAGCGCCGAGCACTCGGCCATCACCGCGGATGCGCGCGCAATCGGGTTGGTCAGATAGAAGTCCTTGATCACCGTCGTGAAGGGAGCGCCGTCGACCGCGCCGCCGCGTCCGGCGAGTTTGCGCACGTCGTCGGCACTGCCCGGCACGACCCGGTCGCGCCGCGACAGATGCGGGTGCGCCTTGAACAGCGCGCCGCGCAATTGCGCCAAGGAATCGTAGGGCAGCTTGTGGCCGAGCATGTCGGACAGCGCACGCACAATGGCCCAGTCCTCGCGCGCCTCGCCCGGCGGGAACCCGGCGCGCGCGCCGAGTTGCACCCGGCCCTCGGTATTCACGTAAATGCCGGACTTTTCCGTGTAGGCGGCAGCCGGGAGGATGACGTCGGCGCGATGCGCCCCGCGGTCGCCATGGGTGCCGATATAGACGACGAAGGTGCCGTCCGCGATGTCGATCTCGTCGGCGCCCAGCAGAAACAGCACGTCGAGCGTACCGTAGACCGCCATTTCGGCGGCTTTCAGCCCGCCCTCCCCCGGCACGAAGCCGATGTCGAGGCCACCGACGCGCGAGGCTGCGGTATGCAGCACGGCAAAGCCGTTCCAGTCGTCCTTGAGCGCACCGAGGTCGTTCGCGAGCTTGGCTGCGAGGGAAGCGACCGCGGCGCCGTCCGGCCGCATCGTTACGCCAGCGCCGAGAAGAACGAGCGGGCGCCCAACCTTGCGGAAGAACTCGGCAAAGTCGCCGCGCCCAGCCGCAAATTCGCCCAGCGAGTCAGGTCCGGCGCCGAGATACTGATAGGGATAGGTCAGATTGACCCGTTCGCCGATGAGCCCGAGCCCAATGGGCCCCAGGCGCCAGCGCTTGCGGATGCGGGCATTGAGCACCGGCGCCTCGCGGCGCGGATCGGCGCCGATGATCGCGATCGCATCGGCCTGGTCGATGCCGGCAATGGTCGGGTTGAAGAGATAGGTGCCGCGGCCCCAGGCCGGATCGAATGCCGCCCCATCCTGCCGGCAGTCGATGTTCTTGCTGCCGAGCCGGGTGAGCAGATCCTTCAGCGCGAACATCTCTTCGACCGCGCAAAGGTCGCCGGCAATGGCGCCGATGCGGCTCGGGCTTACCGCCTTCACCTTCGCCGCGATCGCGCGGAAAGCCTCACTCCACGACGCAGGACGGAGTCGGCCGTTCTCGCGCAGATAAGGCTCGTCGAGCCGCTGCACGCGCAAGCCGTCGACGACGTGGCGCGTCTTGTCGGAAATCCACTCCTCGTTCACCTCTTCGTTGAGGCGGGGGAGGACGCGCATGACCTCGCGGCCGCGGGTGTCGACGCGGATATTGCAGCCGAGTGCATCCATCACGTCGATCGATTCGGTCTTGCCGAGCTCCCAAGGCCGTGCCGCAAATGCGTAGGGCTTCGAGGTCAGCGCACCGACCGGGCAGAGATCGACCACGTTGCCCTGAAGCTCCGAGGTCATCGCGTGTTCGAGATAGGTCGTGATCTCCATGTCCTCGCC
>CAZTTL010000459.1:0-2120 GCA_964616635.1 uncultured Rhodoplanes sp. | reverse complement strand
TGCCGAGGGGGTTGGTCCCCCTTTCGTTTGCGCGTCAGCATGACTGCAGATCGCCGTGGCCACGATCACGACCATCAAAGCAAGGCATCTGGCGTGGCTGGGTGCTCTCGTCGGGGTGATGCTTGTCATCTTCCGCGCCTCTTCGTCCGTAATGTGCTTCTATAGAGCAACCCGAGACTCACCCGTCAATCGAAGCACGGCCCCTACCGCGACGCCGAAGTGCATATCGTCGCGATCAACGTTCCAATCGGCTCCGGACTTCTGCTGTCCCTATCGCAGATTAGATTCGCACGTATTGCTGGTGCAATCCACCCAGGACCGGACGGGCGAATATGCGACCAATGGTCTGGATGGCACGCGAAACCGGCACGTCCCGAGATCTGTTCGTGTCTCAACCACGTCAAAACCGGCCTTGATGAACAAACGCGTCATCGCCTTCGCGTCGTTGATGGTGTTCGATAACCTGGAGGCGTTTTGATAGGCGGCGTTGCCGATCACTAGCGCCACGCGCCTTTCGGCTAAGGCGCAGCCCGCCGACATGGCGACGATCACCAAGCCCGCTACGTAAACCGCAATGGAGAGGAGGCTTCGTCGCATCCTTGCCTCCGATCGCTGCGTTGTCACCTTGGCCTATGCTTCCGCCTTATTCGCACCAAGGCGTTAGCCCTGCTTCCGCCGTGACCTTGATAATATGGTTTGCTGGTTTTCGGTGCCAAGCCCCGGTCCATGTCTCGGGGACCGCAGGGCTTGAGCACCGGGCAGTTTTTTACTGCTTTACAAGAGCTTGATGGCGCGTTGTTAGGCACACAACACTACGAACTCAGCCGCGGCGCCTCCGCGGGCACTTGGTGCGTTTGCAACTTGAGTCGCTTAACCCACGCGGTCGTCGTGCCCCGAGCGCCGGACCGGCTCGGGATGGCGCTGCGCCGACCCGGCCCGCTCGGCCGTGCCGTTCCCCGAAATCGGCGACTTCCACTCGCTGGTTCGGTCACGCAGCGCAAGCGCGCGAAGCTCTGGCGTCGCATCCGCCCCCTCTCTCGGTTCAAAGAACAAAGCCGGGACCTTTCCAAACCGATGGGAAGGAAGAGGGCTTGAATCGGGCCAAGCCTGGGGCAGAATAGCGTGCAGTGCGGAATGACTGCACGCGTTGGCCCTGGTGGTGACGAGAGCGCGACGAAACAGCCATCAGCCTATACGGAGCACGTCATGGCTCTTTCATCATCGATGCGCCGGGCCTTTTTGGGCGTGGGGCGCACCGCGGCGAGCCGTGGTCTCGCCTACGCGCTGATCATCTTCACTGCGCTATCGGTGACGGCACCCGCCGCTGTGGCGCGCGATCTTTCGAGCATGGATGCGCAGGACATCGCAGCGCTACAACACCGCCTGGCCGACGCCGGCTGCTACAGTGGCGCGATCGACGGGCGGGCGAGCGCGGCCGTCGAAAACGCTCAGAAGGCCTGCCCGGTGATGGACCCGATCCTGCGGATCGAGACCGGGATGCATACGGCGCCGATCAAGCGCATCGGGGTTGACCGCGCCTGCCGATTGCTGGCGACCGGATCGCACGACAAGACGGTGCGGCTGTGGTCGCTGCCGGAGGGAAAGCTCCTGCAGACGTTGCGCCCGCCGATCGGGCCGGGGAATGACGGGAAGGTTTTCGCCGTAGCAGTGTCGCCGGATGGGAGTTTGGTGGCGGCGGGAGGCTGGGATGCACATGCGGCATACGACCGCCGCGTGAGCGTCTATCTGTTCGATGCGGCTACGGGGGCGCTGCAAGCGCGGGTGGGAACCTTCGAGGACGTGGTTCGTCACCTCGCCTTCTCGCCGGACGGCCGCCTTCTTGCGGCAACACTGGGATCACGCGAGGGCCTTCGCGTGATCGACACGCGGAGCCGGACAGTCGTCGCCGAGGACAAGCACTATCGTGCCGATAGTTATGGTGCCGCCTTTGCGCCGGACGGGCGGCTGTACACGGTCGCGCATGACGGGTTCCTGCGCGCTTACGGCCGCGGCTTCAAGCTGGTGCACAAGGTCGCGACCCGCGGTGGCAAGCGACCTTTCAGCGTCGCCGTCGACCCGTCGGGCAAGCGCGTCGCGGTCGGGTTCGTCGACAGCACGCA
>CAZTTL010000458.1:0-2128 GCA_964616635.1 uncultured Rhodoplanes sp. | reverse complement strand
TTGGGCACCCCGCGGGATAACGGGATGAGGATATCATCGTTAAAATGATAATTTCGAACATAGCGGATCGACTGCCTCACTCATCCCTACACCTCCCGGTAGGCTCTTTGGGAAGGCGTGATGATCCGATCTCAGCGCATTATGACGACGCACTCCACTTCCTTCGATTCGACCGCGGATGACTGAAATCCAGGAATCAATCAGCTGGAGTCAGCATGAGTGGGTGAGCATCCCTTTCCGGCAAGCGTGAAATGCTGTTCATTCCATTCGACAGGAAAAGGCTTGAGAAGCAGCGAAAACTGCGGGTTGAGCGGTTTCAATCCTTTCAGGATTGTGAATCGGCGTGCAAGCACGCCTAATCACACTCAATGCCGGATCGAGCGTGTTGGGTGGTCCTACGTCGCGTGGTGATTGCGCGCAAGCGTCTTCTGGGTGGCGGCGCGGTCACCGTTTGCATAGTCGCGCAGCTTGGCAACGCGCGTTAGTCATTCTCCGTGAGCGCAGCCCGAATTTCTATTGCGGCCCGCGAGGTATGCCTCTTAACCAAAGTCAAGGGTAGCGAAAGCGCACCGTGAAAAGATGTGCGGAAGCCTCAAAGAGTCCCCCGCAGCTAGCCGAGCGGCGGGGGAAGAGCTTTCTCGTGGCGATGAGAAGCTTGGACAAATTGCAAGGACCGCTGGACTCCTTCTGCCAAAATTCGCGCCAAGCTCAGCTGCGCAAGTGGACTTGAAGAATGTCCACGCAGCAATCTTTGGCGCAATCTAACCGTTGTGTCTGGAAGGAAAGTGATCGTGCCGATTCCGCGACTGCGCCCGTTTAACGGACCCGCGCTTTTCAGCTATGGCTTTCGCCCGTTCTTTCTGTTCGGCGCTTTCTACGCCGGTGCTGCACTGCTCTTGTGGTTGCCGATGTTCGAGGGGCGACTCGCACTTCCCACCAGTCTCGCGCCGATCGACTGGCATGGGCACGAAATGCTCTACGGTTATCTCGCGGCGATCGTGACCGGGTTTCTGTTGACCGCGATCCCAAACTGGACTGGCCGATTGCCCTTGAACGGACTTCCGTTGATGGTGCTCTTCGCGCTTTGGATCGCGGGCCGGATTGCGGTCGCCTGCTCGGGAATCATCGGCTGGGTGCCGGCGACGCTGGTCGATCTTGTTTTTCTGTTCGTCGTTCTTGCCGCGGCCGGCCGCGAGATCGTCGCCGGCAAGAACTGGCGAAATCTGCGGGTGCTCGCCATCGTAGCCGCCTTCGCCCTTGCCAATGTCGGCTATCACGTCGAAGCACATTGGCGCGGCGACGCCGCCTATTCGCGGCGGTTTGCTTTCTCCGCCATCCTGCTGCTGGTGATGCTGATTGGTGGCCGCATCATTCCAAGCTTCACCCGCAACTGGCTGGTGCGGGAAAATCCCGGACGCTTGCCGGCCCCGTTTGATCGTTTCGACGCCTTGTCGATCGCAGGCGGCACGATCGCGCTCGCCGCCTGGACACTTTTTCCCGACGCGGGCGTCACCGGGATTTTGTTGATCGCGGTCGGCCTGGTGCACGCGGTGCGCCTCGCCCGCTGGGCCGGCGACCGCGCCGGCCGCGACCCGCTCGTATTGATCCTGCACATCGCTTATGCCTTCGTTCCGGTGGGCTTTCTGCTAACCGGTGCGGCAGCGTTGAGCCCAAGCATCGCGCCGACCGCAGGCTTTCATGCGTGGTCGGTTGGTGCCATCGGAACGATGACGCTCGCGGTGATGACACGGGCGAGCCGTGGCCACGCCGGCCGCGCGCTCGAAGCGCCGTTCTCGACGCAACTGCTCTATGCCGCGATCATCGCCTCTGCCGTGCTGCGCATCCTGGCCGCGCTTATGCCGGCCGCGAGCCTGCCTTTGCTGTGGACGGCAGGCATTGCCTGGGTCGCAGCCTTCTGGGGCTTCTGCGCGGTCTACGGACCGATGCTGATGCGCCCGCGCCTCAAGACCGGATCCTCCCGGCTTTAGTCTAGACCGACGACGAGAAGTTCAGCGCTGCGGGCATCAGAGATCGTGCGGCATCCCCGTGGTCGCTTTGGCATTGCCGCTGACATTTCCTCGGCACGTTCGCCCACGGCCGGTTACCGTTCTTGATCGGGCATTACTAG
>CAZTTL010000457.1:0-2153 GCA_964616635.1 uncultured Rhodoplanes sp. | reverse complement strand
GTTCCCAGCCGGTCATCTGAAAGGCGCCGTCGCCGACCAGGATCAGCGGCCGCTCGCCGGTCGCCGCGGCAACGCCGATGCCTCCCGGCACGCCGAAACCCATCCCGGCATAATAGCCGGGCGCCGCCAGCGCAGTGTTGTCGATCTCCATCGCGGTGAACAGGCAATCGCCGACATCGGCGGTCATCGGCATGCGCCCGTGGCGGTCGAACAGGTCGTTGATCGCCATCGCGATGTCGGTGGGTGCGATCGGCTGCGCGTCAGCAACGAGCCCGCGCGGGTAGAGGATGGGTCTCGCCGCGCCGGACTGAACCGCCAGATGGTCGCCGGCGCGCGCAATCAGCGCATCGACCAGATCCTCGATCGGAATCTCTTGGTAGAGATGATGGCCGACGCGCACGGTGCGGTCGATCGCGAGCACTGTGTGGCGCCAGTCGAAGCTCTTCTCCGACAGGGCGAAATTGGTGTCGCAGACGATGACGCCGAGCAGCAGAAGCGCATCGGCCTCCTCGACGAGCCGGGTCACTGCGGGATCACCGGCACTGCCGAGATAGGTGCCGCGCACGACGTCGGGCGCACTGCCGAGCAGGCCGCGGCCCATGAAGGTCGTCACCACCGGCAGGCCGAGCTTGCGGGCCAGCATCTCGACTTTGGTCTCGATCCCGTAACGACGAATCTCGACGTCGATCACGAGTGCAGGCTTATGCGCCCCGCGCAGCTTGGCGATGATCTCGTCGGCACATTCAGCGAGCGCGTCCGGATCGGCATTGCGGCGCGCCAGCATCGGCACGGGCGCGGCGGGCACATCCACCATGTCGCGCGGCAGCTCGAAATAGACCGGCAGCGAGCGCTCGCGCGCGCTGCGCAGCACCCTGGCGATCTCCTGCGGCGCCGTCGCGGCGTCGGTGAGGATAGCCTGATCGCAGGTGATCTCCCGGAACACGGCAAGCTGGGTATCGACGCTGCGCGCCTGATGGTGGACGAGGAATCCGCTGGCGCGCTCGCCGGCTCCCGGTGCGCCGGAAATCACCACCACCGGCGAACGCTCGGCATAGGCGCCGGCAATCGCATTCACGATATTGAATGCACCGGCGCCATAGGTGACCACGGCAACCCCGAGCCCCGAGTGATACCGCGCAGCGGCATCGGCGGCGAACCCCACCGCCGGCTCGTGGCTCAAGGTGAAGCAGGGCAGAACCTGTGACTCCTCGATCACCTTGAAGAAAGCGAGGACGAAGTCACCGGGAATGCCGAACAGCTCGCGGGCGCCGTGCGCTTTCAAGCCGTGCAGGAGCGAGGTCGCAAGTGTGTGCATCGGGGCGTGTGCATCGCAAAGCGATGCCTATGGTCAGACCGCCGCGCCGCTAGAACGGAATGTCGTCATTGAGGTCGTCACGGCGCGAGGACGACGCCATCGCCGGCTGACGCTCGCGACCCGCGGTCGGTCCGGGCGAGCCGAAATCGTCACCGCCCTGAGCATGGTTGTCGCCGCCGCCGCCGGCGCCGGCACGGTCGAGCAAGGTGAGCTCGCCGCGGAAATTCTGCAGCACGACCTCGGTCGTGTAGCGCTCCACGCCCTGCTGGTCGGTCCATTTCCGGGTCTGGAGCTGGCCCTCGATGTAAACCTTCGATCCCTTCTTGAGATACTGCTCGGCAATCCGGCACAGATTGTCGTTGAAGATGACGACACGGTGCCATTCGGTCTTTTCGCGGCGCTCTCCGGTTCCTTTGTCGCGCCAGGTCTCCGAGGTCGCAAGCCGCAGATTGGCGATCGCGCGGCCGTCCTGCGTCCGGCGGATTTCCGGGTCGGCACCGAGATTGCCGATGAGAATCACCTTGTTGACCGAACCCGCCATCGTCGATCTCCTCTGAGCAGCCGCAGCCCGCGCGCCGCCTCGTTCTTACTTGCACCCAAACACCGCGCGGCAGCGCGCACAAGAGGCGAAAGCGCCTTGTCCAACGCCGTGATGCCGCCCGTCCCTGCGGCTCCGGTCAGTTCGCGCGACTCAGCCGGCGCGGCCACACCGCGTCTTACAAGGACGGCAGCACGCCGGCGCCAAGCAGCCAGACAGCAGCCAAGCAATCGCGCCGGTTGCCGGCCACCGCTGTTCCTCTTACGTTCTCATACGCAGATACGAATTGCTAAGCAAGCC
>CAZTTL010000456.1:0-2164 GCA_964616635.1 uncultured Rhodoplanes sp. | reverse complement strand
CTATCGCATAAACGTGCCCGCGCTGGACCATGTCCTCCAGCCGGTACTTCATGTTATCGCGCAGATAGTCGAAGCCGAGCTCGTTGTTGGTGCCATAGGTCACGTCGCAATCGTATTGAATCTTGCGCTGCTCGTCGTCGAGCCCGTGAACGATGACGCCAACGGTGAGACCGAGGAATTTGTAGATCTCGCCCATCCATTCGGAGTCGCGCTTGGCGAGATAGTCGTTGACCGTGACGACGTGCACGCCGCCTCTGGCGAGCGCATTGAGATAGACTGGCAGCGTCGCCACCAGCGTCTTGCCTTCGCCGGTTCGCATCTCGGCGATGCGCCCCTCGTGCAACACCATGCCGCCGATCAGCTGGACATTGAAGTGGCGCTGGCCGAGCGTGCGTTTGGCGGCTTCGCGCACCGTGGCGAAGGCGGGCACCAGGAGATCGTCAAGGCTCTTGCCCTCTTCGACCTCCTTGCGGAAGGCCGCGGTGCGCGCGCGTAATTCCTCGTCCGAGAGCTTTTCGATTTCCGGCTCGATCGCGTTGATGGCATCGACGCGGGCGTGATAGGAGCGAATGCGCCGATCATTGGCGGAGCCGAATAATTTGCGGGCGACAGCGCCGAACATGCCGGGGTCCTTTCCTTCTCCCGCGGAGCGGATTGCATGGCCAGCAAGGCGCGCGGGCGACCGGCGTTTCGTCCCGATACATCCCGGTCAAGTCGCGCTTTTTCGGGGCAAGAGGCGAAAGGCCGGTGTCCTACGGCTGCACCGGCGACCCGCCGAGAGATAGGGGGGGGTCAATGCCTTGTCAATCGCCGCTTCACCGCCCGGCCGGAGCCAGGCCGGCCGGGAATTGCCGCAATCATGCCGTGCTTGCCGAATACGCAGCAGCCGTTGCCAAGGGCGGGGCGACAAGCGATCCTCTTGAATTTCAAGCTCCGTCAGGCAAGACCCTCTTCTCTAAGGACCCGCGATGACCACGCCGCCTCTCCTCACGCTTCTTCAGAGTATCCGCTCGATACCGAGGCTGCGCACCGGCCTCGGTGCCCTGCTCGCGGTCGCCATCCTCGCCGCCGCCGGCCCGGCGCCGGCGCAGACCCCCCCGCCGCCCGCGAGCGATCCGGTGGTCGCCAAGGTCAACGGCGCCGAGATCCACCAGAGCGATCTCGCGCTCGCGGAGGAGGATGTCGGGCCGAATATCCCTGCCGCCACCCCCGAAGCCAAGCGCGAATGGCTGATCAATTACCTGACCGACATGGCGTTGTTGTCCCAGCAAGCCGAGGCGCAGAAAGTCCAGGACGAGCCCGAATTCAAGCGCCGCCTCGCCTTCATGCGCGAGAAGGCCCTGATGGAAGCCTTGCTGGGCGACATCGGCAAGACCGCGCTTACGCCGGAGGCGATGCGCAGCGTCTATGACGAGGCGGTGAAGCAGATCTCCGACGAACAGGAGGTTCACGCCCGCCATATCCTGTTCCGCGTCCCCGACGCCAAAGATGAGAAGGCCAGCAAGGCGGCCGAGGACAAGGCCAAGGCAGCCCTCGCACGGATCAAGAAGGGCGAAGACTTTGCTGCCGTCGCCAAGGAACTGACCGAGGACCCGCCCGGCAAGCAGGACGGCGGCGATCTCGGCTATTTCACCAAGGACCAGATGGTGCCGGAATTCTCCGAAAAGGCCTTTTCCATGGAGAAAGGCCAGGTCTCCGGCCCGGTCAAGACGGCGTTCGGCTGGCACATCATCAAGGTCGAGGACAAGCGCAAGCGCAAGCCGCCCGAATTCGACGCGGTCAAAGACCAAATCGAGACCTTCGTCACCCGCAAGGCCCAGGTCGAGCTGCTGAACAAGCTGCGCCAGCAAGCAAAGATCGAGCGGCTCGACAAGCCGGCGCCGTCCAGCAAGCCGGGGGCCGCCCCCTCGGACAAGCCCGCTGCGGCGCCCGCCAACAAACCCGCTGCCACCGATCCGAAGAAGAATTGATCGGCAACGCCGCAAGGCGCTATGGTCTCGCAAATAGCACTTTGCATTCTCTCTCCCTGCGGGCATAAGCCGGGATCGTGATCCGATGCGACTCGGATCAGGGGACGGTTATTCTCGCCCCCTTTCCGAGTGCGAACATATCCTCCCCCGCACGATGTGCGGGGGAGGGGGACCGCCCGAAGGGCGGTGGAGGG
>CAZTTL010000455.1:0-2171 GCA_964616635.1 uncultured Rhodoplanes sp. | reverse complement strand
CAATTCGTGTGGGTGAAGAACGCCTTGTTTTTGTAACCTCTTTTCATCATGTCGGACGCGAGCTTTCCGGTATTATGGAAGCAACATCGTTTGCGAAATTAGAGTCCTTTGAGGACTCGGACGATTGGGACCATGTCTCGCGAGATTTTTTTATTTGCTCTGTTGAGCCGTTCGTCTTCACATATAAGACTGCCGAGCAGGAAATTGGCGATGCGTTCGCTCGTTGGCTCGACACCGTTATTGCGGTTGCTTTTAAAGAGTTCGGCGATAGGCTCTAAGGGTTCAACAAATGTTAACGTGGGTAAGGAAGGTCACGTATGCGCCGCGCTCGGGCAGGCGAACAGCCGGAGAGAATTGCAGGTCTTGATGCTGACTAAAATAACGCATCTCGAAAAGCTGGGCGGCTTTCGGCTGCGGGTGCGCTTCAGCGACGGCAGCGAAGGTGTGCACGACTTCGAGCGCGTAGGATGGGTCGAGCGGAGTGAGACCCATCCTCCTTAACGAAGCGGTAATGCGATGGGTTTCGCGGGCGCTCAACCCATCCTACGGACTGCAGAAGTATATGCGATGACGACCGACTACCGCGACATCGTCACGATCGAGCCTGGCAAGCGTGGCGGCCGGCCCTGCATTCGCGGCATGCGGATCACCGTCGCCGACATCTTAGGGTGGCTAGCGGCTGGAATGTCGCATGGCGAAATACTGGCCGATTACCCTGAGCTGACAGAGAACGACATCCGCGCCGCGCTCGCCTACGCGGCGGATCGCGAGCGGCGCACGGTCACTGCAGCGGAATGAAGCTGCTGTTCGATCAGAATCTCAGTTTCAAGCTTTGTTGGCTGCTTGCCGATCTGTTCCCTGGTTCCGACCATGTCCGACTGCGCGGATTGGCTGACGCCGACGACCAAACCGTCTGGGCCTCTGCGAAGACGAACGGCTTCATCCTTGTCTCGCTTGATTCCGATTTCGCCGAGCTTGCCGCGCTCGACGGCCCGCCTCCCAAGGTCGTATGGTTGCGGACCGGCAATCAGCCGACCGCCGTGGTAGAAGAAACCCCGCGGTGCTTTGCTGAGGCAATCGCCGCCTTCGAAGAGCACGCGGAAGCAGCTTGCCTGGAGATCTATTAGCAAACGAGCTGGATTGACCGTAACGATGATAGCCGCGTCGGCAACCTATGGGGTCGGTTCAATTGCCTGGAGCGCCCTCACGAAAACAGCGACAGTTTGCCGAAATGGTCCGCCAGCAAGTAATAGACGGTGACCCGATTCCTGGTGCGATCAGCCTTCATCTTGTCCCCGACCGCGGCGATCGCTTTGTCCAATTCCTCATCCGGGTTGGTGAGGCCCAGCTTCTTCTTCAGAAAATTGTCGCGCACCCGGGCGACCTCGGCTTTGTCGGTAAATGAAACGAGCGATGCGTCTTTGCTTTGCAGAGCGATTCCACAATATTTGATGATCCCGGCAATCGCCTGCGCATCCGCCTCCGGCACGTACTTCTTCACGTCCGCAGCCCAGTCCGTGGCCATGTCATCCTCCTCATCAAATCCCGGTCAATCGCCCTCTTACATAGGGACTGTTTGTAGATTTCGCGACGCTTGTGGAAGCGTCCTTCTCTCGACTCCCCATAGCGGAACGCGCAGCCGCATGGCGCCCTGCGCAGCTCACGCTCCGGCGCTAACTCGCAGCACCACCGAATTGCGATGATGGGCGTGGGTGATGGCGATGGCAAGCGCATCGGCGGCGTCCGCGCTTTGCGGGTCGGCCTTCGGCAGCAGCACGCTGATCATCATGCGGATCTGCGCCTTCTCGCCGTGGCCGGCGCCGACGATCGTCTTCTTCACGACATTGGGCGCGTATTCGGCGACCGAGAGGCCGGCCTGCGCCGGCACCAGCAGCGCCACCCCGCGCGCCTGGCCGAGCTTGAGGGTTGCCGCCGCATCCTTGTTGACGAAGGTCGCTTCGACCGCGGATTCCGCCGGTCGGTAGGTCTCGACCACTTGGCTGAGCCCGGCATGGATCGCGGTAAGCCGCGCCGCCATCGCCTCATGTTCGGCGGTCGCGACCGTTCCGCAGCCGACAAAGATGAGGCGGCTCCCCAAGACGTCGATCACCCCCCAGCCGGTGCGGCGGAGGCCCGGGTCGATGCCGAGAATACGAATCGGATACGTCATC
>CAZTTL010000454.1:0-2185 GCA_964616635.1 uncultured Rhodoplanes sp. | reverse complement strand
GTAGTGGCAGGTCGGCCGGTAGACGACCGTGTCGCCCTCCGTCAGCGTGAAGTAGTCGGCGATCGAGATCGACTCGTTGTGGGTGACGAGGAAGCCGTATTGCGACCGCGCCGTCGGGGTCCAGGAACGCACGCGGGTATTGGCGCCGGGCTGCAGCAGATAGATCGCGGCGCCGCAGCCGCCGGCATGGCGGCGGCCGTTTTGCGGCATCCACGTCTCGTGCGTGCCCCAGCCGAGCTCGGCCGGCTGCACGCCTTCCGAGAGGAAGCCCTCGACCGACCAGGTGTTGACGAACACGTTCTGCGGTTTTGGCTGCTTGGCGCGCTGGGTGTCGCGTTCGGCGATGTGGATGCCCTTGACGCCGAGCCGCATCGCGAGCCGCCCCCAGTCCTCGCGGGTCTTCGGCTCGTCATGGTCGAGCCCGACATCGCGCGCGACGTTGAGCATTGCCTGCTTGACGAACCATGACACCATGCCTGGATTGGCACCGCAGCACGACACCGCGGTGATGCCGTCCGGCTTGCGCCGGCGCGCCTCCAGCAAGGTCTCGCGCAGCGCGTCGTTCGAGCGCGCGGCCGGCGTGAGCGTGGTGTCGAAATAGAGGCCGGGCCACGGCTCGGTCACGGTGTCGATGTAGAACACGCCGAGCTCGCGGCACAGCTCCATGATGGCGACCGACGACGTATCGACTGACAGATTGACGCAGAAGCCGCGCCCCGGCCCGTCGGTCAGCAGCGGCGTGAGCAGGTGACGATAGCGGTCCTGCGTCACCGGCTGATGAATGAAGCGGATGCCGCGCTCGTCGAGCAGGTGGCGGTCGGTGTCGACAGGATCGATCACCACGAGGCGCGACTTGTCGAACGCAAAGTGCCGCTCGATCAGCGGCAGCGTGCCTTTGCCGATCGAGCCGAACCCGATCATCACAATAGGGCCGTCAATCCGCGCGTGTACGGGCCAGCTTGTCATTTTGGAATGGCTCCAAGAAAACCAGAAAACCGAGGGATGATGCGGTTCGATTGCCGCACGGCTGGAGGCGCGATGCCCACGCATTCGCAGTCGCACGCAAGAGCACGCAAAGTGCCTCTCGTGAACGACAAACGGCGGGTGAAATCAAGCCGCGTACGGCAATCGAATGCTGGGTGCCGAAGCCGGCGTGCGCATGCGGCGAGAGAACGGTGCGATCGGCAAGCCGGTGGCGACGACCATGCCATGCGCGCCCTTCAGTGCGCCGGGCTTGAGCTCGCAGGCCAGCAGGCGGTCGCGCTCGTAGGGACCGGGCAGCAGCAGCCCGCCGGTCTTGTCCGTAGAAAAGCCGAAACGCGCATAGTAGGGCGCATCGCCGACCAGCAGCACTGCGGCATGGCCGCGATGGTCCGCTTGCGCCAGCACGTGCTGCATCAAAGCTGCGCCGGCTCCGCAGTTGCGCCAAGCGGGATGCACGGCGAGCGGCCCCAGCAGCAGCGCCGGGCGTTCCTTGATCGCCACATGCCATAGCCGCACCGTGCCAATGACGCGGCCGCAATGGGTTGCGACCAGTGACAGGCCTTCGGCCGGCCGCCGCCCCTCGCGCAAGCGCTCAGAGGTCTTGGTGAAGCGGCAGGCGCCAAAACTGAGAGCGAGCAAAACCTCGCGCGCGGTTGCGTCCGCGGGCCGCTCGTGGCGGATCGTGACCATGAATATTTTCTCCCCCGATGGGAAGACAGCACAGTGAACCTGAAGCGCAGGTGAACAGGTCCCAAAGCTTCGGCTCAGATTCAGGTCCTCCCCTGACGGGGAAGGCGGCGGCGGATGAAAGTCGCGCAGACGCATCCTCACCGGGCTGGCACGCGTATCGGCATGCCATCCCGACGCTCACGCGAGCGGAGAGGAAATGAGGCTCAGATGTGATACGTCCGCAGCGGCGGGAAGCCGTTGAATGCGACCGCCGAGTAGGTCGACGTATAGGCGCCGGTGCCCTCGATCAGCACCTTGTCGCCGATCTCCAGGCTGATCGGCAGATCACAGGGGTGCTTCTCGTACATCACGTCGACGGAATCGCAGGTCGGGCCCGCCAGCACGCAGGGACCGGCCTTGTCGCCGTCGCGCGGCGTCCGGATCGGATAGCGGATCGCCTCGTCCATCGTCTCGGCGAGGCCGCCGAACTTGCCGATGTCGAGATAGACCCAGCGCACGTCGTCTTCCTCGC
>CAZTTL010000453.1:0-2195 GCA_964616635.1 uncultured Rhodoplanes sp. | reverse complement strand
CGCCGCGGCCATCATCGCGCACGGTGCAGGAGCCGTCCGGATTGAGGGTGACGGTCACTGCCTTGGCGTAGCCGGCGAGTGCTTCGTCGATCGCATTGTCGACGACCTCGTACACCATGTGGTGGAGGCCGGAGCCGTCATCGGTGTCGCCGATATACATGCCGGGCCGTTTGCGCACGGCATCGAGGCCCTTGAGGACCTTGATCGACTCGGCGCCGTAATCGGAGCCGTCGGAGGGGAACTTTTCAGGGAGTGCTTCGGCCATACAGGGCTTGCGAATCGGAGCGGTCGGTTGACCCATCGAGATCAAGGATGTGGCACGAAACGGGGGTGCCGTACAGAGCAAAGTGTCGTCTGTTAAATGGTTGTGCTGTAACGAAAATTCAAGAGTTTCCGCGGTGTGTTCGCGGCTGCTTTACGACCCTGGTCTTTCGGCGCTTTGTTGCGGCGCACAAGTGTGTCGCGCGGCGCAGCGCGCCTCCCGATAACTCATGCGTCTCGCATCACGCGCCCGGGCGCGATCGCGAAGCGGTCGGCGGGACCCGGCAGGTCCGCGAACAGTGCGGGGTCGGCGGCGGTCATCCAGACCTGGGCGCCGAGCGTTGCGAGCGCCTCGAACAGGGCGCCGCGGCGCTGCGGGTCGAGGTGGGCCAAAACCTCGTCGAGCAGCATGATCGGCGCGATCCCGGTCATCTTGGCAACGAGGCCGGCATGGGCAAGCACGAGCGTGATCAGCAGCGCCTTCTGCTCCCCGGTCGAGGCGTCGCGCGCCGGGATGTTCTTCGCCGCATAGCGCACGGCAAGATCGGTGAGATGCGGCCCATCGAGCGTGCGCCCGGCGGCGGCATCGCGCCCGCGATTGTCGCGTAGCACCGCGCGATAGCGGTCCTCGACCGCAATCGCCGGCTCGGCCAGCACCATCGTCTCCATCCAGCCATCGAGGGCGAGATCGGCGGAGGGGAAGCTGTTGCGGCGTGCCAGCGTTGCGGTGGCGAGACGCTGCACGGTCTCGGCGCGCGCGGCGGCAACGGCGACGGCAAGCTCGGCGGTCTCGTGCTCGGTGGCGTCGAGCCAGTGCGGATCGGGGGAGGGATTTTCCAGCAACCGGTTGCGCGAGCGCAGCGCGCGTTCGAGTGCCGACACGCGGGTGCCGTGATCAGGATGCACCGCGAGCACGAGACGGTCGAGAAAGCGGCGACGCTCGGAGGCGGGGCCGAGAAACAGCCCGTCCATCGCCGGCACCAGCCAGACGATACGCAGATGATCGGCGAACGCGGCAGCCGAGCCGACCGGCTCGCGGTCGATGCGGTTTTGGCGGGTCAGCACCGCATCCTCGCCCGCTGGCGCGGTGATCCCGGTGCCGAGCGTTGCCAAGCCCAGCGCGCCGTCAACTTCGGCCGCGACCGCCCATGAGCCGTCGCTTTCGTTGAAGGCGACCTCGTCGAGCGTGGCACGGCGCAGGCCGCGGCCGGGCGCGAGAAACGACAGCGCTTCGAGCAGATTGGTTTTGCCGGCGCCGTTCGGCCCGCTCAGCGCAACAAGGTTATGCTCGAGCGACAAGCTTGCCGCGCGATAGCTGCGGAAATTGGCGAGCGACAGGCGGCGGATGCGGGGGGCAATCATGACTTTGACTTTACCCCTCCCCAGGGGGGAGAGGTCGGCGAGTATCGCAGGCAAGTTTAAGCAGCCTGCGCAGGCTTGGCTGCGTCCAACAAGATGCGGGCCGGGTGAGAGGGCGCCAAAGCGGTCGGACAAAGCGACGACCAGCATCGAGATGAGGAACAAGAAATGGATGCCGACGGTCCAAGCGAGCCGGCGGTCGTCGATCTTGTCGATATTCATCAATGACTTGAGCACCTCGATGGCGCTGATCGCCACGATCGACACCATCAGTCTCTGCTTGAGGTTGCCGAAATCGACCTTGTTCATCCACTCCGGGCGGTCATCACTGTGCGCCTCGATCCGCGAGACGAAATTTTCGAAGCCCGACAGGATCACGATCAGCACCAGATTGGCAAGAAAGGCGAGATCGATCAGCGCCAGCACGCCGAGGGTGACCGCGGACGCCTTCGCCGTATCGATGTGCAAAGCAAGCTCGGCAAATTCCTTGATGAATTGAAAGATAACGAGCAGCAAAAAGGCGCCGGCCCTGATGGCCGGCGCGATGATCCGCCTGTCCCGCAGATTTATGCGGG
>CAZTTL010000452.1:0-2232 GCA_964616635.1 uncultured Rhodoplanes sp. | reverse complement strand
GGGCTGGTGCAGAAGACCTACAATCCGCACCGCGTCCTCTATCCGATGAAGCGCACCAATCCGAAGAAGGGCAGGGACGAGGATCCCGGCTTCGTGCGGATTTCGTGGGACGAGGCGTTCGACGCGATCGCCGGCAAGCTCAATGACATCCGCAGCCGCGGGCTGATCGATGAGGCCGGGCTGCCGCGCGTCGCCGCGACCTTCGGCAATGGCGGGACGCCGCGCAGCTATATGGGGACCTTTCCCGCTTTTCTTGCCGCCTGGGGACCGATCGACTTCAGCTTCGGGTCCGGGCAGGGCGTCAAGTGCACCCATTCCGAACACCTCTATGGCGAGTATTGGCACCGGGCCTTCACGGTGAGCGCCGACACGCCGTTGACGCGACTGATCGTCTCCTTCGGCGCCAATGTCGAGGTGAGCGGCGGCGTCTGCGCGGTCCGCCGGCATGCCGATGCGCGCATCCGCGGGATCAAGCGCATCCATATCGAGCCGCATCTGTCTGCCACCGGCGCCTGCTCGGCAGAATGGGTGCCGATCAAGCCGAAGACCGACGCGGCGTTCATGCTGGCGATGATCCACGTGCTGCTGCATGAGGTGCCGCGCACGGCGCTCGACATCGGCTTTCTGCGCGACCGCACGTCCTCGCCTTATCTGGTCGGTCCGGACGGCTATTACCTGCGCGACCAGGCTACCGGCAAGCCGCTGATCTTCGACGACAAGCGTGGGCAGACGGTCGCATTCGATACCGCAGGCGCCGCACCGGCGCTGGCGGGCCGCTTTAGGGTGGCCGAGGCGGTCACGCATCTCGCCGACGGCGAGGTCAGGGAACATCGCAATGTCGACGCTTCGCCCGCCTTTGTCGCCCTCACGGAAGCGATGCGCCCGTACACGCCCGAATGGGCGTCGACCATCTGCGAAGTGGCGGCGAAGACCATTCGCCGGGTGGCGCATGAATATGTCGACAACGCTTGCATCGGCGAGACGATCGAGATCGACGGCCAGACGCTGCCCTTCCGTCCGGTCGCGGTCACGCTCGGCAAGACCGTGAACAATGGCTGGGGCGCTTTCGAGTGCTGCTGGTCGCGCACGGTGTTGGCGACGCTGGTCGGCGCGCTCGAAGTCCCCGGCGGCACGCTCGGCACCACGGTGCGGCTCAACCGCGGGCAGGAGAACCGGCTGGTCAGCGTCGTTCCCGGCGAGGACGGCTTCATGGCCTCCTCGCTCAACCCGACCGACCGCAAGAACTGGCTGGCGAAGCCGTCAGGACGCAACGCCCATCGCACGCTGGTGCCGATCGTCGGCAACACCGCGTGGAGCCAGGCGCTTGGGCCGGCGCATCTGTCCTGGATGTTCATGGAGGATTCACCACCCAATTGGCCGAAGCCGAGCGTGCCCGAACTGTGGTTCGCCTATCGCACCAATCCCAGCGTCTCGTTCTGGCACGCCGACCGGCTCTCGGCGACGATGGCGCAGATGCCGTTCATCGTGGCCTTCGCCTATACGCTCGATGAAACCAATCACATGGCCGATATCCTGCTGCCGGATGCGACCGATCTCGAAAGCACTCAGGTCATTCCGATCGGCGGCACCAAGTTCATCGAGCAGTTTTGGGAGCACAAGGGCGTCGTGGTGCGTCAGGCTGCGGTTGAGCCACTCGGCGAGGCACGCGATTTCACCGCGATCGCGACCGAGCTGGTGCAGCGCTTAGGGCTGCTCGAACGCTACAATGCCGCGATCAATCGCGGCATGTTCGGCGGCCGGCACAAGACCGAGAAATGGGATTTCACGCTGGCAGTCGATCAGCCGCACGATGTCGACACCATCTGGGACGCGATCTGCAAGGCGAGCACCGCCGAACTCACCGACGGCAAGGATATCAAGGACCTCGCCTGGCTCAAGGAGCACGGCCTGTTCGTCGTCCCGTTCAAGCATTCGAACTGGTATCTTTATCCGAGCTTCGTCGCCCAGGGGCTGCGGTTCGAGCTGCCCTATCAGGAACGGCTGATGCGCGTCGGCGAGGAGCTGCGCCGCCGTCTGCATGAGCACGGCGTGCACTGGTGGGACGACCAACTCAGCGAATATCAGCCGCTGCCGGCTTGGCACGACGTGCCCGGACGCTGGACCCATGCCGTCGAACAGATGGGCGGCAGGCCGGACGATTATCCGCTGTGGGCGATCACCACCAAGACCATGACCTATTCCGCCGGCAACAATTCCGGCATTCCGCTGATG
>CAZTTL010000451.1:0-2261 GCA_964616635.1 uncultured Rhodoplanes sp. | reverse complement strand
TACCCCCCTCCCGGCTCGCTTCGCTCGCCGACCTCCCCCTCAAGGGGAGAGGTAACGAAAGTCGGCTCAACGTCATCAGCCGGAAATCGTCTCGTTTATACCAGGATCGCCGGCAGCGCTCACCCGCCTTTGCGCCGCCCGGTGCGCGCCAAGGCCGGCGCAATGACGCGGCCGCCGGATGACGGCGTTTTCTCCGCCGCCTCCAGCATATGCAGCAGCGTCTCCAGCCGGTCGGCATCGCGCGGCGGCTTGTCGAAGCGCAGCCGGCTGATGCGGGGAAAGCGCATGGCGATGCCGGAGCGGTGGCGGGTCGAGCGCTGCAAGCCCTCGAAGGCGACCTCGAAGACGAGGCCGTGGTCGCGCTCGTGCACCACCTCGCGCACGGGGCCGAAGCGGTTCACCGTATTCCGCCGCACGAACCGGTCGATCTCGGCGAGCTCGGCATCGGTGAAGCCGAAATAGGCCTTGCCGACCGGCGCGAGCTCATCGCCATTCGGTCCGGTCCACAGGCCGAAGGTGTAGTCCGAGTAGAACGAGGAGCGTTTGCCGTGGCCGCGCTGCGCATACATCAGCACCGCATCGACCACGAAGGGATCGCGCTTCCACTTCCACCACAAACCTTTCGGCCGCCCCGGCAGATAGGGCGAGGCGCGCTGCTTGATCATCACGCCTTCGACCGCCTCAGCGTCGATCCCGGCCCCGGCCTCCGCCGGCATCGCGCGGGCGCGCGCCAAATCCTCCCAGTCGACGAAGGGAATAGTGGGCGACCGGTCAATGCGCGGCGAATTGAGACGGGCGAGGAAGTGCTCCAATCGTGCCCGCCGCTGTTCGAACGGCGCGTCACGCAAATCTTCGCTGCCGTCGACCAAGAGATCATAGGCCCGCAGGTGCGCGGGAAAATCCGCCATCAGTTGCGGGGTCACTTTCTTGCGGTTCAGCCGCTGCTGCAGCACTGCGAACGACTGCACCCGACCGTCACGCATGATCAGCAGCTCGCCGTCGAGCGCGCCGTCGAGCGTGAGCGCATCGACCAGGTCGGGAAACGCGCCGGAAATATCCTCGCCGGTGCGCGAATAGAGCCGCGCGATGCGGTGGCCGTCGGCGCGCCGGCCGGCGACCGCCTGCACGCGAATGCCGTCCCATTTCCATTCGGCGGAAAATTGTGCTGGATCGAGCTTGGCGAAGTCCGCGGCGTCGATCGGGTGCGACAGCATCGGCGGGCGGAACGGCGCCGGATCGTCGGTCAGCGGCTTTTCCGTCCGGCCCTCGACCCAGGCGAACAGATCGAGGTAGGGCGGCGTGAGCGCGGGCCACAGAATTTCGATCTCGTCGGGGTCTTTGCCGCCGAGCGCCGCCACCGCCGTCTTGGCGAGCCGCGCCGACACGCCGATCCGCATCGAACCGGTCACGAGCTTGAGCAGTGCCCAGCGGCCGGCCTCGTCGAGCGCGTCGAGCCAGCGCGCGAGCTGCCCCGGCAGCTCGGTTTTTCCGAGCGTCGCCAGCGTGGTGACGACCGCGGTGAGGGAGGGCGTGCGAGCACGCTGTCTCGCATGGCTTGTTCTATCGATTAGCTTATTTTCGCTCCCTCCCCCCTTGTGGGGGAGGTCGGACGGCGAAGCCGTCCGGGAGGGGGGTGTCTTGCTTCCATCCTGATCGGAAGAATACCCCCCTCCCCGACCCTCCCCCATCGCAAGTCGGGCCTGCCCGACTTGCGCACGATGATCCGTATCCCGGGCTCGCCCGGAATACGGTGGGCAGGGAGCAGACAATATTCGCTCAAGCGCATGATCCGCGTGCGCAGGCTCGATCCAAGTCGAGGAGAGAGCAGAAGATGCAACCACCTCTTCCCGGTGGGGAGAGGGAGCTGAGAGTGATATCGCGCAGGCCGGCCACATCAGCGCGACGGTTTCGGAGAGGTCGCCGACATAGTCATAGGACAGCGCGAACAATGCCGGATCGGCGCGCTCCATGATCAGCGTGCGGATCAAATTGGGCTTGGCGTGCGGGAACGACAGCGCGCCGGTGAGCGCAGCCAGCGCAAATCCGCGCTCGGGATCAGGCGTGGTGCGGAAGTACGCCGTCATCAGCCGCAGCTTGGCATTGCGGCCATGCTCATAGGTGAGGCGGTCGAGCAGCTCGGCAAAGCGGTTCATACCGCCCCGCCATCGTCGTCCGCCGTGGTCCCGAGGGCGGCGGTTTCAGGAGAAGCCTCGCCAGCCCTCTCTTCGTCACCTCCCCCCTTGTGGGGGAGGTCGGACGGC
>CAZTTL010000450.1:0-2272 GCA_964616635.1 uncultured Rhodoplanes sp. | reverse complement strand
GGGCAGGCTTCGCTGAGAAAATGCTCTAAGCGGCCTGCGCGCAAGATACCGGAGGCTGGCGGGTTTTGACCAACGCGCGTTGCGCTATGAAACGACTCGCACCCGGGTCGTGGTCTGCCCCCAACGCTTGAGCGAAGCCCAGATGCGCCGCTCCAGGCGGAAGCGGTCGAACGGCGCCGAGGAATTGATGGCGCGGATGCGATAGAGCCCGACGCCGGTCCACTGGAACCCGCATTTTTCCAGGACGCGGCGCGAGGCCGCGTTGGTCGGGCGGGCGCCGCCTTCGACCGCGTCATTGCCGAGATCACTGAAGCCCTGGTCGATCAGGCTTTGCACCGCCTCGGTCGCGTAGCCGTGACCCCAATAGGGGACGCCGAGCCAATAGCCGATCTCCGGATGCGGTCCGCCGCGCCATTCCAGGCTGCAGGCTCCGATCACGGAACCGCCGTCGCGCAACGTGATCAGCAGGGTCTGGTCGCGCGCGTCGGCGTTGGCGAGCGTGATCCAGTCCTCGGCATCGGCCGGCCGGTAGGGATGTGGAATGCGCGTGGTGTTTTCGGCGATCCGGCGATCATTGACGAGGCATGCGACCATCGACGCGTCGTCGAGGCTGGGTACCCGCAGAATCAGCCGCTCCGTCTCGATGACGGGACGGGTCGCTTCGCCGCGGCTGTTGACACCGGGACCGAGCAGACTCATCGCGGGGCTCCTTGTGCTTCCAAAGTGAAGGGGGAGCCGCCGACCGGTCTCCCCCTTACACGAACCCGCTTGCGGATCCGCCGGTTCACTGCGCCGGCGGACCGCGATGATCCTGCCGTCGCTAATCGGCCGTGCCCTCCGCAGCCGGCACCACTGAGACGTAAGTGCGGCCCTTGCCCTTCGTGCGGAACGCGACGTGACCGTCGACCAACGCAAACAGGGTATGATCCCGGCCAATTCCGACATTTTCACCGGGGTGCCACTTCGTGCCGCGCTGGCGCGCGATAATGTTACCGGCTGAGCAAGCCTCGCCGCCGAACACTTTCACACCGAGACGTTGGCCGGGTGAATCGCGGCCGTTGCGCGATGATCCACCTGCTTTCTTGTGCGCCATGGCTCTTCCGTTTCGCTTAGCGTTGTAGTTTCAATTTGTGACCAAAAGAACACCGGAACGTGGAGGAGACAAGTTCAGGCCGACTTCTCCTCGGTTGTTTCGTCCACGGGCTAAGTGGTTGCTCCACCGTCGGGTTCTTCGCTGGTGTCCGGGCTCGTGGCGGGAGCCGGGGACGCGCCGGCAGCGCCCGTTTCCGGCGCCTCCGCGGCGGGTTGAACGGGTGATTCCGCCGCCGCTTCTGTCTCGGCCTCGTGCTTTGCCGCCGGCTCGCGGCTCGCGGTCGCGTCAGTGAGAATCTCGGTGATCTTCACCAGCGTGAAATCCTGGCGATGCCCGCGCTTGCGGCGCGAATTCTTGCGCCGACGCTTCTTGAAGGCGATGACCTTGGGCTTGCGCCCTTGCTCGACCACTTTGGCCGCGACGCTCGCACCGGCGACGGTCGGCGTCCCGACGACGGGATTATCTCCGCCGATGGCCAGCACCTCGGCGAAGGTGACGCTTGCGCCCGCTTCGCCGTCGATCCGGTCGACCTCGACGAGGTCGTCGGTGGCGACCCGGTACTGCTTGCCGCCCGTCTTGATGACTGCGAACATCTTTTTCTCCGCGTTCGGACCCGGTCCGCAAGACATCTGGAAGCGCGCAGGCCTGTGCCTGCTTGCGTGAGCGCCCGCGCCCGCGGACGCCGTTCACCTGATGCCGGACCGGCTTCTTTCAGTCAGCCGTTTCGTTGTCGGCGTGCGCTTAGGCGTGGTTGCCGAGGCTCTGCCGGATTTTTGCGGGATCCGCTTCGTCCGCGCCGTTCAGGCGGCCGAAACGCAGCGCGCGGACCGCAGGGGCCCGCGCCGCAACGTATGTTTATGCGGAACCGGCAACGCCCTGTCAAGGAACCAGCGAATTGCGCGGGAGCCGCTGGTAAACCGGCTGCGCCTGCCCCCCTACGGACCGGCTGCGCCGGCCGTGCGTCGCCCCGAACCTCGGGCACCCTCGGGCACGCCCGCGCCTTGTCGGCGCGGCGCCGAGTCGTGTACAACACCCGCTCCGGCAGTCGAAAATTCATTCAGCCCGGCCTATATCTGCTTCCAGCGACGGAGAGGTGGCTGAGCGGTTGAAAGCACCGCACTCGAAATGCGGCATACGGGTAACCGTATCGGGGGTTCGAATCCCTCCCTCTCCGCCATC
>CAZTTL010000449.1:0-2274 GCA_964616635.1 uncultured Rhodoplanes sp. | reverse complement strand
GTGAAGAAGCTGCGCGTGGCGCTGGCACTGCAGCCGGTCGCGACCGCGCTGTTCGCCAACTCGCCGTTCACCGAAGGCAAGCCGAACGGCTTTCTCTCGTTCCGCTCGGAAATCTGGCGGGATACCGATCCCGCCCGCTGCGGCATGCTGCCATGGGCGTTCGAGCCGGGCATGGGATTCGAGCGCTGGGTGGACTATGCCCTCGACGTGCCGATGTATTTCGTCAAGCGCGGGGACACCTATCACGACGTCGCCGGCCAATCGTTTCGTGACCTGTTGGTCGGCAAGCTGCCCGGCCTCCCGGGCGAACGCGCGACGATCTCGGATTGGGCGAACCATCTCTCGACGATTTTTCCCGAGGTCCGCCTCAAGCGCTATCTCGAGATGCGCGGTGCCGATGTCGGGCCGACCGGGCGCCTGCCGGCGCTGTCGGCGTTCTGGGTCGGGCTGCTTTATGACGATGCGGGTCTCGATGCCGCCTGGGACATGGTCAAGACCTGGAGCGCGGACGAGCGGCAGCGGCTGCGCGATGATGTACCGCGCCTTGGCTTCCAGGCCGTGATCGGCGGACGCACGGCGCTTGAACTCGCGCGGCAATGCCTCGATCTGTCGCGGGCCGGCCTCACCCGTCGGGCCTGTTTCTGCTGCGGCGCCGACGAGACCACGTATCTTGAACCGCTCGAAGAGATCGTGTCGCGGGGCCATTCGCCGGCGGAAGAACTGTTGGAAAAGTTCTTCGGGCCGTGGGGCGGATCGGTTGATCCGGTGTTCACCGAGTGCGCCTATTGAGCCTCGGTCATCGGCCGAGAAGAACGTCGCGCGACGCGGTTTCTCGATCCGATGCGATCGGTGCATATTTCCGCGCAGCACGCATATGTTGCCTATTCCTGGCCCAACAATTGCGGTAAATGCGGCGGGCAGATTCCGAGGCACGCTGCAGTTTTTCGATTTTTTGCGAGATTTTTTGCGGGGTTTCTCGGTGGGTCTTTCCGAGCGCAATCGATGCCGGACGTGGCGAAGGCATCAACCGGGGATGCGATGCTTTGGCGCACTCCTCGTCCTGCTGGCGGTGCTGATCTCGTTTGCCGTGTCAGCACGGGCCCAGATCGGCTATGACCGCCCCGGTGGCGACTATCTGAGTTTCTCGATCAGGTCCGGCGATCCGGCGCTATGCGCAGCGCGATGCGAGCGCGAGGGGCGCTGCCGGTCGTGGAGCTTCGCCTACCCGACGAGCCAACACGGTGCCGTGTGCTCGCTCAAGTCACAGGTATCGCGCCGGGTCAAGGATGGATGCTGCGTCTCCGGCGTGCGTGGGGCAGGTGTCATCGCACCGCGCGACCCGCGCCGGGAATACGGCATCGATCGCACCGGCGGCGATTCCCGCTCCTTCGAGGTCATGGCCGATCCGACCGGCCGTGCCTGCCTTGCGGCGTGCGAAGCCGACAGCCGCTGTCGCGCCTGGACCTATGTGCGGCCGGGCTATCTCGGTCCGGCGGCGCGCTGCTTTCTCAAGGACCGGGTGCGCCCGCCGCGACGCAAGCCGTGCTGCATTTCCGGCGTGGTTAAATAACGCCACCGAAACGGGTTTTCCGCTCGGCAGCGAGCCGCGGTCCGGTCCGCGTCGCGCGTAAACTTTTGTTAACCGGCGCTCGTTAGGCTCAATCCTGGAGCATCGCGCATGACGCAGATTTACACCAAGAAATTCGATTGGCTTCCACGTGCCTCGGCGTGGGAGAGCGTGCGGAATTGGCGGGAAAAGCATCAGGCCAACCAGGACCGCGCCGATAGTTTCGCGGCAACGGCCGATGCCTTCAGCGCCACCATCGTCAATCTCGGAACCGGGATGGCCGAGATCGCAGTTAAGCAGGGCACCGCCCGGGTCAATGCAGCCCTGCAGACGAAGGTCTCATCCATCAACGCTTTGGTCTGATCGCGCATCACGATGCCGGCCGACGCCGATCGGCCGCATTCGGTGACCAGAGGAGGTGCAAGGTTCAAACATCCGGAATGCAGAGACAAAGCCGAGACGGCCTTGAAGCCGTCCGCTCAATGACAACACAGGGAAGGCTGAGATGGATACCGAAGCATTTGCGTCTGCCGCCCTCGGCGCGCAGACCGCGCAGGTTCAGATGGCGGTCGCAGCGAAAGTCCTGCGGATGAGCGCCGACCAGGACGCCAACGCCGCCAAGATCATCGACCAGGCGCAGAAGAGCGTGCAGACATTGGCCAATGTCGCGGCCGGTGTCGGCCAGATCGTCGACTTTGAGGTTTGAT
>CAZTTL010000448.1:0-2301 GCA_964616635.1 uncultured Rhodoplanes sp. | reverse complement strand
GTCGAGCTGGCAAATGGCTGCCTGTGCTGCACCGTCGCCGACGAGTTCGTGCCGGCGCTCGACGCGATCTTGTCGCGCCAGCCTGCGGTCGAGCATATCGTCATCGAGACCTCGGGTCTCGCGCTGCCAAAACCGCTGATTCAGGCGTTTCACTGGCCGGCGATCAAGAGCCGCGTCACCGTCGACGGCGTGATCGCGGTGGTCGACGGTCCGGCGCTCGCCGAAGGCCGGGTTGCCGGCGACCTGGCCGCGCTCGCGCAGGAGCGCGCCACCGATCCCGCGCTCGATCACGATGATCCGATCGAGGAAGTGTTCGCCGATCAGATCGCCTGCGCCGATCTCGTGGTGCTGAACAAGCGCGACCTGCTCGACGCGCAAGGCCTCGATAAAGCAATGGCGCGCGTGACCGGCGCGTTGCCGCGCGCGGTGAAGATCGTCCTCGTCGCCGACGGCAAGGTCGACCCCGCCGCGCTGATCGGCCTCGGGCTTGCGGTCGAGGACGACATCGAACACCGCCGCACGCTGCACGATGCCGAGCTCGAGCATGACCATGATGACTTCGACAGCTTTGTCGTGGCGCTGCCGGAAATTCCCGATCCGTCGGCGCTCACCGCACGCGTCGCCGCGCTCGCCGATGCCCACGAGGTGCTGCGGGTGAAGGGATTTGCCGCGGTTGCCGGCAAGCCGATGCGGCTTCAGGTGCAGGCGGTGGGGCCGCGCGTCGCCAGCCAGTATGATCGGCCCTGGGCGCCGTCCGAGCCGCGCACCGGCGGCCTCGTCGTCATCGGCCTCAAGGGGCTCGACCGCGCGGCGATCACGCAGGCGCTGGTCGGCTAACAACGATGCACCTGCTTTCGACCAGTTCCACGACGCTTGACGAGATCGTCGAACCGATCGATCTGCGCCAAGCGCCGGCCGATATTCTCATTCTCTCCTTTGCCGACAGCGACCTTGCCGGGCTTGCCGCCGCCTGGGGTGCCGAGCGCGATGCCATGCCGTCAGTGCGGCTCAGCGCGCTGCGCGATCTGCGCCATCCGATGTCGGTCGATTTGTGGATCGACCGGGTCGGCGCCCATGCCAAGGTGATTCTGGTGCGCCTGCTCGGCGGCCTCGACTGGTGGCGCTATGGCATCGAGCGCTTGTCTGCGGTTGCGCGCGAGCGCGGCATCGCACTGGCGATCTTGCCGGGCGAGGACCGTGACGATCCGCGCCTCGCCGAGGCCTCGACCCTGCCGCATGCGGAGCTCACAACACTGCTCGGCTATTTCCGCGAGGGGGGACGCGAAAACTTGCGGGCGCTGTTGCGCCGGTTGGCGCGCCATGCCGGTGCGGTGCTCGACGCGCCACCGCCGCAAGCCGTGCCGCGTTTTTCCGGCTATCTGCCGGGCGAGGGCACCGTCGATCTCGACCGACTTATGAAGGCACTTGCACCCGGCCGGCCAGTGGTCCCGATCATTTTTTATCGGGCGCTGGTGCTGGCGGACGATACCGCGCCGATCGAGGCGCTATGCGCGGCGTTGCGCGACCGCGGGCTCGCCGCCGCGCCGCTGATCGTCACCAGCCTGAAGGATGGCGACGGCGCCGCGTTTGTGCGCGAGGCGCTGGCGCGTTTATCGCCTGCGGTCATCATCACCACGACGGCGTTTGCCGCGGGCGGCGCACCCGGTGAGGCAACCCCGCTCGACGGGCCCGACGTGCCGGTGCTGCAGGCCGTGATCGCGACGACGAAACGCGCGGCCTGGGCCGACAGCCCGCGCGGGCTCGGCGCCGCCGATCTCGCGATGCATATCGTGCTGCCCGAGCTCGATGGCCGCGTGCTTGCCGGTGCCATCGCCTTCAAGGACCCGCTGCCGGTGCAGGATGGGCTCGCTTTCACGGCGCTGACCAGCCGGCCAGAGCCGGATCGCATCGCCATGCTGGCGGATCGTGTTGGGGCGCTGGTGCGGCTGCAAACGACGGCGCGCGCTAGGCGACGCATCGCCGTGGTCATGCCGGACTATCCGGGCCAAGGAGCCGGGCGCACCGCTTACGCCGTTGGGCTCGACGTGCCGGGAAGCGTGCTGGCGCTCGCGCATGATCTTGCTGAGGCCGGCTATCGCGTCGAGAACGTGCCGGCCACGCCGCGCGAATTACTCGAAGCGCTGACGAGCGCGCCAGGAAGCGAGTTCTGCGCCGCAGCTCCTTCACCTCTCCCCGGTGGGGAGAGGTCGACGCCGGAGGCGTTGGGTGAGGGGGGACAGACCGAGAGGGTAGTGCCCCCTCACCCGCTCGCTGCGCTCGCGACCTCTCCCCCACGGGGAG
>CAZTTL010000447.1:0-2306 GCA_964616635.1 uncultured Rhodoplanes sp. | reverse complement strand
CACTTCCGCCGCCTTGATCGCGAAGGCGTAGGCGAGGGCGACTTCCTTCAGGCGATCGAAGCGGCCGGCGGCGCCCTGGTGACCGGCATCGAGATTGGTGCGGAAGGCGATGAGCTTGTCGTCGGTCTTGTGGGCGCGCAGCCGCGCCACCCATTTCGCCGGCTCCCAATAGGTCACGCGCGGATCGGTCAGGCCGGCGAGCACCAGCATCGCCGGATAGGCTTGCGCGCGCACATTGTCGTAGGGCGAGTAGGAAAGGATCGTGTGAAAGGCCTCCGCGTCGGTGATCGGATTGCCCCATTCCAGCCATTCGGGCGGCGTCAGCGGCAGCGTATCGTCGAGCATGGTGTTGAGGACATCGACGAACGGCACTTCGGCGATCAGCCCGGCATAGCGGCCGGGCCGCAGATTGGCGATCGCGCCGATCAGCATGCCGCCGGCCGAGCCGCCCTGCGCCACCACGCGATCGGGCGCCATCATCTTCGACGCGACGAGATAGTCGGTCGCCGCGATGAAGTCGGCGAAGGTGTTCGGCTTGGCTTTCAGCTTGCCTTCGCGATACCAGCGCCAGCCCTTCTCGGTGCCGCCGCGGATATGCGCGATCGCGTATACGAAGCCGCGATCGACAAGGGACAGCCGGTTAGTGCTGAACGCTGCCGGAATCGAGATGCCGTAGGCGCCGTAGCCATAGATGAAGCCCGGCGCGGTGCCGTCGAGCGGCGTGTTCTTGTGATAGAGGATCGAGATCGGCACCGTCTCGCCACCCGCGGTCGGCGCCAGCAGACGGCGGGTGACATAGTCCGCCGGGTCATGCCCGCTCGGCACTTCCTGGCGTTTGCGCAGCGTGCGCGTGCGCGCGGCACAGTCATAGTCCCACACTTCCGACGGCGTCGTCATCGATGAATAGGTGAAGCGCAGCCGGTCGGTCGCAAACTCGAAGCCGTCCTCCATCCCGAGCGCATAGGCTTCCTCGTCGAATGCGATCGCGTGCTCCTCACCGCTCGCGAGATGGCGCACGATGATGCGCGGCAAACCGTCAGCACGTTCCAGCCGGATCAGCCAGTCGGCAAGCACGAGATGCGCGAGGATGAACACGCCAGGCCGGTGCGGCACGAGATCGCGCCACCGCGCGCGGCTGGGATCGGCGAGGGGGGCGACCACGAGCTTGAAGTCTTCCGCCTCGTCGGCATTGGTGCGCAGGATCAGCACCGGTTCGCCGCCGAACCATGGATGATGCTCGACCTCGTAGCGCAGCGCCGGCTCGCGCGGTGCGATCAGCGTCGGCGTGGCCTCCGGCGCATCGAGATCGATGAGCCAGGCCTCGGCGGTGTCGTGGTCATGCACCGAAATCTCGGCAAAGCGCCCCGATTGCAGCCGGTCCAGCGAGACGAAAAAGCCGGGATCATCGCTCTTGAAGACCAGCGCGTCGTCGCGCACTGACGTACCAAGGCGATGGCGATAAACCTTGCTTGGCCGGTGCTGGGAATCGAGCCGCACATAGTAGAAGGCGGCGGAATCGGTCGTCCACACGACCGGGCCGGATACTTCGGGCACTTCGTCGGGCAGATCGAGGCCGGTCGCCAGGTCGCGCACCCACGCGGTGTAATATTCGGAGCCGGTGTCGTCGCCCACCCAGGCGAGCTTCTGATGATCGTTCGCGTGCGTGCTCCCGCCCAACTGGAAGAACGGCTTGCCGGCTGCGAGGGCATCGCCGTCGAGCAGCAGTGCCTCAGGCCCGCCGTCACGCGGCGCACGGCAGATCAGCGGGTGCTGCCCGCCCTCGCGATAGCGCAGATAGTAGCTGAACGGCCCATCGGGATCGGGGACCGTCGATTCGTCCTCCTTGATGCGCCCCTTCATCTCGGCAAAGAGCCGCGCCTGCAATTCGGTAGTGTCGGCGAGCACGGCATCGGCATAGGCATTCTCGGCTTCGAGATGGCTACGGATCGCCGGGTCGAGCGCGGAAGGATCGCGCATGACAGCCTGCCAGTTCGAATCGCGCAGCCAGGCATAGTCGTCGACGCGCTCAACCCCGTGATGAATGCAGGGCGTCGGCTGCGTCGCCGCGTGCGGCGGGGCAGGCCGTTCGGATCGATCAAGCCCCGGTCGTGCTTCCGGTCGTTGCATCAATAGGGCTCCTGATCGTCGATGGCACCGCGTCGCGCAGCCAAACCGCGCAGCAGCGCGCCGGGATAGTGGAGGGGCATGGACGGCTGAGCAAGGTCATCCGTTCGCCTCGGCTGCGGATGGGGGCCGGCAAGCGGCGGGCGGTCGCGGATTTAGGTCGGCATTTATGACGTTTTCTT
>CAZTTL010000446.1:0-2321 GCA_964616635.1 uncultured Rhodoplanes sp. | reverse complement strand
TTGAGGCCAAACCCGCCGTCATCGGCGTGACAGCGTGAGGGGCGAGGATGACCCATACCACCAAAACGCGACTACTGACGATTATGCTTGGTTCTTCGTCCGCTTATGATCATCGCGACCGTGGCCGTAGCTGAGGCACATTTGATTGGCGCCCCGTTCGACGGCACAGCCGAGTGACCGCTGCGCAACACAGTCTCGGGACATTCCTGGCACGGGTTCGAACCAGCCGTTTTCGAACAAGGCATGCCTGAGCCAGAACGTGTCGGCGTGATCGGCATGTGCGATCCAGGCGCCGATGCGCGCCTCGACGTCTACCCTCGTGACGGTGCCGGCGCGCCAGCGGTCGCGCAGCCCGCGCAGGCGGTTGCGGAAGCGCGCTATGTTGTCGTCCGGCAGCCGGCGCCGGCCACGACCCGCCTTTGTGCCGCCGTGCCTGCGCGGCCCTGCGTGCAGACCGAAGCCCAGAAACGCACTTGGCTCCGATGTCGGCAGGATCACGGTCTTGCGCGGGTGAAGCTTGAGCCGTCGGGCCTCCAGGTAGCGCTCGATCTTTGAGCGCCAGTCGCTCAGTTCGTCCGGATCGTCATGGAACAGGGCGAAGTCGTCGACGTAGCGCACATATGGCGCGCCCAGCTTCTCACTCACCCAGTGGTCGAAGCGATCGAGATACAGGTTGGCGAAGAACTGGCTGGTCAAGTTGCCGATCGGGAGGCCGCGCCGGCGTCGATAGGGCTCGAACAGATCGTCGCCCGGAAAATGCAGCTCGACCGGCTGCTGCGCGTTCGAGGCGTCGACGATCGTATCCATCAACGCCAGGGTCGCAGCGCACGCGATGCGGCGGCGGAACAGGCCCTTCAGGATCGCGTGGTCGATCGATGGAAAATATCGGAAGATGTCGGCGCGCAACACGTGGGCGTGGTTGTCGCGATGGCGCTCGTAGGTGCGGATCGCCGCGTGGGTGCCCTTGCCTGTTCGGTTGGCGAAGGTGTTGCCGATGAAGCCGGCCTCGAAGATCGGGCAGATGACGGCGCACAGCGCGTGATGCACCACGCGGTCGCGGAACGGCGCGGCGGAGACGAGCCGCTCCTTGGGATCGCGCACTACGATCTCGACGTAGCGGCCGGGCCGATAGCTGCTGTCGAGCAGCTCGCGCTCGAGCCGAAGTAGCTCGCGTTCGCGATTGGCGAAGAACGATGCTGCGCCCGGCTTCTTGCGTTTGCCCTTGACGGCCTTCCTGGCAGCGATGAGCAGCGCTCCGAACCTCGCAATCTGTCCGAACAGGTCACTATGCTTGCGCCGCAGCGTGGCCATTGCTCGCACCCGCGTTCACGCCGCTCGCCTTGGACCAGCCGCCGACCAGCCGGCCGACCTCATCGATCTGCCGCGCGGCATGCTCATAGCGGCGTGCATCGAGATGGCGCTGCTCGTGGGCGAGGCGAATAAAGAAGCGCAGCTTCTCCAACGCGAGGTTGGCGCGGGCGAGATGAGCCCGGCGCTCACGCGTGTATGTCGCCTCGATCAGCGCTTCCAGAACGTCGAGCGCGGTGGACTGGATGCGATCACCGAGCAGGAAGCGCTGCTCGCGAGGGAAGCGAGCGATCGTCGGCATGAGCCAGTTGAGGAACTGGTAATGCGCCTCGACGGCGGGGCCGGTTCGGCGGGAATCGTCGTTCATGGCGAGCCTCCGGAAGACCACCGACGCCGGTCGGCCGCGATGGACCCAGGACCGACGCCGGCGTGGTGGGCCTTGCTTGCCGGCCTTCGGTTGCCCACTTGCAACCGGCCAGCGACCGCACCCAGTCATCATGAGCAGCCCTGGACGCTCAATTGGCACGCCCGATGCGACCGTGATCGCACCGGCTCTGGCCACCCGGAAATCCGGGCTTTTGGAGCGTGCTGGCGGGAGACAGAGAACGGGCAACACGGAAGCCGTTGTTGTTGTTCCGGTTGTCAGGTGTGTTCCTGTTGCGGTACGCCGCGCGCGCGTTGTCCGGTTGGTTGTTCCAGGACCCGCCGCGGAGAACGCGAGTTTTAGGGCTACCCAGGCCCCGGTGCTGGCCATCATGAAACAGCGGACGACCCGGACCGGAGACGTCGTCAGGCGTCTCCACCCGCGACACCATCAAGATAGTGCGATTCCGACGAGCTACTGCGCTCCCGGAAAGGTTGTCCCCAAGAGTCAGTTGGTCAATGGGACCGGAAAGAGCATTGACCGATTCCAGAGTCGTTGGGGGCTACGCCCCCAAGCCCCGAACAAAAGAGGTAAAGAAATGAAGCAGAAAGAGGTTAACGCGTCCTGGCGGGAGACAGAGAACGGGCAA
>CAZTTL010000445.1:0-2325 GCA_964616635.1 uncultured Rhodoplanes sp. | reverse complement strand
TGCGCTCAATCGACAGCAACCGAGCATTCATGTCCGCAAACCTGTTCGACATCATCCGCAACCATATTCCGGCAACCACGAAACTGCTGATCGAAACGGCTGCGGGCGCGCGGATCACCTATGGCGACATGCTGGCGCAATCGGCGCGGCTTGCCCACGCGCTCAGACAGCGCGGGGTGAAGCCCGGCGACCGCGTCGCCGTGCAGGTGGAGAAGTCACCGGACAACCTGATGCTGCTGCTCGCCGCGCTGCGCGCCGGCGCGGCCTACCTGCCGCTCAACACCGCCTATACGATCGCCGAGCTTGACTACTTCATCGGCGACGCCGAGCCGACGCTCGTCGTCTGCGATCCGAAAAAACGCGACGGGCTCCTGCCGATTGCGCAAGCCCGCAGCGCTAAGCTCGACACCCTCGACGCGCAGGGTGGCGGCAGCTTGATCGACCTTGCCGCCACACAGCCCACCGACTTTGCCGATGTCGCCTGCGGGAAAGATGACCTCGCTGTGATCCTCTACACCTCAGGCACCACCGGCCGTTCGAAAGGAGCGATGCTGAGCCATCGCAATCTGTCCTCGAATGCCGAGGTGCTGGCGGACTACTGGCGCTTCACCGCCACCGATGTGCTGCTGCACGCGCTGCCGCTCTATCACACCCACGGCCTGTTCACCGCCTCGATGACCGTGATGCTGGTGGGCGGCGCAATGCTGTTTTTGCCGAAATTCGATGCCGACGAGGTGATCCGGCTGCTCCCCAAAGCGACGACGATGATGGGGGTACCGACCTTCTACACCCGGCTGCTTCAGCATCCCGGTTTTACGCGTGAGCTGACCGCGCATATGCGGCTGTTCACCTCGGGCTCGGCGCCGCTCTTGGCCGAGACTCACCGCGAGTTCTCCGCCCGCACCGGCCACGCCATTCTCGAACGCTATGGCATGACCGAGACCGGCATGAACACCTCGAACCCCTATGACGGCGACCGCATTGCCGGCACCGTCGGCTTTCCGTTGCCCGGTGTCGACCTGCGCGTGGTCGATGCCGAAACCGGCGCGCCGCTCGCGCGCGACGAGATTGGCATCATCGAGGTGCGCGGCCCCAATGTGTTTTCCGGCTATTGGCGGATGCCGGAGAAGACCGCGGCCGAATTCCGCCCCGACGGCTTCTTCATCACCGGGGATGTCGGCAAGATCGATGCGCGCGGCTATGTCCACATCGTCGGCCGCGCCAAGGATTTGATCATTTCCGGCGGCTTCAACGTCTATCCGAAGGAGGTCGAGAGCGAGATCGATGCGCTGCCCGGCGTCCACGAGTCGGCGGTGATCGGCTGCCCGCATCCCGATTTCGGCGAGGGCGTCACCGCTGTGGTGGTGAAGGAAAACGACGCCGGCCTCACCGAAGCCGCGGTGATTGCCGCGCTCGAAGAAAAGCTCGCCAAATTCAAATTGCCGAAGCGGGTGCTGTTCGCGCCCGAGCTACCGCGCAATACCATGGGCAAGGTGCAGAAGAATATCCTGCGCGAGCAGCACAAGAACTTGTATGCCAACCTAGCGCGGCCGGCGCGCTAGGCCGAATGGCCGTGCCGGGCCAACGGACTATTCGGGCGTACCCACTTCCAGACCGGCCGTGGGACCGGCAAGGCTTTCGGGCATTGGCCGTTTGAACACTTCCGTTCGCCACAGCCACTTGGCAATGAGCACTGCCGCCAACATCCCGCCTAACTGAGCCACGACAAAGGCTGGCGCATTGTTTGGCGCAATGCCGGCATAAGTATCGGAAAGCGAACGAGCAATTGTTACGGCCGGATTGGCGAACGAGGTCGATGCGGTAAACCAACTCGCTGAGGTGATGTAAAGGCCGACCGCATAAGGAGTTGCAGCGGGTTCGCGCGCTAAGCAGGAAAAAATCGTGAGCCCTAGCCCGAACGTGGCCACGGCTTCAGCAAGCCACTGACCCGAGCCATCGCGGGGCACCGTCGAGACCTGCCAGATCGGCAAAGCGAACATCGCATGCGCGAGCCACACGCCTGCGATACCGGCGATGATCTGGACGACCACGTAAATCGCCGTGGTTCGCCATGGCAGCTCACCGCGCAACGCGAATGCAAGGCTGACGGCGGGGTTGAAATGCGCGCCCGAAACGGAACCAAACATGAGGATGAGGACCGGGAGGATCGCGCCGGTGGCAAGTGCGTTGCACAGCAAAGCCAGCGCCGGGATATGTTGTCCGGTGAGGCGTTGCGCCATGATGCCCGACCCAACAATGGCCGCAAGCAGAATGGTGGTGCCCAAGAACTCAGACACGATCCGTTGTCCAAGAGAAGACATCAGC
>CAZTTL010000444.1:0-2355 GCA_964616635.1 uncultured Rhodoplanes sp. | reverse complement strand
TTAACAACGACACGACCGTACAAATTTGGATGGCCTGGACCGATCCCGGCCTGCGCCAGGCCTAATCCTCCTCCATCGGTTCGCCGGCCGCGATGACACTCAGCAGCCGGCCGGCGCCGAAGCGATCGCGCGGATCGAGCTCAGCGATCTTTGCGAGCGCGCGGCAGCCCGCGTCGATGCGGCCGAGCCGCACATTGCCATAGCCCCAGGCCAGCAGCGCCTGCAGATAGAGGCTCGGCGCCTCCTCCGCGACGGAAAATGCCGCGTCTTCCGGCCTCACCAGGCGCCAGTCGGTCGCGACATTGAGGCGGCGGGCCATGTGCACGACGATATTGGCCGCTTGCGGTAGCGCGTCGGCCCAGCGGTGATTGTAGAAATAAAAACGATAGGCGCCGAGCAGCGCCTCGATATCGTCCGGCGCGAGCGCGAGCGCCTCTAACACGACGCGCTCGGCCGTGGCGGGATCAGAGCGTGCGTGTCGCGCGCCCGCCAGCAGCGCCGCGACCGGGTCGGCGTCGTCCGCGCTCATCAGGGGGAGGCGCCGGTCTCTGTTGTGTTGATGTCCGCCCAAACCCGCTTAGGCCCGCTGTGCCGGAAGCTGCAATTGCCCTGAGAGGCATGCAATTCCCACGCCGGCTTCGCGAATTATGCTGGCGAAGGCGCGGCCGCAAGCGCCACGGCGTCATCGGATTCGGCTGGCCGGCGGTCTGTCGGCGCCGAGGCAGCCAGGTTCGGCGCCGGCTCGCTCCACCGATCGAGAAAATCGTCGAGCCAGGCGCGGATCGCGCGGTCATAGATCGGCCGGTCGGTGAAGTGCTCCATGCGCGATTTGGCGCCGGGCAGCAGCAGGCGCTCGTGGCCGCGTGTCGTCCAGCGGCACATCATGGCGTGGGTCACCTCGGCGTGGAACTGGATGCCGTAGGCCGCCGGGCCATAGTGGAAAACCTGCACCCCGAACAGGTCGCCGCGCGCGAGCAGTTGCGCGCCATGCGGCAGCTCGATCCCTTCGCGGTGCCACTGATAGACGTGGCTCGGCCAGGTCCGGCAAAACGTTTGGCCTGCGGAGGTCGGCTGGATCGGGTAGTAGCCGATTTCCGCCATGCCTTCCGGATGCGGCCCGACCCGCCCGCCGAGATGCTTCGCCAGCATCTGCGCGCCGAGGCAGATGCCGAGCAGCGGCTTGCGCTCGGCGAGCGGCACCGCGAGCCAGTCGATCTCCTGGCGCACGAAATCATCAGGGTCGTTGGCGCTCATCGGGCCGCCGAAGACGACGGCGCCCAAATGCTCGGCCAGCGTCTCCGGCAGCGGGTCGCCGAAGCGCGGCCGCCGGATATCCATCGGGATGCCGCGGGCCTTGAAGTGATGGCCGACGCGGCCAGGAATGGAATGCTCCTGATGGAGGATCAGCAGGACCGGTTTGCTCATGCAGCCTTTGTCGAATCAATTCCCGGCAAGTTCGTGATCACGATCACATCAGAATACCGGCCTGGCGGCCGTTCTGCCAAGCACAATTGCGAACGCTCGATTCAGCTCGTGACAGAAGGATATCGCCAACCTTCCCGCTCCCCTCGCGGGAGAGGGTGCCCGAACAAAGTGAGGGCGGGTGAGGGGGCCATCAGAGGAGTTGGCCTGCCCGAGAAAAGTACCCCTCACCCGGCTCAGTCTCGCACGCAGCCAAGCTTGCGCAGGCTGCGTAAACTTGCCTGCTGTGCTCGGCTTCGCGACCGTCTCCCGCCAGCAAAGCCTGCGCCCGGGCGCGCGCAAGCGCGGCCCGGGTGGGAGAGGGAAAGAAAGCCGAATCAAAAACCCTGCTCGCGATAGGGGCAACCCTGAGCGTCAGACGTCAAGCGTCCTGCGCGCTCGCTTGCCGGGCACGAGCGACAGCATTGCGCAGCTCGATCCGCTCGCGATTGGAGACGCCGAGAAGATCGGCGACGCGCCACATCACATTGTCCTCAAACTCGGTGATGTGGCCGTCGGCATAGGCCATCTCCCACATCATGGCGACGACGCGGCGCCGCTGCTGCTCGTCGAGCGAGCGCATCAACAGGCTGGTGAAGCGGTAGAAGTCCACCGCCTCACGGTCGGCCGCGATGGCGGCGTCGATCAGCTCGTTGGTGGCGTCGTCGCTGAGCGCGAAGCGCACCTTCAGGAGGTCGTACAGCTTCTGCCGCTCGGCCGGCGACAGCTCGCCGTCGAGGTTTGCGACGTGCACCATCAGCGCGGCCGCAGCAACACGGAAATCGTTGTCGCCGAATTGCGCCGGCTTTTTGACGCCGCCGGTCAGGTCGTCGAATAGCGCCTTGAGTTCGCTGAACATGTCGTGTTCCCGTGCGGCACCCGCGCCACGCTTTG
>CAZTTL010000443.1:0-2356 GCA_964616635.1 uncultured Rhodoplanes sp. | reverse complement strand
GATGAGCCGGCGGCTGGTCGGCGAGGCGACGGGGATCGGCAAAACGGCGGTCGGCGAGTACGTGCGCCGCGCGGCCGTGGCGGGTCTCAGCTGGCCGATCCCGGACGAGATCGATGATGCCGAGCTGGAACGGCGGTTGTTTCCGCCGACGGCTGCAGGTTCGTCTGCGGCGCGCACCGATCCGGACTGGTCGCACATCCATACGCAGATGAAGCGGCGCGGCGTGACGCTGGCGCTGCTCTGGCAGGAGTATCGAGGCGAGCACGCTCAAGGCTACGCCTACAGTTGGTTTTGCGAGCGGTACAGCGACTGGCGCAAGCGCATCACGCCGACGATGCGCCAGACGCACGTGGCCGGCGAGAAGCTGTTCGTCGATTGGGCCGGCGATGCTATCGCGGTGTTCGATCCCATCACGGGCGCTGAGCATGGTGCGCGCATCTTTGTCGCAGCGCTCGGCGCGTCGAACTACACCTACGCGGAAGCACGCTGGACCGAGACGCTGCCGGACTGGATCGGGGCGCACGTGAACGCGCTCTCCGCGATTGGCGGCGTGCCGAAGGCAGTTGTGTGTGACAACCTCAAGGCCGGCATCACCAAGCCCTCGCGTTACGAGCCGGGCATCAACCGCACCTATCAGGATTTGGCCGGCCACTATGGCTTCGTGGTGCTGCCGACGCGGGTGAGGAAGCCACGCGACAAAGCGAAGGTCGAGGTCGCGGTTCTAATTGTCGAGCGGTTCGTGCTGGCCAAGCTGCGGAACCGACGCTTCTTCTCGCTCGACGAGTTGAACGCGGAAGTCCGCGAATGCATTGCCACGATCAACACCAAGGTGATGAAGAAGTTTGCCAAGAGCCGGCAAGAGCTGCTGGAGACGATCGACCGTCCGGCGCTCAACGAGCTACCGAGCGAGCCCTATCGATACGCCGAATGGAAACGCTGCGGTGTCGCGCCCGACTACCACGTCGAGGTCGACGATCATTACTACTCGGTGCCGTTCCGGCTGTTGCGCGAGACGGTCGACGCGCGGCTCACCGACACAACGATCGAGGTCTTCCACAAGGGCATTCGGGTTGCGAGCCATCCGCGGTCGAGCGTGCGTCATCGGCACACAACAATACCCGAGCACATGCCGAGCTCGCACCGCCGCTACGCCGAATGGACGCCGCAACGCATGATGCGGGAGGCCGCCAAGATCGGTCCGGCGACCAGCGCGATGGTCGAGACCATCATGAAGGCGAAGCCCCATCCCGAGCAGGGCTTCCGATCGTGTCTGGGCATCATGCGCCTGGTGAAGACCTACGGCGCCGCCCGCGTCGAGGCAGCAAGCCAGCGCGGCAACGACATCGGCGCGACCACCTACGGGTCGATCGCATCCATCCTCAAGACCGGGCTCGACAAAGCCTACGTCAACTCGAAAGCGCCGGACGGCCCGCCGATCCGGCACGCCAACATCCGTGGTCGTGGCTACTTCCACTGACACACTGGATGCAGGTGAGCGAACCCTGCGGGTGAAAAGGAAAACGAAAGGAGAGACGATGCTCACGCATCCCACACATGACCGCCTGGTGGCGCTGGGGCTCACCGGCATGGCCAAGGCGCTGGAGGAGCAACGCAACCAGCCCGACATTGCCGCGCTTGGCTTCGAGGAGCGGCTCGCACTCATGGTCGACCGCGAGGCGATCGAGCGCGAGAACAAGAGGCTCGTCAGCCGCTTGAAGTTCGCGAGCCTACGCCAATCGGCCGTCGTCGAGGACATCGACATGAAGGCACCGCGCGGTCTCGACAAGGCACTGTTCGCCAAGCTCATCGCCGGCGACTGGATCACCCGTCACCAGAACTTGGCCATCATCGGGAAAACCGGGCTCGGCAAAAGTTGGATCGCCTGCGCGCTCGGCCACAAGGCCTGCCGCGATGATCGCTCCGTGCTCTATCATCGCGTGCCAAGGCTGTTCGATGCCTTGGCGCTCGCTCGCGGCGATGGCCGGCACGCCCGGCTGTTGAAGACCCTATCGCGGGTCGATCTCCTGATCCTCGACGACTGGGGTCTCGCCCCGGTCACCCTCGATCAAGCGCGCGATCTGCTGGAGATCGTCGACGACCGGCATGGCCGCGGCTCGACGATCGTGACCACCCAACTGCCGATCGAGCACTGGCACGAAATGATCCCAAATCCGACCATTGCCGACGCCATCCTCGACCGCCTCGTGCACAACGCGCACCGGCTCACCCTGAACGGAGAGAGCATGCGCAAGGCTACCGCCAAGCGCGCCGGACTTGACGTCAAACAGGACGCATGAACTCATGAAGCCGTCGACGGGAGATGCTGTCCGCCTTCACCGGAATGCTGTCCGCGATC
>CAZTTL010000442.1:0-2357 GCA_964616635.1 uncultured Rhodoplanes sp. | reverse complement strand
GTCGCACAGCGCGAAGAACGAGGCTTCCTCGCCGTCGAGAAATTCTTCGACGATGATCTCGGCGCCCGCGGCACCCAAGCCGCCGCCGAGGATCATGTCGATCGCCGCCTCCGCCGCCGCGACCGTTTCGGCGACGATGACGCCCTTGCCGGCGGCGAGCCCGTCCGCCTTCACCACAATCGGGGCGCCGTGCTCGCGCACATAGGCCTTGGCGGGCTCGGGGGCGGAGAAGCGCGCATAGGCGGCGGTCGGAATATTGTGGGCGCGGCATAAATCCTTAGTGAAGGCCTTGGAGCCTTCGAGCTGCGATGCGGCCTTGCTGGCGCCGAACGCCTTCACCCCCGCCGCTTCGAGCGCATCGACGATGCCGGCAACGAGCGGCGCTTCCGGACCCACCACGACGAGGTCGATTTTCTGGGCCTTGCAGAAGGCGACGACCGCCGCGTGGTCGCCGTGGTCGAGCGCGACGCAGGTCGCCTCCTGGGCAATGCCGGCATTGCCGGGGGCGCAGAACAGCCGCTCGACCAGCGGGCTCGCCGCCATTTTCCAGGCGAGCGCATGCTCGCGGCCACCAGAACCGAGAAGGAGAATGTTCATAGTCAGTCAGCCATCCTTGCCACTGGCCGAACTCTATCGCGTGGCCCGGCCCACCGAGGCAAGCCTTGTCGAACGCGGGGAGGGGCCGAACCAGAATTCAGGAGCTTTCGATGGTCTCCATCATTCCCGTTCTGTCCTGGGTGGCCGCGCTGGTCGCGGTGGCGATTGCGGTGGCGCGCGGTCCGCGACCGGTCACCTGGCAGTTCGCCGCCGACCGCCTGCTGCGCTACCTGATGCTATTCCCCGTCGGGCTGATGGGCCTGTGGGCGGCGTGGGGCCACCTCGTCTATCCGGAAGAGGCGGCGCGGGCGATCGGCTGGGCGACGAGCCCGTTCCAGTCCGAGGTTGGCAGCGCCAATCTCGGCATCGGACTCGCCGGCATTTATGCCGCGTTCCGCTCGTTCGAGGCGCGGCTTGCAACCGCGCTCGTCGTCGCCGGATTTCTCGGCGGCGCCGGCTCCGTGCACATCCATCAGATCATGGCGACCGGCAATCTCGCGCCCGGAAATGCCGGTCCGATCCTGTTCACGGATTTTCTGACCCCGGTCGTGATCCTGGTGCTGCTGGCGGCAACGCGCATGAGTCCTCCCAAGAACCGCTGATAAGGGCGCGACCGCCTTGACCGGCGGCGATGCCGGACTGGCTCGTCGCCCTTACCACGAGGTTATGAGCGGTCGGCGCTGCAGCCTTAGAGCAAATTCCGTTCTGACGGAATCGGAATTCGCTCTATTTCTCTTTGAGTAGTCGCATTTTCTGGCGGCGAACCGGCATCCACTTCGCCGGAAAATGCTCTAGTCAGGCCTCGCCGCGGGTTTCGAACAGCGCGGTATCAAGCGCTTCGCGTGGAGTTTTTCCCGCCCACAGCACGAACTGGAACGCCTGGTAATAGCGCTCGCAGGCCTCGACGGCGTTCGCGAGCAAGGATTCGCATTGCGCATTGGAGGCGCCGACCCCACCCGCCAGCACGAGAGCGTGGCGATACATGACCAGGCTCTCCTTCGCCCAGACGTCGAAATGGCCGACCCAGAGCTCCTCGTTGATCATCGACGCCAGCTTGGTGATCTCGGCGCGGCGACGCGCAGGGATTTTCATGTCGAAGGCGCAGGCGAGATGCAGGGCCTCGATCCCGCTCATCCAGGTGAATGACAGCTGATAGTCGGCCCAGGTCCCGGATACGACCAAGGTGACTTCGTCCTCGCTCGCGCGCGCGAACGACCAGCCATGCGTAGAGGCCAAGTGCTCGACGATTTCCACCGGATTGGTGTTTCTTGGAGTCGAGGTTTCGATCAGCGACATGCTGCTCCCACCCTTCGTGTCGACTGTCTTAACGTGCAGTCCCGTCCGCGGACGCATGCCCGCGGCGGCGCTTCGATAAAGAGGCTCACGTGAACACAGACGACGTCTGGCAGGTTTCCCCGACGGCAAAAACCGACGCGCCGCACGACCATTCCCCTCAGACTTAACCACCCAAGCCTGACCCAAGGGATTGTAGATTCGCGCATATGACGCAACGTCCGGAATGACTCGGTCCACAGCAGAGCCGTGCGACATGTTGAATCAGGCCGTGAAGCCGCGCTCCGACAGAAGGAGCATAAGCATGATCGCGCCGTGGCTTGAGCCCGACGCGAGACGGCTGGGACGACGAAAAAGGTTGCGGTGGAAACTTGGAGCATTTTCAGGCGAAGTGGACACCGGTTCGCCGCCAGGAAAATGCGACCACGAAAAAGAACAGAGCGAATTCTGTTTCTATGAAAACTGAA
>CAZTTL010000441.1:0-2373 GCA_964616635.1 uncultured Rhodoplanes sp. | reverse complement strand
GGCGGCTTCGGATTCAGCCGCTTCGGCCGCGATAGCTTCGGCCAGGGGGACTTCGTGCGCCGTTGCGGATGGCGCAACATCGGCCGCGGCGTCCGGCGCCACCACGGGGCTGTCGAGAGTCTGCGGTGGGGGGACAGCGGGAGCCGGGGCGCCTGCACCGTGGGCGAGCCGCTCCTGGATCGCCGCCCAAAGTTCTGGCGGCGGGTTGACCGGCGCGACCATCGCGCTCAGCTCGCCGAGCTTGCGCTCCCAATCGCCGACCAGCGCGGCGAAGGCAGCGTCCGAGCTGATCAACGCTTCAGCTTCGTCACGCTCGGCTGCATCAAGCGTGCCGAGCACATATTCGGCGGCAAAGTCCAGCCTGTCGGCATCCGCGTTCATGACCCGAGACACTCCCGAATGTCAGCGAGCGCGCGGCGCAACTGGGTCTTGATCGTATTCACCGGACGATCGAATTCTGCCGCCAGCTCCTCCCGGCTCTTGCCACTGTAATAGGCGAGCAGCACCATGCGCTGGCGGTCGGGATCGAGCCGGCCGAGGCAGGCGAGCAGGCGCTTGAGCTCTTCGGTCATTTCGCGCTTCGCCAGCGGATCGGGGTTGTCGGCGGCAACCGCCATGGCGCCGGCTTCCTCCTCGATCGACGACTCGGTTTTTTGCCGCACCACATCGATCGCCCGATTGCGAGCGATCGCCACCATCCAGGTTACCGGTGACGCGAGTGCCGGATCGAACTGCCCGGCCCGCGACCAGATTTTGAGATAGGCCTCCTGGAGCACATCGTTCGCGAGCTCCGGACGACGCAAGATACGCAGCACGACGCCGTAAAGTTTCGTGCGGGTGGCTGCATAAAGCCGCTCGAACGCGGCCTGGTCGCCTTTGGCGACCGCAGCCAGGAGCCATGCAAGTTCAGCCGGTGTCACCATGCTCGTAACGGCCCCCGTCTGCACGCCTATGCAGGCTTTCCCGCCGCTTGATTATGACGCGAACGCACACCCACCGGAAGCCGCTTTATTTGCAGGGGAATTGGAGTCCGACCGGGACCAAGGAACAGCTGGCGGCTTATTTGTGGAATGCTAATCTTATCGATTCGGAATTCGCTCTGTTTGGCTTTGCGTGGTCGTGTTTTCTGTGGCGTGCCGGCGTCAGCCGCCGGGTCACGCCCGCAGGCAAGCTTCGGCGGGAACAGCGAAGCATCGCCCGTAAAGCGCGCGAAAACCGGATCGGCCTCCCCCGATCGGCTTGCAGATCCGCGATGCTGCGCCGTTCAGCTGTCGCGCGCGCGGAGCGCGCCGATCATATCGAGCTCGGCCTGTTCACGGGCGCCTTCAACGGCGCGCTCGCGCATCTGATCGCGCTCGTCCAAAAGCTCGACCTTCTTCAGTTCCTCGAACGCTTCCTGCAAGGCCGCTCGCGCGTCATCAAGCTGACCTGCCAGCTCGTCCGCCGATCGCTTGAGGTTCTCGCGGCGGACCAGCGCCGCCTTGGCATAAGTCGGATAGGCGAAATGCGCGGGATCGTGGATCCCGGCACGGTCCTGCTCTATCTGGATTTCACGATCAAGGTCGGCGGCCATGCGCTGAAAGTCGGCGATCATGGTTTCGATCTGCGTGACCCGGCGCCGCTTTTCGTCGACCTGGAACTTCCTCAGCCGAATAATCGTATCGCGCGACTTCATCGACTCATACTCCCGAAACCGCTCCGAGCCCGAAGGCGGCGACGCATCAGCCGCTCATTCAGGCGCAACCCGCGCGATTGTGGCGCCACAATGTTAGTTTTCGGTTTCTATTTCGGCTTAATTTGATGAGGTTAAGACGGTTTGTAGCCGCCGATAGCCCTCGGCGAGCGCCGTCGCTTCGTCCTTGTCTTGGGCGAGGAAGGCTTCGAGCGCCGGATGCAGGCGGATCGCTTCGTCGACCTCGGCACTCGACCCGGCGCGATAGGCGCCGAGCCGGATCAGTTCCTCCATGTCGGCATAAGTCGCCATGACCTTCTTTGCCTCCATGATCGTCGGCAGGAAGGCCGGATCGGCGGCGCGCGGCATGGTGCGGGAAATCGACTTCAGAATATTGATCGCCGGGTAGCGGCCGCGCTCGGCGATCGCGCGCTCCATGACGATATGGCCGTCGAGAATGCCGCGCACCGCGTCGGCCACCGGCTCGTTGTGGTCGTCGCCGTCGACCAGCACGGTAAACAGCCCGGTAATGGTGCCCGGCCCGGGGCCGGGACCGGCGCGCTCCAGCAGATTGGGCAGCTCGGCGAAGACGGTGGGTGTGTAACCCTTGTTGGCCGGCGGTTCCCCGACCGACAGCCCGATCTCCCGCTGCGCCATGGCGATGCGGGTGATGCTGTCGATCATGCACAGCACGTCGCGGT
>CAZTTL010000440.1:0-2377 GCA_964616635.1 uncultured Rhodoplanes sp. | reverse complement strand
GCGCTCCCTGCGCAGCTTCGCCCAGTAGTCCAAACGTTTCCTGATCTCGCGCTCGAACCCGCGCTCGGGCGGATCGTAAAACGTCTGGCGGCCGAGCGCCTCGGGGAAATAACCCTGGCCGGAGAAGGCTTCCTCGGTCGCGTGGTCGTATTCGTAGCCGCGGCCGTAGCCTTCCGCCTGCATCAGCCTGGTCGGCGCGTTGAGGATGTGCTTGGGCGGCAGCAGCGAGCCTGCCTCCGTCGCCGTGCGCATCGCGGCACCGAAGGCGACATAGGCGGCATTCGATTTCGGCGCGGTCGCGACATAGAGCAAAGCCTCGGCGATCGCGAGTTCGCCCTCGGGGCTGCCGAGAAAATCGTAGGCGTCCTTCGCGGCATTGGCGATGACCAGCGCCTGCGGATCGGCGAGCCCGATATCCTCCACCGCCATGCGCACAATGCGGCGGGCGAGATAGAGCGGGTCCTCGCCGGCGTCGAGCATGCGGCAGAGATAATAGAGAGCGGCATCGGGGTCGGAGCCGCGCACCGATTTGTGCAAAGCGGAGATCAGATTGTAGTGGCCGTCCTGCGACTTGTCGTAGATCGGCGCGCGTCGCTGCACGATCTCGCGCAATGCGACGGCATCGAAGGTTTCGCCGGCACGCGCCGCCCGCCAGACCTCTTCGGCGAGCGTGAGCGCGGCGCGGCCGTCGCCGTCGGCCATGCCGATCAGCGCGTTGCGTGCCTCGGCATCGAGCGGCAGCGCCCTCCCCTCTGCGCTTTCCGCGCGCGCCAACAGCCCTTCGATTGCCGCGGCATCGAGCGGCTTGAACACCAGCACGCGGGCGCGCGAGAGCAGTGCCGCGTTGAGCTCAAACGACGGATTCTCCGTGGTTGCGCCGATCAGCACGACGGTGCCGTCCTCCATCACCGGGAGGAATGCGTCCTGCTGGGCGCGATTGAAGCGGTGCACCTCGTCGACGAACAGCAGCGTGCCCTGCCCGGTCTCGTGTCGCGCGCGCGCTTCATCGAACACCTTCTTGAGGTCGGCAACGCCCGAAAACACCGCCGAGAGCTGGACGAATGTGAGATCGGTCGCATGCGCCAGCAGCCGCGCCACGGTCGTCTTGCCAGTGCCGGGCGGACCCCAGAAGATCAACGAGCCGAGGGAGCGCGTCTGCAGCATGCGCGTGAGCGCGCCATCCGGACCGAGCAGGTGGTCCTGGCCGACCACCTCGCTGAGCGCATGCGGGCGCAGCCGATCGGCGAGCGGACGCGGGGCATCGTCCGCAAGCCCCGCCGCGGCAAACAGGTTGGGGCCGGCTGATTTCTTTGCGCGGGTGGCCATGGCGTCCTTGCGCTCTCGCTACGGGAGAACTCGTCGGGATCAATACCAGAAATCAGGCCACCGTCGCACCGAGCCTGTCAAAAGCACTTGGATGGGCGACCGCCCTCTCCCCGCCCTCCCCCGCAAGCCAGGGGCATCGCATTTGACTTGACCCTCCCCTAAAAGGGGAGAGGACGGCCTTGCGTTGGGGCACGAATTCAGCCGCCAAACGCGACCGAGAGCGTCTGCCCGTCGCGGAGAATGGTAATCCGCCAGAAACGCGCCCGCGCACTGGTTATCCGGGCGAGGTCGCGCGTCTTGCCGATCTTTTCGCCATTGACCGAGAGCACGACATCGCCGCGGCGGAAGAAACCAATGCCTTGCGCCGGCGAGCCTTCGGCAAGATCGACGATGACGACGCCATTGATTGCCGGATCGATGCTCAACTCTTCGGCCACCGCGGGCGACAGATTCACCACCTTGGCCCCCACGAAAGGCGACCGGCCGCGGATCTGCAGCTCATCGCGCGGTGCCTCTGGCGCGGTTTCAAGCGACACGACGACTTCGATCTGGCGTCCGCTCCGCAGCACGCCGACCCTTGCTTTGCCGCCGATCGCCTTGGTGGCCAGCCGGTATTCGAAGGTGTTGGGGTCTTCGACGGTCTGGCCGTCAATGGTGAGAATGAGGTCGCCGGTGCGCAGCCCTGCGCGTTCGGCCGGGCTTTGCGGGACGATCGTGCCGACCAGGGCGCCGGCGGGGCGCTTCAGCCCGAAGGCTTCGGAAATTTCTGCGGTCACCGCCTGGAGCTTGGCGCCGAGCCAGGGCCGCCGCACGACATGGGCGCCGCCCTGCGCGGAGGCCAGCACCACCCGCACCATGTTGACGGGAATCGCGAAGCCGATCCCCTGCGAGCCGCCGGAGCGGGAGAAAATCGCGGTATTGATGCCGACCAGCCGGCCCGCCGCGTCGACCAGAGCGCCGCCGGAATTGCCGGGATTGATCGCCGCATCGGTCTGGATGAAGAACTGATAGTCGGAGATGCCGACCTTGGTGCGGGCGAGCGCCGAGACGA
>CAZTTL010000439.1:0-2399 GCA_964616635.1 uncultured Rhodoplanes sp. | reverse complement strand
TCATGATCCGTGGCCGGCACTGGGGTGGCTTCCGGATCGGTTACACGCCGACCGCCGGGTGACGGGGCGAAATAAGCGCGCAACCACTGCAAGGCTAGGCGCCGGGCCGGTTCACCCGACGGAAAGATTATGCCGGTACGCTCGGCATCCCGCGTCAGCGATGGCCCCTGCCGGTAACGGCCGCCGCTCATGAGGATCGCCCTCGATGACCGTTTTGACCGATATGCCGGCGTCAACCCGCACGTCGTCGTCGGCGCTTACGCTGCTGCCGTCGTTTCCGCTGATGCTCACACTCGCCTTCCTGGCGGTCGTGCTGCCGAAGCTCGGCCTAGCGGTTGCGGTGTGGACGACCAATGCCTTTGTCGACACCGACGATGCCATGCGCATGGTCCAGGTCCGCGATTTCCTCGCGGGTCAAGGTTGGTTCGACCTCGTCGCCTATCGGCTTGATCCGCCGGTCGGCTCATCGATGCACTGGTCGCGGCTGATCGATCTGCCGCTCGCCAGTTTCATCCGGCTGATCGAGCCTCTGGCCGGGCAGGATGCAGCCGAGCGCATCGTGCGCATCGTCTGGCCCCTGTCGTTTTTCATGGCGCTGCTGGCGCTGATCATCTCGACGGCGCGGCGCCTTGCAGGCCCGATGGCAACCGCACCCGCGGCATTTCTTGCGGCGTGCTCGAGCTGGGTCTCGATGCAATTCTTTCCCGGACGGATTGATCATCATACTGTCGAGATCGTGCTGATGACCGTGATGCTGCGGCTTGGCCTGGAGGCGGTACTGCCGGATAGCCACTCCTGGCGCGCGGCCATCGGCGCTGCCCTTGCTGCCGCGGTCGCGATGCAGATCAGCCTGGAAGATTTTCCGTTTGTGGCGGCGCTCTTGACGTCGCTCGGCGTGATCTGGATCGCCGACGGCGAGGGCATGCGGCGCGTGCTCATGGCCTTCGGACTGACCCTGGCCAGCGCCGCGCTCGCACTCTTCGTCGCAACGACCCCCGCGGCGCGCTACACCGTTGCGTCTTGCGATGCCTATTCGTTGCCGCACCTCACCGCGCTTGGATTGACAAGTCTGACATTTGTCGTATTGGCCGCGGCGACGCCGCTGTTGCCCGAACGCTCCATGCGACTCACCGCAGGCGCGGGCGCCACCGCGGTTGCCGCGGCGTTGATGGTACTGCTTTTTTCCGCCTGCATGGGCGACCCGCTGGTAGCGGTCGATCCGCTGGTTCGTCATTTCTGGCTCGATCGCGTCAATGAAGCGCAGTCGATGCTTGCGTTCTTCGGCAAGGATTGGCCGGCGGCAACGGCGACGAGCGCGCTGCTCGCCGTGACCGTGGCTGCGCTGGTTTTTGCGGTCCGCACCGCGCCTGCTGATCGCCTTGCCGGCTGGGTCATGATCGCAATTTTTTTCGCCATCGGCGTCGTCGGTTCGCTGTGGCAGATCCGGGTACTACCGCCGACCTCAGTCACAGTGGTGCTGGCCGGCGTTCCGGCGGTGCTGGCTGCCGCCTATGCGCCTGCCGCCAGTCCGCGCCGACGCACCGTCCGCGTCGCGATTGTTTTGGCCGTGCTCTGTCCGCTGACCTGGGTCGCGCTGGTAAAGCTTATGCCCGGCGATAGGCCGGATGTGGAAGCTCAAGACGCGGCTTGGAAAAGCTGCACTGCCGCAGCAGAACTTGCGCCGCTGAATGCCCTGGCGCCGGGCCTCGTGCTCGCGCCGATCGATCTTGGCGCGCACATTTTGGCATACACGTCGATGAGTGTCCTTTCCGCACCCTACCATCGCAATAATGACGGCAACGGCGCTGCCATTGCTGCATTGAACGGTTGGGATGATACCGCCCGCGAAATCATCGCGTCGCGCGGCGTGCACTACGTCGTGCTGTGTCCAACGATGCCGGAGAGCCAACTCTACATCAATGAAAATGCCGACGGGCTCGCGGCACGTCTGATGCGCGGACAGGTTCCGCCCTGGCTCAAGGCTTTACCAATACCGTCGGGCCCGTTGGTGGTGTTTCGCGTGGTCAAAACCAGCTGATCGGGCGATTGCGCGGCGCGAACGCACATTCTGCAAAGCCAGAGCGAATTCCGTTCAGGTGGAATCGGAATTCGCTCTATTTCTCTTTGAGTGATCGCATTTTCGGACGGCGAACCGGTGTCCACCCCCGGATCAAGTCCGAGGGCAGGCTTCGCCGGAAAATGCTCTAGTGTAGTGACTCTAACGCTTGTCTCCACGTGAAGGAGCGCGTTTCCTCCTCCCTCCCCCTGAAAGGGGGAGGGTCAGGGTGGGGGTCGCGTGCGGCTGACCCCCTCCCGGCGAGCTTTGCTCGCCGACCTCCCCCTGCAGGGGGAGGTGAGGGGAGAATGCGCGTCGATTCCATGCAATCCAGGGCCGGGAG
>CAZTTL010000438.1:0-2409 GCA_964616635.1 uncultured Rhodoplanes sp. | reverse complement strand
CGGATCAGAACAGGCTCAGCTGCGCCTCCTTCGACACCGGCGGCGAAAAATGGTCTGTTGTCAGCATCGTCTTGTGGCGGTTGAGGCCGAGCCGCGCGCAGGCGGTCTCGAACCGGCGGCCCAGCATCCAGGCATAGGGGCCGCTGCCGGTCATGCGCCTGCCGAAGCTTGAGTCATAGTCCTTGCCGCCGCGCATCTGGCGGATGAGCGTAAAAACGTGGCGCTCGCGATCGGGGAAATTCGTGACCAGCCATTCGCGGAAGAGGTCACGCACTTCGAGCGGCAGGCGCAGCAGGATGTAGCCCGCGCCCTCGACGCCGGCGGCCGCCGCCGCGTCGAGGATGCGCTCGATCTCCGCATCATTGATGGCGGGGACGACCGGCGCCACCATGACCGCGGTTGGAATGCCGGCCTCGGTCAGGCCGCGCAGCGCCGCAAGCCGCCGCGGCGGGGTCGGCGCCCGCGGCTCCATCACCCGCGACAGCCCGGCATCGAGCGAGGTTACCGAGATCGCAACGCGCACGAGAGAACGGCTCGCCATGCGGGCGAGGATATCGCGGTCGCGCAGGATCAGGTCGGACTTGGTGACGATGACGACCGGATGGCCGGCTTTTTCCAAAACTTCGAGAATGCGACGCATCACGCCGTAGCGGCGCTCGATCGGCTGATAGGGATCGGTATTGGTGCCGATCGCAATCGTGCGCGGCGTGTAGCCCGGCGCTGCCAGCTCGCGCTCCAGCAGCGTCGGCGCGTCGGGCTTCATGAACAGCTTCGACTCGAAATCGAGGCCGGGCGACAGCCCGAGATAGGCATGGGTCGGCCGGGCAAAGCAGTAGACGCAGCCGTGCTCGCAGCCGCGATAGGGATTGATCGAGCGGTCGAAGGAAATATCCGGCGACTCGTTGCGGGTGATCACCTTGCGCGCGGTATCGCGCGCGACCGTCGTCTTGAACGGCGGCAGGTCGTCCAGGCTTTGCCAGCCGTCATCGAAGGCGATGCGCGCAATCGCCTCGTAGCGCCCGCTCGCATTGGAGATGGCGCCACGGCCGCGCCGCCGTTCAGAGGCAACGGCAGCGTCGCCAAAACCATCCACCGGCCCGGGATGCGGGTCCGGCGGCGGTTTTCTAACGGCGGCTGAGGACGAAGGGCTCATGCCTGATAGATAGCATGAGCACAGAACATAACAAGAACAAATACGCGTGAAGCCCTGCGCGTTTCAGCCACCCCTTGCCTTGCCCCGACGGCCCGCAGCCCGCTCAGCGACCAAGCGCCGCTCAAAACTCCTTGCGCATCGCGGGCGACGGTTGAAATCCGTAGCCGAGGCGCTGGTAGAACGGGATCGCCGACGGGCGGGCATCGAGAGAAACGGCGACCATGCCGCGGGCGCGGGCATCCGTTTCAGCAAAATTCATCAGCGCGCGGCCGACGCCACGCCGACGGGCCGCTTCCTCAGCGATCAGGTCATCGATATGCAGATGCGGTCCCCGCGACAGCGTATGCACCGGCCGCATGCCGAGCACGCCGACGAGGCAGTCGCCGTGGAAGGCACCGACCATCTCGTAGCCCGAAAAACTTTGCCGCTGGGCGCGGCGGATAAACTCGGCTTCGTCGAGATGCGGGCGCAGCTTCAAGATCAGTGGAGCGGCGGCGCGCCATTCCTCCGGCGCCAGGCGGCGCACCGACAGTTCCGTCGACTGATCCAAAGAGCCCTCCTCCTTCACCGCGATAGCGAATCAAGGACGGTTTCAGCGCGATGATGATGCCTGTATTGTCGGGGTCGTGTCCAAAGGAAGAACAGAAGTGCGGATATGCTGAGCGTCATCATCCCGACGAGCGATTGCGAACGCGCGCTGGTGCACACGCTGGCGATGCTGGTCAGCGCCTCGGTGTCGGGTCTGGTCGGCGACGTGGTGATCGCGGATGCAGGATCGCGTGACGATACCGGCGAGATCGCGGACATCGCCGGGTGCACGCTGCTCGTCTCTGCCGATCCGCTCGGCACGCGGCTGCGCGCGGCGGTGGCGGCGGCCCGCGGCAATTGGCTCCTGTTCCTGCATCCGGGCGCGGTGCTCGAGAGCGGATGGGCCGAGGCAGCGGCGCGCTTCATCGACGAGGCGGACTGGCTTGCCGCGACCGACGCGCGGGCCGCGGTATTTCGCAAGGCGCAGTCAGGCGGCGAGCAAGCGTTCCTGCCGGCGTTCGCCGCCCTGGTGCGGTCGGCGCTCGGCGAACGGCCGCTGCCCCAGCAGGGCCTCCTCATCAGCCGTGGCCATTATGACGTGCTCGGCGGCCATCGTGACGACAGCGCCGATCCCGAGGCCGAGCTGATGCGCCGGATCGGCCGTCGCAACCTCGTCCGCCTCGACAGCACGATCACCCTGCTCGGCGACAAGCCGCGGAAACGCTAGC
>CAZTTL010000437.1:0-2414 GCA_964616635.1 uncultured Rhodoplanes sp. | reverse complement strand
GGTCCGGCCTCGTCGACCGGGTCGCCGACCACGTTGATGATGCGCCCCAGCGTGCCTTCGCCGACCGGCACTGCGATCGGCAGGCCGGTGTCACGCACCTCCTGGCCGCGCACCAAGCCTTCGGTGGTGTCCATGGCGACGGTGCGCACGGTCGACTCGCCGAGGTGCTGGGCGACTTCGAGCACCAGCCGCTTGCCCTGATTGTCGGTTTCGAGCGCGTTCAGGATCGCCGGCAGCTGCTCGCCGAATTGTACGTCGACGACGGCGCCGATCACCTGCGTGACGCGTCCGACTGGGTTGCCGTTGGCCATTGCGGTCTCCTTGAAATTTCTCGGTCGGCTAGACGACGGTCAGCGTGACCGGCACATTGCCGCGGGTCGCCTTCGAATAGGGGCAGATGGTGTGGGCGTCCTCGACCAGCGCCTTGAGCTTGTCCTTGTCGGCGCCGGGAAGTGACACCTTGATTTCGACCGCAAGGGCAAAACTGGTCGCGTCCTTGTCGATGGTGACGGCGCAGGTCACTTTGGCGTTGCTGGCATCGAGGCCGTGCTTCTTGCCGAGCGCGAGCAGCGCCTGGCCATAGCAGGCCGAATAGCCGAGTGCGAACAGCTGCTCCGGATTGTGTCCCTCGCCGGACCCGCCGAGCTCCTTGGGCAAAGCCATTGCCAGCGCCAGCCCCCCGTCACTGAGCATGGAGCGGCCATTGCGTCCGCCGGTGGTCGTTGCCGTGGTGGTGTAGGCCATAGCTTTCCCTTTAGGTCGGGTGTCGCCTATTCATGCTTCGACCAGATCGAGGCGGCGTTCGATCCGGCCCAGACGCTCGTCAAAGCGGTCCATTCGCTGATTCATGGTCCCCAACAGATTCAATACCTGCCCGGTCACGGACTTGAGGCTCGAAACCCTCGATTTGAGTTCGGACATATCCAGCTCCGTCCGCTCCTGCGAGGCGCGGATGCGCCGCAGATGTTCCAGTACGAGGCCATCGATGTCCTCGGCCATCGCATCCTCGCAAAATAAAACTCACAGCGCCTCGGCGCCAGAAATGATCTCGATCAGCTCCTTGGTGATCATTGCCTGGCGGGTACGGTTGTATTTCAGCGTCTGCTTGGCGATCATTTCGCCGGCATTCCGGGTCGCGTTGTCCATCGCCGACATCTGCGCGCCGTAGAACGAGGCGGTGTTTTCCAAAAGCGCACCGAAGAGCTGGATCGCGATATTGAGCGGCAACAGCTCGGCGAGGATGTGATCCTCCTCGGGCTCGTACTCATAGACCGGGCCGCCGGGCTGTGCCGCGGTGCCGGGGAAGACCGCGGGAATAAGCTGGTGGGCGGTCGGGACCTGGGCGATCACCGACTTGAAGCGCGAGAAGAACAGGGTGCAGACGTCGAACTCGCCGCGGTCGTATAGGGCGATGACCTTCTGCGCAATCTCGTCGGCGTGCTCGAAATGGATTTGGCGCACGGCGCGCAGGTCGACCATGTCGATGATATGTGACGCGAACAGGCGCCGGAGCTGGTCGTGGCCCTTGCGGCCGACGCAGATGATCTTGACCTGCTTGCCATCGGCGAGGAGGGCGTTTGCCTTGTCACGCGCGAGCCGCACGATCGCCGAATTGAAGGCGCCGCACAGGCCGCGTTCGCCGGTGCAGACGACGAGCAGCTGGACCTGGTCCGACCCGGTGCCGCGCAACAGCGGCGGCGCTTCCGGGTTGCCCTGCACCGAGGCGGCGATATTGCCCAAGACCCGCTGCATGCGCTCGGCATAGGGCCGCGAGGCTTCGGCGGCGGCCTGCGCGCGGCGCAGCTTCGAGGCCGCGACCATCTGCATGGCCTTGGTGATCTTCTGCGTCGCCTTGGTAGAGGCAATGCGGTTGCGCAGTTCTTTCAGGCTGGCCATTGCCTCGCCTCTCAATCGGTACGTGTTGCACCTCCCCCTAAAAGGGGGAGGTCGGCGAGCGAGGCTCGCCGGGAGGGGGTCAATGGGTGGCCGGCAACCCCCACCCGGTCGCCTCTGGCGACCTCCCTCCCCCTTCTAGGGGGAGGGAAAAGAGACAGCAGCCCGGCCATGACCGTCATCAAGCAAATGTCTTGGCGTAATCGTCGAGCGCTTCCTTGAGCTTCGCCGCAGTCGCGTCATCGAGGTCGCGCGAGGTGCGGATGGCGTCGAGGATATCACCACGCTTGGTGCGCATCAGCGACAGCAGTCCCTCTTCGAACAGGCGCACATCCGATACCGGAATCGGATCGAGATAGCCGTTGACGCCGGCATAAATGACGACGACCTGCTCTTCCATCTTCAGCGGCGAGAACTGCGGCTGCTTCAACAGCTCGGTCAGCCGCGCACCGCGATTGAGCAGGCGTTGCGTCGTCGCATCGAGGTCGGAGCCGAACTGGGCGAAGGCCGCCATTTCGCGG
>CAZTTL010000436.1:0-2414 GCA_964616635.1 uncultured Rhodoplanes sp. | reverse complement strand
TCGCCGTACCAGCCGAGGCCGAAGCCGTCGCCATTGGTGCTTGCGGTCGATTCGAGCGCATGGATGCTCTGCGCGATCAGCGAATGCGCGGGCGCCGTGACATAGTGTTCGAGCGCGATGGTTTCACCGCGATAGGCAATCCAGCGGCACATGCGGGCTCCCTGCGGGTCGCGGCCCTGCCGCGACTCAGGTTTGCAATTATAATGCCGCGGGCGGCGGAAAGTGGAATAGAAATAGCCGGTATTTTGGCCGGCCCACTTGGCAGCAACGCACGCATGCCTGAGCTGTCACGCCGGAGCCATGCATCCCGATAAATTTCGCCGAGGCAACGCCATGTCATTCCGCAATCGCACCGACGCCGGCCGCAGACTTGCGACCGCGCTTGCCGGTTACAAGGACGCCGATCCCGTCATTCTTGCCTTGCCGCGCGGCGGCGTGCCGGTCGCCGCCGAAGTTGCCGCGGCGCTCAATGCCCCGCTCGATCTCATCCTCGTGCGCAAGATCGGCGTGCCCTCCCAGCCCGAGCTCGCGATGGGCGCCGTTGTCGATGGCGAGCAGCCGATCGTCGTGCGCAACGAAGACGTGATCAGGCTCGCCGGGATCGACGAGCCGCTGTTCGACGCCGTCTGCGAGCAGGAACGCAGAGAAATCGAGCGCCGTCGCGACCGTTATCTCGGCACCCGCGAGCGCGCCGCGGTCAGCGGACGCACGGCGATCGTGATCGACGATGGCGTTGCCACCGGCGCAACGACCCGCGCGGCGCTACGCGCGACCCGCGCCCGCGATCCGAAGCGCTTGGTGCTCGCCGTCCCGGTCGCGCCCAGCGACAGCATCGCCGAGCTGCGCGCGGAGGTCGACGATCTGGTCTGCCTGGAGGAGCACGCCGAATTCGGCGCCATCGGATTCTACTATTATGACTTCCGCCAGGTCTCCGACGACGAGGTGATCAACCTGTTGCGCCAGTTTCCGGTGCGGCCAAGTGCCGAACGCGCCGCGCGGTAAACGATGGCCGGGGATCGATCCGAGGAACGGCTTGCTGCTGTAACAGTGGGGGAACGAATTCCCCTGAACGGGACGATCAGAATCGTCCCCTACGATCCCGAATGGCCCGCCAAGTACGCACGACTGGAGCTTCAGATTCGCAATGCCTTGGGCGCCAAGGTCCTGATGATTGAGCATGTCGGCTCGACCTCCGTGCCAAACCTTTCAGCAAAGCCGATCATCGATATCGTCCTCGCAGTATCAAACTCCGCCGACGAAGCCTCCTACGTGCCGCCGCTGGAAGACGTAGGCTACGTGCTCAGGATTCGGGAGCCGCATTGGTTCGAGCACCGACTGCTCAAATCTCCCGTGGTTGACGGGAATATCCACGTGTTCAGCGAACGCTGCGAGGAGATCGGCCGCATGCTCGCTTTCCGTGATTGGCTACGGACGAGCGACGCTGATCGGAAATTCTACGAAAACACAAAGCGCGAGCTGGCGGGTCACATCTGGCGCTACACGCAGGATTACGCCGACGCCAAGACAGAAGTGGTCAAAGAAATTCTCGGTCGAGCACTGCGCACAGGCTGAGCGTAGTTGCCGCGCCCGCTCACCGATCCGTGCAAAATAGAAACCAGCCTCTCAATTCGTCGGCGCTGGCCGGTACAGCACTTCCGGGCCGACCTTGCGCAGGTCGGTGACACCGGTGAGCATCATGGTGATTTCGAGCTCGTTGCGGATGATCTCGATCACCTTGGCGCAGCCTTCCTCGCCCATCGCCGCAAGGCCGTAAAGGTGGGCACGGCCGATCAGGCAGCCGCGGGCACCGAGCGCCAGCGCCTTCATCACGTCCTGGCCGGAGCGGATGCCGCTGTCGAACAGCACTTCGACCTGGTGGCCGACCGCGCCCGCGATCTGCGGCAGCACCGTCACCGAGGCCGGCGCACTGTCAAGCTGGCGGCCGCCGTGATTGGAGACGACGATCGCGTCCGCCCCGACAGACGCCGCAGTCTTCGCGTCCTCGACATCGAGGATGCCTTTGATCACCAGCTTGCCTGGCCACAGTCCGCGGATCCATTCCATGTCGCGCCAGTTGAGCGTCTGGTCGAAATGCTTGGTCGACCACTCGCCGGCGCCCATCAGGTTGACGCGGCCCTTTTTCAAATAGGCCTCTATATTGCCGAAGGTTTTGCGTTTCGCCCGCAGCACGCCGAGCGTCCAGCCAGGCTTGGTCACGATGTCCCAGATGTTGCGCAGCGTCGGGCGCGGCGGCACCGTGAGGCCGTTCTTGATGTCGGAGTGGCGCTGCCCGCGCAGCGGCAGGTCGACGGTGACCATCAGCGCCGAGCAATTCGCTGCCTTCGCGCGCTCGATCATCGACTCGCTGAAGCCGCGGTCGCGCAGGACATAGAGCTGGAACCAGAACGGACGGC
>CAZTTL010000435.1:0-2418 GCA_964616635.1 uncultured Rhodoplanes sp. | reverse complement strand
TGCACTGGAGCACGACGCCGACGATGTTCTTGCCGATGTCGTGCACGTCGCCCTTCACCGTCGCCATCACGATCTTGCCGTGGCTCGATTTCCGCGCGTCGCCGCTCGCCGCCTTCTCCTGCTCCATGAAGGGCATCAGATAGGCAACCGCCTGCTTCATCACCCGCGCCGACTTCACCACCTGCGGCAGGAACATTTTGCCGGAGCCGAACAGATCGCCGACGACATTCATGCCGGCCATCAGCGGCCCTTCGATCACATCGAGCGGACGGGTCGCGGCCTGCCGCGCTTCCTCCACATCATCAGCAATAAAATCCGTGATTCCGTGCACGAGCGCATGCGAGAGCCGCTTGTCGACCGGCCATGCGCGCCATTCCTGCGTCGCCTCCTTGGTTTCGCGCTCCGTCCCGCGCCAGCGCTCGGCAATGCCGAGCAGGCGCTCGGCCGCATCGGCGCGCCGGTTGAGCACGACATCCTCGCAGGCCGCGCGCAGCTCGGAGTCGAGATCGTCATAGACCGCCATCTGGCCGGCATTGACGATGCCCATGTCCATCCCCGCCTGGATGGCATGATAGAGAAACACCGAGTGCATCGCCTCACGCACCGGCTCATTGCCACGGAAAGCGAAAGAGAGATTGGAGACGCCGCCTGAGACATGGGCGCCCGGCAGGTTCGCCCTGATCCAGCGCGCCGCCTCGATAAAGCCGAGGCCGTAATTGTTGTGCTCCTCGATGCCGGTCGCGACCGCGAAAATATTGGGATCGAAAATAATGTCCTCAGGCGGGAAGCCGAGCCGCCCGACGAGGATGTCATAGGCGCGCTGACAGATCGCGGTCTTGCGCTCGACGCTGTCGGCCTGGCCCTGCTCGTCGAACGCCATCACCACGACGGCCGCGCCGTAACGGCGCACGATTTCGGCCTGGCGCACGAAGGCGGCCTCGCCCTCTTTCAGCGAAATCGAGTTCACCACCGCCTTGCCCTGAATGCATTTCAGCCCGGCCTCGATCACGGAAAACTTCGAGGAGTCGACCATGATCGGCACGCGGGCAATGTCGGGCTCTGACGCGATCAGATGGAGGAAGGTCGTCATCGCAGCTTCAGAATCGAGCAAGCCTTCGTCCATGTTGACGTCGATGATCTGCGCACCGTTCTCCACCTGGTCGCGCGCGACCGACAGCGCCGCGGCGTAATCGCCGGCCTTGACCAGCTTGCGGAATTTTGCCGAGCCGGTGACATTGGTACGCTCGCCGACATTCACGAATGGAATCTCCGGCGTCAGCGTGAACGGCTCGAGCCCGGCAAGCCGCAGATAGCGCGGGGGCTGCGCCAGACCGCGCGGCGCAACGCCCGCGACCACTTCCGCGATCTTAGCGATATGGGCCGGCGTCGTGCCGCAGCAGCCGCCGACAATATTGACGAGACCGGCTTGCGCGAATTCGCCGAGCAGGCCCGCCATGTATTCCGGGCTCTCGTCGTAGCGACCAAACGCGTTGGGAAGTCCCGCATTCGGATAGGCGCAGACGAGGGTATCGGCGATGCGCGCAAGCTCGGCGATATGCGCGCGCATTTCCTTGGCGCCGAGCGCGCAGTTGAGCCCGATCGAGAGCGGCGCGGCATGGCGCACCGAGTTCCAGAACGCTTCGGGCGTCTGGCCCGAGAGCATGCGGCCGGAGCGGTCGGTAATGGTGCCGGAGATCATCACCGGCAGTGACGTACCGCGCTCGGCAAGAATCTCGGAGATCGCAAATAGCGCCGCCTTGGCATTGAGGGTATCGAAGATCGTCTCGATCAGCAGAATGTCGGCGCCGCCCTCGATCAGCGCCCGCGCCTGCTCGCCGTAAGCTGAGCGCAACTCATCGAAGGTGATGGCGCGGAAACCCGGATTGCTGACATCGGGTGAGATCGATGCGGTACGATTGGTCGGCCCGATGGCGCCCGCGACGAAACGCCTGCGCCCGTCCTCGCGCTCAGCACTATCGGCGGCTTCGCGCGCGAGTTTTGCGCCGGCGCGGTTGAGGTCGACAACGGCGTCTTCGAGCCCGTAGTCAGCCTGCGCGATTCGCGTCGACGAAAAGGTGTTGGTCGAGACAATATCGGCGCCGGCGCGGAAATAAGCGAGATGAATATCGCGGACCGCATCCGGCTGGGTGAGCACGAGCAGATCATTATTGCCGCGCAGGTCGCGTGGCCAATCGGCGTAGCGCTCGCCGCGGAACGCAACCTCGTCGAGCTTGAGATTCTGAATCTCGGTGCCCATCGCGCCGTCGAGCACCAGGATGCGCTCGCGCGCGAGATTGCGCAGTTCGGTTTCAATCGGCGAAACGACGGATGAAGTCACGAACGGCTCTCCAGATTGAACCAAGTTACGCCGCGACGCGCGCCGCCGCCGGCCGTAAACCCAGCAGATGGCAGATCGCA
>CAZTTL010000434.1:0-2419 GCA_964616635.1 uncultured Rhodoplanes sp. | reverse complement strand
CGGCGAAAACCCGCCGCAGGCCGACGCGCGCAGCGAGCAATACGCACTTGGAGGTCTCGCTTATCTGCTTCTGGCGGGACGCTATTATCTCGATTTCTCTTTCGATGAACGCACGGCGTTTGCGCAAATCCGTGACGACCCGCCGCGGTCGTTCGCTGCCATCGGCCTCGAGCCATGGCCGGAGGTGGAAGCCGTGCTCGCGACCGCGCTCAGCAAATCGCCCGATCAACGATTCGCCTCGATCGCCGAATTCGCTACCCGCCTGCGGCAGGCGCGCGACCGCTTTGTCGCTGCGCCGCCGGCAGGTCCCACGGGCCAGAATAGTGCGGGCACTGCAAACAACCTTCGTAGCGTCAGTTCCTCGCTCGACCTGCTGCTGGCCGAAATCGTGTCCGAGATCGGGTCCGGGGCACAGTTGACGCGGACCGAGCTTCCCGGCGCAGTGGCTTGCTCGGTCCATAGCGGGGCGTCTGGGATCGCCTATGCGCTCTATCGCATCGCCTGCATCCGCGAGGATCCGAAACTCCTCGCGGCGGCCGAGCTTTGGTCGACCCGGGCGATCCGTCATCGCGAGGAGCCCGACGCCTATTTCGAGCCGAGTCTCGACGTCACCGAAGCCACGGTCGGGGTTGCTTCGCTTGCGCACTCCGCGATCGGGACCGCGTTCGTTCACGCCTTGATCGCGCTCGCCTCGGGGGAGTTCGTCGTCGCCCAGCAGGCGATCGACCTATTCGTGATGGAGGCGACGACACGGCTCTGTCCCAATCCCGATCTATTTCTTGGCCGCGCCGGTCACCTCGTCGCCTGCGCCAGCCTGTTTGACGCGGCAGAGCACGCGCAGGCCTATGTCGATCGGCCGCGGTTGGAACAGCTAGGCCACGATCTGTCCCGCACATTGTCGAGCGAACTCGCCGCGCATCCCCCGATCATGGCCGGCGGCCCGCTCGATTATCTTGGGGCGGCCCATGGCTGGTCGGGCTTTCTTTGCGCGCTGATGCGGTGGGCGGAGGCGGCACAAGCGCCCGTTCCGGACGACGTGCCGGTTCGCCTGAAGGAACTCGCGCAATGCGCGGTCGCCGCCGAGCACGGCGTGCGCTGGCCGATCCGGTTTCGAGCGGCGGCGGATTACAACGAGCAGGATCACATGACCGGCTGGTGCAATGGCGGCGCCGGCCATACTCACACATGGCTATTGGCGCACAGCCTGTTCGGCGACCCGGCGTTCCTCGATCTCGCGCGCCGCTCGGCCGCACAGGCTTATGCCGACAGTTTCCCGAAATCGGCGACGTTTCTGTGCTGCGGCATGACGGGGGTCGCCTACGCGCTGCTCGCGCTTAACCGCGCAACGGGGAAAACCGGACGGCTCGTCGAGGCGCGCCGGCTCGCCCAAGCCGCCAGCGCGGACATCCGTTCACCTTGGCTGCCGCGCCTCAGCCTGTTCCGCGGCGCTCTTGGGCTTGCTTTGCTCAGCGCCGATCTCGCGGAGCCGAGCGGCGCGACCATGCCGATTTTCGGACGCGAGGTTTGATCGCCGATGGCGGACCATTTCAGGGACATCAGTGACGGCCCGGAGATGACGATCATTCCGGCCGGCCGCTTTGTCATGGGCTCGCCTGCCGCGGAGAACATGCGCGACCCCGAGGGCTCGGAAGATCCGCAGCATGAAGTCACGATCGCGCGGCCTTTCGCGATTGGCCGCTTCGCGGTGACGGTCGCCGAATTCGCTGCTTTCGTCGATGCCACGCAGCATCCGATTCCGGACAGCATGCTTACCGGCGAAGACGACGACTGGCGCGAGCGCCCCGGCCGCTCGTTCCGCAATCCGGCGCATCCGCAAGGACCGCGGCATCCGGTGGTCGGCGTCATCTGGGACGACGCCAAGGCCTATGTCGCCTGGCTCGCGCGCCGCACCGGTCTCCCCTACCGGCTGCCGAGCGAGGCGGAATGGGAATACGCAGCGCGCGCCGGCGCAACGACGCCGTTCTGGTGGGGATCGACGATCTCGCCCGCGCAAGCGAATTACAACGGTGATTACGCCTATTGCGACGGGCCGACCGGCATCTATCGCGCGGCGACCGTGCCGGTCGACAGCTTCGCGCCCAATCCATGGGGCCTTTATCAGGTCCACGGCAATGTCTGGGAATGGTGCGAGGACTGCTGGAATGCGAGCTATGACGGCGCGCCCGCCGACGGATCGCCCCGGCTCAGCGGCGACCCCGATATCCGCGTGCTGCGCGGTGGATCCTGGCTCAACGGCCCATGGGTCTTGCGGTCCGCCAAGCGGCTCGGCGATCCGCGCACGGTCCGGCATCCAAGCTTTGGGTTCCGTGTCGCGCGATCGGAATAGGTCGGCGTTCATCAATTAGCCGCTTAAGCCGCTCACAGGGCAAGGAACTGGCGGCGCGGCGTCTCACGAATT
>CAZTTL010000433.1:0-2423 GCA_964616635.1 uncultured Rhodoplanes sp. | reverse complement strand
CCGCGTGCGCGCGCCATGAATCTCTCCCAATATATTGATCAGTTCAGAGGATCGGTCGTGCCGTAGTGGGCGACGATGGCCGTGTCGGCCCAACGCCCGGGCAGCGCCCCGGCGGTTTCGATGTCGGCGGTCGCCGGCGCTTCCGCCTCGAGGAAGTCGCACAGCCCGGCTAATGTACGGTTCGCCTCGACGGCCTCTCCGATTGCGCCGAGCATCGCGTCGAGCGCTTGCTCGCGCGGGCCCGATCCCGTCTCATGAACGGCGATCTCGACCGGGATGCGATGCGCATAGAGATAAGTGAGCGGCGACAGCGTCACCTCGGGCTCGCCGGGGTCGCCGTCGCGGACGATCACGAGGCCGCCCGGCAGAATCCGCTCGGGCTTGGCGAGATTGCGTTTGACCTCGGCGCCGGGCAGCGCTGCCAAAAGGAGCGCGACCACCGCCTCGATCACCTGCTCGCGTCGGCTTGCCACCATCATCTCCAGTGTCGCGCGAGCAAACCGCCGACCTGGCCCGCCCAACGTTGCGCGATCGGCTCGATATCGAGCCGCTTCCGGAGCGTGATCTGGCGCACGAGGATGAACACGACCACCGTTGAGCGCTCAACAGACCGGGTGCCCCGATCGCCGCCACGCCGGCGCTTCTTGTTCGGCCGCACGAGGCCATCTTTGCCCAGCCGTGCATCGTCGGCGACCAGCAAAGACGGCCCCTGGGGTCGAAACACGAAGCGCAGCCGCATGCCGGTGCGCCGCTCGAAGCCGCCGGGCGTCATCCGCTTGCGCGCGCCGGTCGAACTTAAGCCCATCACGCCGGCCGCCTTCGTCGGAATGGCCAGCCAGAGACCGCGGCTCGATCGGACTGTCACCCCGCGGTCGAAGGCGTCGATCAGCTTCGGCGCTCTCGACCACACGAAGGCAGTTGCTTCGAGGCTGGCGCCGGCTTCCGGAAAGGTCTTGCCGCGCCAGGTGTTGGCGAGACGTTGCCCGAGCCCGGCCTCCGCCACGTCGGCGCGCAGATCACCCTTGAGGCCGTCCGTTGCCTCGCGCATTGCTTCGGTCACGGAACGGGCCATCTCCCCTTCGGTGCCGCCGAGCGCCTTAGCGAGATCGTCGGTCTTCACGGTGAAGCGCATGGACTCATGCCATCAGCGCCGCCTCACAGGTCCAAACCAGGCCAAGGCCGTCGAGGCTGGGCGCCGCAATGATCTCGAAGGTGTCGCCGTCAACCGTGACGGCATCGCCGGCGGCCGGGGTTGGAACCTCGGACTTCCGCACTTCGATCAGCACGGTGGAGACGATCGCGCGGCTGTCGCCGAAACCAACGATCTGGTCGGGCCGCCGCGTCACCACGCGCACCGGGATTCCGTCGGCGACGCCGCGGTGCGCCACACCGCGGCGCGCGCGATGTTCGGATCGGCGAAGAGGTCGTCGACGGCGCAATCGAATACGGACATGCTTGCAGCCGATTCGGGAGGGACCAGAATGGGAGATAAAGGCGCGAAAAAACGAGCGATCAGCGCGTTGGGCCGCGCCCTGCTGTTGTCGCGGCCAGAGCTGACTTTGAGCCCGGCCGGCGCTGTTGCTCATTGGTCACTAAACCTGCTTCCTCATATGGAGGTGCAGTGGTTTGAGGCTGATCTGCAAGCGGGCGATGGCCGCGAGCTGGATGGCAAGTTCCGGGCGGCGCATTCATCATCGGCACTTGCCGTCAACACGTTTGCCCGCTTCAAGACAGCCACTCCTCACTTGTCGCTTGCTGGCTGGTCAGACTTCAACAGCATGCGATTCGAGGCGAAATGCCCGGCCGGCGTTCGCAGCCGTCGTCCTCCGCATCGCGAGTCGCCACCAAACCTCGACCTGCTTCTTCTCAACGAGTCGAAAGCTGTCGGAGTTGAATCGAAATGCACAGAACACTTGAGTCCGCACGTTGCGAAGTTCTCGCCGGCCTATCGCGAACAGATCACTGATTGGCGGAGCGAAACGGAATGGTTCAGGCTGATGTGCACGTTGATCTGTGAACCGAAGCGGTATCGATATCTGGACGCAGCCCAGCTCGTGAAGCATGCATTCGGGCTCGGCCGCTGCTTCGAAAGGCATTCAGTCTCGTTGCTCTATCTCTACTGGGAGCCACGCAATGCCGATATGCTGATGGAGTGCGGACATCATAGAGAGGAGGTGGCCGGGTTCGAAAAAGAGGTGGCTGGCGCGAGACCATCCTTTAAGGCCATCAGCTATCGTGATCTCTGGAAATCATGGGAGCGACTTTCGTCTCCCGCTTGGCTGCCCGAGCATCTCGCTGCACTCAAGTCGCGATACGACGTCGAAATTTGATCTTCTATGTCCGGTGCAAAGGGCCGCGGTATCGCCAAGCTCAGTTACTGGTGAGGATTTTGACCGCCAGCCGCGGACGCTTGTTCACTGGCA
>CAZTTL010000432.1:0-2423 GCA_964616635.1 uncultured Rhodoplanes sp. | reverse complement strand
TTGTGGACCAAGGCGGTCGACGAGGTGCTGCACCCGATGTGCGCGGAGATCACCTTCGCATCCTCGCACCGGCACACCATTGCCCGGCTCGGCCCTGAGGGCTTGGAAAAATTTCTTGCCCACACGCCGCCACTGTCGGTCACGCCCGCGTGGCACGAGCGCAAGAAGGTCATCGTCACGCAAGGGTTCAAGGCGCCGAATATCGAGAAGGCGTTTCAGCTCTACGACAGCTTCCTGGGAAAGATGGAACGCAGCCTGCAGCACAGTCCCTGGCTCGCCGGCGAGGCGTTCTCGCTCGCCGATATCGCGTTGACGCCCTATGTCACCCGGCTCGACATGCTCAGCATGTCGCAGATGTGGACCGAGCGCCGGCCGCGCGTAACTGACTGGTTCGAGCGCATCAAGGCGCGCCCGACCTACAAGCCGGCCTTGCGCGACTGGTGTCCGCCCGACCTGACGGACGACCTCAAGACGTTCGGCGCGCAGAGCTGGCCCGAGGTCAAGCGGCTGCTGGCGGCTTAGATTAGCAGCCGTTCAAGGCCTTGATGGATGAGATCAGAGGCTGGCCGCGACGGTTTTGCGTACGCACGATGGCGACGCCGTCGCAGTGGCTGCTCGCAGAGGAGGCGAAGGTATAGCGCGCGCGCACTTCGTCGGGCGCGATGGTCGCGACCTCGATCAGCCTGAGCGGCTCGGCGAGGCTGCCGTAAAAGCGCGTCATCGCCCGTGCGGAGAACGGTCCGGACCGGCGTTTTTCCGGAATCACCCAGCGGGCCGCAGCCTCGCCGTCGCCGGCGGCGAGCGCCTGGTAGAACGCCTGCACGGTCGCGGCGGCGCCGGTCAATGCAGCCGCGGGCGGGGCCGCGGGTGCGACAGGCGGGGCTGCCGCGGACGCCGCAGGTCCTGCGGGTGCAGGCGGGGCCGGTGCGTTGCGCCGCTGGCGGTCATCCTGCATCTCACGCAGTTCCTGCAGCCGCGCGCGGGCGAGCCGCCCGTACACGGTGTCGCCGAATTCGCGCACGAATTCCTCGAACACGGCGATGCTGGTCGAATCCTTCGTGGTGTCCCAGGCGCGCTCGGCGAGGCTCGCGGCTGCGGCCGGGCGGCTCGGCGGCTGTTCGCTCGCGCCGGGCTGCTGTGGCGCCGGTGCCGGCTTGTCGACGAAGTAGAAATTCCCGGCAATCGGCGACGACGATACCCAGGGCTGCTGCGCACCCGCGGTCGTCTTCTTCACGGCCAGCCCGACCTCGTTGAAGGTGCGGAAGATATCGAGGCCGGGGCGCTGGATCGTCTGTGCCAGCGCGCGCGTGAACGGGCTATTCGCGCCGCTGCCGTCGAGCGCCACATTGCCGGGCTGGGTGGCAAACGAGATCAGCGTGCCCTCGGGTGCCACCATCTGCGCAAGCCCGCTATTGGCCGAGCGCAGGCCCCGGCCGCCGAACGGGTTGTTGCGGCAGGCGTCAAGGATCACAAGGTTCAGCCGGGTGCCGGCGGCCTCCATCTGGCCCAGCACCAGCGCGGTATTCACGGCCTCGAAGTCGATATCGGCCTCGCGGGTCGGGTTGGCGCCGACCGGGACCAGATAGTTGTTGCCGCGCAGCTGCAGGCCGTGCCCGGCATAATAGAACAGGCCGACATCGGCGCCTTGGAGCTCCTGCCCGAAGCGGCGCACGGCGCTGTCGAAGGCCGCCTTGTCGACATCGATCTGCGCGCGGTCGCCGACCAGCGCGAAACCGAGCTTGCGCAGCGTGTCGGCCATCAGCCGAGCGTCGTTTGCCGGATTGTCGAGCCGCGCGACATGAAGGTAGTTGGCGTTGCCGATGACGAGCGCGACGCGCTTTTCGGCCCGGGCCGGCCCGAGACTACCGATCAGGCTGAGGCAAAGCAGAAGGAGGGACAGCAAACACCGCATCGGACCACTCTGGTGGAGCCAGGGACTGATTTTAATCCTTCCCGGCTTGTTTCACTCAGTCTCATTTTTCCATATAACGCCTTGACCAAATTCGTGAAACCTGTTTCAAGCGGTCTCAGCCCGTTCGCTCCAATCTCGCGCGCATTTGTGGGTACATCAGACAGTTGGCGAGTTCGGTGGACGATCACGCGAATTGTGGGTAGGGCGGACAGTGCGGGGAGCAAACAAGCTCACAGCCTTGAAGACCAGCCGGATCACCAAGCCCGGCCGCTATGGTGACGGAGGCGGCCTGTGGTTGCAAGTCTCGCGCTCGGGCACCAAGGCTTGGCTATTCCGTTACATGCTCGACGGCAAGGCGCGCGCGATGGGGCTCGGGCCGGTCGATCTTGTGTCGCTCGCAGAGGCGCGAGAAAAGGCGAGGGCGGCGCGCAAGCAGCTTCTCGACGGGATTGATCCCTTGGAGGCCCGGCGCGAACAGCGCACCCGGCGAGCCCTACAGGCGGCGCGGGCG
>CAZTTL010000431.1:0-2432 GCA_964616635.1 uncultured Rhodoplanes sp. | reverse complement strand
GCGAAGTTCTTTTGCCGGGACGGGCTCGAGCCCGTCCCGGCAAAAACTTCGGCGCCGCCTGGAGGACCATTGCCGCAGTTGTTCTTCACCGATCTTTCCGCCCTGCGCCGTTCCGTGACGGCCGACGGCGTGACACACGAGCTATCCGCGGAGGAGATAACGGCCGCGGACAGCATTGGCCTCGTCGATGGCATGCCGTTCATCCTCGGGAGAGACGGGAGCTACGACCACCAACTCAACCGCTTCCTTCGATCGTGCCCGACCATGGGCGTGCGCTCGCTAAACAGCCTTCGTGCCTATGCGCGGGATATCGTCGTCTGGATGCGCTTCCTTGATGAGCGCCGGGATGGCAAGTCCCTATGGTCGGCCGACCGCGATGATATCGAGGCATTCCACGAAGTTCGGCGCCTGTCCGAGCCTCCGTTTCGCATATCCGCCTCTTCCTGGAACCGAATGATCGCGGCTCTTGACAAGTTCTATCGGTGGGCCGTCGACGAGAAGATCATCGCCGCGGTTCCGTTCACCTACCGGCAGCTCTGGTCGCGCGCGTCCACCTCGGGGGCGGTCATGGCCGTGGCGGTGAACTGCGTCAAGGAGAGCGGAGCGCGTAATGGCGACATGCGCTTCCTGGACCTGCCGCGCTATCTGGTGTTCCGCGAGGTCGGCCTGCGCGGCAGGCTGCCCGATGGGCAGGAAGATCCGACGTGGCGGGGCCGCAATGGAGAGCGCAACGCGCTGTTCGCGGAGCTGGTGATCACGACGGGCCTGCGGTTGCAGGAAGCGTCGAGCCTGCTGCTGAACGAACTGCCGGCGCCGGACACGCGACCAGATCCCGCAGCGCGTTCTTTGGCCTTCCGTCTGGCCGCTGCAACCGCGAAGGGTTCGCGCGGCCGGGACATCCGCATGCCGGTCCGCCTCATCAGGCAGTTGCAAGATTACGCTCGGATCGAGCGGGAGAACGCCCTTGGGCGTGCCCGACAAAGGGGTCGCATCCATCGGATGGACCGCTCGATCCCCGTGGCCGGACACGAGCATCGTGCTCTCCGCCTGATTGATGGCGATCGCACCGTCAGGGCAAGCGTCGACCAGTTGACCCCCTCGGAACGGACGCGGCTCGTCGAGGCTAAAACAGGCGCGCCGCTGGCGCTATGGTTGACCGAAGACGGACGGCCGATGCCGATGGCGTCGTGGGAAGCGGTGTTCATGCGAGCCAGCGAGAGATGCCGTCGCTTTGGCTTCAAGGACATGGACGTCACGCCTCACATGCTTCGCCACAGCTTTGCGGTCCACATGCTGACGCTGCTTCTGCGCGAACAGATCGGTTGGGTGATCAGCGAACGATCGCGGCATCTCGGCTCCGCCTATCGCCGGATGATCGGTGATCCGCTGCTGAAGCTCCAGAGGCTGATGGGGCACCGCCGGATCGAAAGCACCTACATCTATCTCGACCATCTTGCGGACAGCCAGGAGATCGTTGACGCGGCCGTGCGCAAGCTTGGTCTGGACGTGGCATCCGGGGAACCGGCGCCATGAGCCGGGGACGACGAGCTACGTTTCCACCCCAAACGGACGCGCCGGATAAGAACACCGGAGCAGCCATCACCGTGGCCGATCCGCGGCGCTTCGCTGTGCGCGTCGACACGGGCAGCGAGTTCATCGTGGACATGACCGCGTGGTCGCACACATCCTTCGTTGGCGAGATCGCGCCGCTGCTTCAGGAGCGCATCCATCAGATGGGGCCGACGCCGATCGGACGTTCGGTGCAACGCACGGTGCTCCACCTCCGCCGGCTCTGGTCGTTCCTGGATGCCCGGGAACTCGCAGTGCGGGGACTCGGCAACATCACGGTCAAGCTGATCGACGATTACGAAGCCTGGCTCGAGCAGAATGCGGGGAGCCGACTGTCCCAACGGCACCTTCTGGCAGGGCTGATCAGCGTGCTTCGCATCGCCGTCGAGGATCGTCCCGGCGTGCTGACTCCGGATGTCGTATCACGCCTGCGCTATCTCGGTCATGGCGATGCCGGCGGCAGCCGGCCTCGCGACGCCTATAGCAGCGGTATCGCCGAAGCGTTGCGTACCGCTGCGCGAGCGCAAGTGACCGAAGCCCGTCAGCGCATCGCGCTCGGCGACGATCTCCCGGTACCGCCGCCCGAGGTCGACGTGTGCACGCGGCTGCGCGCCCACTACGATGCCGTCATCGCCGAGATCGCACGAGACGGATGGATCGAGACGCGACACCCCGCCTTCAAGCGCTTCGTCAATCTCGCATCTTACCGAAAGGTCGATTGCAGGATCGAGGCGCCGCACAGAGGCTTCCACCTCACGACAATCGACTTGGCAGCGTTCCTGGTGCTGCTGTCGTTGGAGACCGGCATGGAGATGGAATGCCTGATCCGCCTGAAGGCGGACTGCCTGCGCAATCCCACCAAA
>CAZTTL010000430.1:0-2437 GCA_964616635.1 uncultured Rhodoplanes sp. | reverse complement strand
GCCAAGCCTGCGCAGGCTGCGCAAGCTTGCCTGCGGCGCGCCGACCTCCCCCTTTCAGGGGGAGGTTGTTCAAGATCGCCATATGCGATGCCCCTGGTCGCATCGGTGGGGTCCTCGTCAAAGCTTCTTGCATCCCGTCTCTTTGCCCAAAGTCGCTATCTTTTCAGGCACCATATTGGCAATCCGGGGGGAAATGCCACGATCACGCCATAGAGGCCGGCAATTCTGCGGTCTCCGCGCGGATCGGCCAGTTCGGGCTTGCTGGTGCCGCATTCGCGCTACAAGATTACCGACCGCTGGATCGGACCAGAACAATACCGGCACAGGCGCCAGGGCTGGCGGCGCCGGACGGGTGTTCGTGCTTACCAGCGGATGAGGTCCAGGGGGAGACCGGATTGCAAGCGAAGGACCGTCGCTATTCGTTTCGGAGGGCGCGAGGGGCTGCCTTCGTGGTCGCGCTCGCGATGCTTCTCGGTGGCTGTATCACTCAGACCTATCAGCGTGGCTACCTGCTGCCTGATGGCGCATTGGAGCAGTTGCAGCTTGGCGCCTCCCAGCAGGAGGTGCTGATCGTATTAGGGACCCCGTCTACGGTTGCGACCGTCAACGGCGAGGTGTTCTATTACATTTCGCAGCGATCCCAGCAGACCTCATTCCTGCCGCAGCGCGAGGTCGATCGCCGGGTAATCGCGGTCTACTTCGACAGGAGTCGCAAGGTTAATCGCGTCGCCAATTACGGGCTGAAGGACGGCCGCGTCTTCGACTTCGTCAGCCGCACGACGCCAGCCGGCGGCAAGGAACTCAATTACGTCCAGTACATCCTGAAGGCGCTGACGATTTAGTAGCCGCGGCGGGCCCGGCCGGCCCCTTTCGTCTGAGCCCGCAAAGCCTGACGGTCGGGAGTGAAGGCCACGACCCGACCTGATTTCGTCGGTTCGCCCGCGTCAACGAGCAGCCGGCGATAGTAGGCAATTCGACGCTCAGCCTCGGCCATCCTTGACCGGTACACCGCCTCGCAGACGCGGGCGAGGAGCCCCTTTCCGTGCGACCGCGTAACCGGGCGTGAGGTCGCGGGTACTGAGTCTCCTTTTAGACGATCGCCTTTTCCGAAATCGACACTCTCGCGCAAGGCCGGATCGAAATTAGCGCGACCGCAGGCTTCGGAAGCGACCGCGTCTGGTCTCTCGGGCGCGCGGGTCAAGGTGATCAGCATCGTTATCTGCCTCGCAACATTTTGTTTCTCGCGTCATCGCGTCTGGCAGGAACCTAGGCTGTCATTGACCATTTCAATAGTACATGATAGATGATATCAGTGATTTGTTTTGTAAATGATAGCGACCTATGAAGACGCTCGACATCGAATCTGTTCGGGCTTTTGTCCTCGCCGCCGATCTCAAGAGCTTCACCCGTGCGGCCGAGGCGCTGGACACGACGCAATCGGCCGTCAGCCTCAAGATCAAACGTCTGGAGGCGCGCCTTGGCCGCCGCTTGATCGAGCGCACTCCCCGCCTCGTCCGCCTGTCGGCGGAAGGCCAGGCCTTTCTTGACCCTGCGCGCGACCTCATCGCTGCCCATGAAGCGGCGATCGGCTCTTTCAATGCCGAGTATCACCGGCTGGTGCTTGGAATCAGCCGTCATCTGGTCGGTGATAACTTGCCGATTCTGCTCAAGCGCATGAACGCGTCCGATCCGACGATCATTCTGGAGATGCGCGTCGGGCCATCCTACGACGTGATGGCCACTTTTGACCGTGGAGCGATCGACGCGGCGATCGTCCTGCAGCACGACGATGGTCGTCGGGGCGGCGAGGTTTTGCGCGAGGAAGGGTTCGGCTGGATGTCTGCGCCCGATTTCACTCAGCGCGAGGACGAACCGCTGCGCCTCGCCACCCAGGCCGAGCCCTGTACGGTGCGGGCGATGGTGATCAAAGCGCTGGCCGCCACCGGGCGCCCATGGACGGAGGTCTTCGTCGGTGGCGGGGTCACGACGTTGGGAGCGGCAGCATCCGCCGGCTTGGCGATCGCGGCGCTGGCTAGGCGCGTCGCCCCGTCTACAACGATCGACCACGGACCGCGGCTCGGATTACCGCCGCTGCCCACGCGTCAGGTGATGCTTTACTCGAATGTGTCCGATCGTCGTTCCCGCGCAGCGCTCAAGCTTCTTGCCGCCGCGTTTCGCGCAGGCGCGTGAGGCAAAAAACGAATCTGAGCTGAATTCGCCGAGATTCGCTCTGTCTTTTGGCGTCGCAGAGTTAGCATCCCCGGACCAGACTGTCCGGGGATGGCTACGCGCGAAGAAAAGGGGCGTCTCCCGCAAGGAGCCGCCCCTCGTGTCTGGTTGCATGATCTCGTCCGAAAAGTCTGCAACTTTTCGGGATCATGCCTTAGAGCATTTTCCGGCGAAGTGGATACCGGTTCGCCGCCAGAAAATGCGACCA
>CAZTTL010000429.1:0-2451 GCA_964616635.1 uncultured Rhodoplanes sp. | reverse complement strand
ATGGTGAGCGGGTATTACGACCTGGTCACCAACATCTACGAGCGCGGCTGGGGCGAGTCCTTTCACTTTGCACCGCGCGTGAAGGGCGAGCCGTTCGACGCCTCGATCAAGCGGCACCAGCACTACATCGCGGCGCGGCTGGGGCTCGCTCCCGGCATGCGCGTGCTGGACGTGGGTTGCGGGGTCGGCGGGCCCATGCGCGAAATCGCGCGCTTCAGCGGCGCCCAGGTGATCGGCGTCAACAACAATGCCTACCAAGTGCAGAAGGCGCGGCGCCACAACCGCGAGAAGCGGCTCGATACGCTGTGCTCGGTGATCGAGGCCGACTTTATGCAGATCCCGGAACCGGACGGGAGCTTTCACGCCGCCTACGCCTTCGAGGCCACCTGTCACGCGCCGGACAAGACCGCGCTTTTCCGCGAGCTGTTCCGGCTCCTTCAGCCTGGGGGCAGGATCGCGCTGTACGAATGGTGCCTTACCGAGGCGTTCAACCCGGACGACCGGACCCACCGAGCCATCAAGAAGGGCATTGAAACGGGCAACGGGTTACCGGACATCTGGACCATCGAGGCGACGCGACGGTGCTTCGAAGACGCCGGCTTTATGCTGCTCGACCACCACGACAAGGCCCGTGACGGAGACCCCGAGGTGCCCTGGTATCACAGCCTCGCAGGCCGCGAACTGAGCGCCACGGGGCTCCGCCGCACGCGGCTCGGGCGCATGGCCTCACGGGGGCTCGTGCTGGGGCTCGAAGCGCTGCGTATCGCGCCGAAAGGCACTGGGCAGATCACGGAGTTCTTGCACGCCGGGGCGGATGCGCTGGTCGCCGCGGGCGACTCGGGCTGCTTCACGCCGATGGCATTCTTTCTGGCGCAAAAGCCCGCGCGTTGACCGCGTGCCGCGCCGTCGCGCCGAACGGGAGCACGACGCGGCCAAGGGTAACCTGAATCCGTCCTGAACCCATATCGAATTATGGGTTGTCCCCGGCGCCTAAGCAGGTTGTTCCGTTCATTCCCGCGCAAGCGGGAATCCAGCGACATAATTCCTGGGTCCCCGCATGCGCGGGGACGAACGGCGAAAATGAGCGCTGGCGGCGAATGTATTCAGATCTCATTCGTTGGCTCTTCCAAGCAAATCTGCTTCGCGTGAACACCTGTTGCGGCCGCACCACTGGCCCGTTCCGCGGCCGTCGCATGCCGCTTCGGCCAGCTCGCATGGCCAACGACCGCCATGGTCTCGTGAGCGGAACATCTCAGCTCAGCAGCAGATCGACGGCAGCTTTCAGGTTTTGAGCCACCAAGGTCGGCTGCTCGGCAAGGCGCGCCTCCTGCCCCGGTCGGTATTTCCCCGTTTGGACGAGAACGCCCATCAGGCCGGCCGCCATCGCTCCGCCAACATCGGCCTCCGCGTCGTCTCCGATCATCACCACGGTCTCGGGCGTGCATTTGAGCCCTTGAACGGCCAGTGCAAAAAATGTCCCCGACGGCTTGCCAAGCACGGTCGCCTCTCGCCCAGAAGCATATTCCAGCGCGGCAACAAACGGCCCGGCATCGAGGCTCATTTCGCCGTCGTGATCGAGAAAACCGCGATTTTTCGCCAATGCAAGAAACGCGGCGCCGTGAAGAAGCTTGCGATAGGCCTGATTTAGCAGGTCATAAGTGAAGAATTCACCGGCGTCGCCGACAACGACCGCTTCATCACCGTCGGTCGTCAGCTCGGAGAAATCTTCCCGCAGGTCGGGGTGGACGACAAGAAACGGCTTCAGGTTCCGACGCCGGAGAAACTGCTCCGTTATTGCAGCCGGCGTATAAATGTCTTCCGCCTGCACTTGAAGGCCGAGTCGCGCAAGGTCGCTGATGATTTGCCGCAGTGGCCGCCGTGTCGTGTTGGTGATGAACTTCAGGGGGAGTCGCGCTGCCCGAATCTGTGAAATCGCTTCAAGCGAGCCCGGCAGAACTGTGCGCCCGACATACACGACGCCATCGAGGTCGAGCAACATGCCGCGGATGGGCCGGCTGTCTCCATGAATCGTGCACGTCGTTCCTTCGCGCATCTACGTCTCTAAGCAGATTTGCCCGGAAGAGCCAACGAATGAGCTCTGAACACAGTCACGGCGGCGGATGCTCATTTTCTCCGTTCGTCCCCGCGAAAGCGGGGACCCAGGAATCAAGTTGCTGGATTCCCGCTTGCGCGGGAATGAGCGGAGTACCCTGCTTAGCTTGCGCCTGCGCCAAGAAGGGATTCGCTGCCGGTTGTGACGATCAGCCAGCCGCACAGGTTTGACCAGCGCCCGCGATCCGCCGGATGTTGCGAGCTCAGGCCCGTGCGGATGATGGGGGCGTAGGCGGGGATCAGCATGCCGAGTCCGCCGCAGTGATCGTTCCGCGATCGAGGTTCGTCGTGATTGCGCCTGCTTCAGGATCGACTTGTTCGGAACAGCCGATGCCGCTG
>CAZTTL010000428.1:0-2455 GCA_964616635.1 uncultured Rhodoplanes sp. | reverse complement strand
CGCGCGCGGCGCGAGCAGAGACCAGCGCCCTGCGTCGTCGCCTGCATAACCCACACAGCAACGAATACCGTGATGATCGAGACGCCGGCGTGCAGCGCGGCGAGGCTCACGATCGTTTCGACCAAGCCGACGATGGATTGGCCGATCTCGTTCAGTGCGGAAAAGTCCATCACTTTTTGCTCCCGTTACCGTTGGTGAGCCAGCGCTTGCCGGCATCGAGCAGCGAGCCGTCGATCAGGCCGGAGCACAGCTTGATGGCGAGGAGACCGAGAGCGAAGCCGGAGGCGCCGGGCGAAAGCCCGAGCTTGATCGCGACCACGTCGCCCATGAAGATCGCGGTGATCACCGCGACGACGCAGACCCCGACCGCCTGTTTCGGAGGCAGCTGCTTTTTCAGGATCAGATAGACGATCCCGCCGGCGAGGCCGGCGACCGCGCGCCAGGCGAGGTCGGCCATTTCGGAGAGGTGGGTCATCGGCGCAGCTTCCGAGCAGCGGCCTTGACGAGGGAGTCGATCGCGGTGGGGGCGGGCTGGCCGGTGAGCGCCGCCTCCTTCTCGCGCGAGCGGCCGTTGACGTAGACGCCGAGGACGCCGAAGCGAGCGCCCCAGTAGACGGACAGAAGGCCCGCTGCGTTGACCGCCCATGCGGCGATCTTCCCGGCGCCAAAGGCAAGGTCCCACATAGCGAGCGCCCAACAGATCGCGCATTCGAGCGTCAACTCGAAGGCGTAGATCGGCCTCCACCAGCGCTGCACCACGTCGCCGGATGCCGCCTCGATCCGCATGGTTTCATGGGTCTCGGCAAGCGTGCGCGCCTGCGCCTCGGCCTCGGTTTTCGCTATCTCGGCGAGCGCCGGCCATTTCGCCTGGGCTTCGGCTTCGGCGGCGGAGAGCTTGGCGCCGAGCGTGTCCGCGGGCGTGTCCTTGATTGCCTTGTCCACCGCGTCCGGGGTCGGTTCGACGCCGAGGGTGTCAGCAATGACGCCGCCGATGGCATCCCCAATCATGCCGCCGAGCGGGCCGCCGAGGGCGCGCCCGATGATGGGCGCGCCGGCTTTCACGAGCGCGCCGCCGAGGTCCTGCCAGTTCATCGTGCCGCCTCCCTGATCTTGCCCAGGAGGGCGGAGAGATCGGTTTCGAGCTCGCCCTTGAGTGCGGCGGCATAGGCCTTGGCCCGCTCGCCGTGCCGTCGCCATGCCCAGACCAGTGCCAGCGTGAGCGCGACCGCGGCGATCGCGACGAGGCCCAGCGTGAGCCACACCGTCCAATCCCAGGACGCCGCATCGGACTGCGCGAGCGTGCCGCTCGCGGCGGCGGCGTTGCCGCTGCGCTTGGCGCGTTTCTGGGCGCCCGCGGCCTCGCGCTTGAGACTGCCGGCAATGTCGATTACGCCTTGCGCTTCGAGCGCCATCCTGACGCCGATCGCTTCCATCCGGGCGTTGCGGGCGAGCCAGCCGCGGCCGAAGGCCGAGAAGGTCCGCAATGATCGATAGAAGCTCGCGCGGCGGGCGCAGGCGCGCTTGACGATGCCGATCGTGTCGGCGGAGCGGGAAGCGAGCGCCGCGAGTTCCCTCGGGTTTCGGGTGGAGACGCCCATCGCCGCACCCATGATCGCAGGCGCGCGACCGGTGCCAGAGTTGACACTGATGTCGAACACGATCTGGTCGGGGCCTTTCGGCCACGCGTCGCCGACCATCGGGACCCAGTAATTGCCGCGGTAGATGTCCTGCAGCTCGGCCTCGGAGATGTAGCGAACGCTTCTGTCCGGCAGGCCGTGCCTGGCGCGGTAGCGCGTATATTCGCGCTGGATGATCCCGCGCATGGTGGGACCGCCGGGATCGCGCGGGTCGTTGGTCCAGCCGCCCTCCTCGCGCAGGGTATTGGCGAGGCAGCGGGGATAGTTCTCCTTGCTCATGCTCTCCTCCACAAATGAAAAGGCCGCCCATTGGGCGGCCGACCGGACTTGGATTGTGGCTTGCAGTCAGATGGATGCAGTGCGTTCGGGGGCGTTGCGCTTCATGCTCTCGTCGCGCAATCCGCGGATGATGCCGTCGCGGAGCTCGATCTGCTCACGCGTGGCCTGGAACTCGGCCGCAAGATGTGCGGCGCGCTCGGAGAGCAGCCGAACTTGCGCCTGCAGCTCCGCGATGAAGCCGCGCAGATTGGCCGGCAGGTGCGTCATGGCTTGCCTTCAGGCGACGCGAACGCCCCAGAAATAATTCTCGTTGGCCTCGGCGTAGCCGTCATAGGCCGTCATGAAGCCCATGCCGATCACCGTATCGCCGGCGGCGAGCTTGAGCATGCGAACGCATTGAACGTAGGTTTCGAGGCTAACGATGGCGGCGTCGCCCTGTGTCACCGCATTGCGCGCGAGCGGGTTCGCGCCGTTGATGCCAAGGCCGGCCTTGATCGAGGTGGGCACGGTCGCATTCGCCTTGAAGCGGAAGCCGACGC
>CAZTTL010000427.1:0-2474 GCA_964616635.1 uncultured Rhodoplanes sp. | reverse complement strand
ATGCGGCGATGCTGATCGGCCTGCCGCTGTTCGAAAAAGAGCAACTGCTCGCGTCGCTCCTGATCTATCGCTTTCTCTATTTCATCGTGCCGCTGTTTTTCGCGGTGGTCGCCCTCGGCGTTCGGGAGATTTATTTCGCCTTTGTGCCGCGCCCGAAGGAGCCGGCAAGAGATGATTGCGAAGGGTGCATCTAACCCGCATCCGCGCACGCGGCGCGGCAAAGGCTACAGCAGTTCTTCCAGGAATATCAGGCCGATAAAACCTAAGAAGAACGCGATCGGCATCAGCGCGGTGTCCTCGGTCTCGTGCGCTTCCTTCAACAGCTCCTCGGTGACCAGGTAAAGCAGTGCGATCAGCCCAAAGGCATAGAAGCCGCTGAGGATGGTCGCGGGCAGCCCATCCAGCAACAGGCCCGCGGCAGTGCCGATCGGGAGCGTAACCACGACGCCGGCGGTGATCGCGACCACTCTGGCTTTCGTGGCTGATCCGAGACTCGCCGCGACCGACAGGCCGAGGAACAAAAGCTCCAGCGTGAGGGCGATGGTCAGCAGAACGCCCTGCTTGGCGCCGTGCAGGAAGCTCAGTCCCAGCACAAAGCCGTCGACGAAGACGTCCGTCGCCGCAGCAATGGTCAGCCCGACCGGCCCAGTGACGCGGGTCCCGGCTTGCTGGAGCAAAACCATGGCGGCGATTCCCAGCACCGAGCCGACCAGCGTGGGCAGGGGGGCGTTCGCGCGCAGGACGTCGGGAAGAATCTCGACCGCTGCGGCGGCAAAGACGACGCCGGCGGCCAAATGCTGGACGACGCTGCGCGACCATGCCGAGGGCGGATAATAGGCCGTTATTATCGCGCCGAGCAAAGCGGCGGCGACGGGAGCGATGGTGTAAAGCAGCGCTGTCAAGATGGCCTCGTTGGTTGCCGGATTGTACCAGAATCGAATCGCACGAGGTTCACAAGCGGGACGCAAACCGTTATGCAACGGCCGGGCTGAGGGTAGAGTGACACAAAATGTGCCGACGGAGCGCGTGATGGCCGGTTCGCAAACGCATGAGATCCTCACGCGCAGCGACGAGGTGAAGACCGGCTCCGACCGCAGCTTCGGCTATGTGTTCGCGGCGGTGTTCGCGTTGATCGGCGTGTGGCCGGCGCTCAGGTTCGGCTGGCCGCCACGCTTTGACCTCGCCATGGTGCGGTGGTGGGCCCTCGTCATCGCAGCCCTGTTTCTGTCGGTTGCCCTGATCCGGCCGGCCCTGCTGCATCCGATCAATCGGCTCTGGCATCTGTTCGGGCTGTTGCTCTCGAAAATCGTGACGCCGGTCGTCATGGGGATTCTCTTTGTCGCGACCGTGATGCCGACCGCAATGATTCTGCGCCTGCGCGGCCGGGACTTGTTGCGATTGAAATTCGACCGGCAGGCGAAGTCGTATTGGATCCTGCGCGAGCCGCCGGGCCCGCCCGGCGACACAATGAAGAATCAGTATTGATCAGCTTGTGAGGGGAGCCCGATAAGGCTATGACAAGTGCGCGTGGAAGAGCCCGAATTTCGCTTCAATCTTATCGGTGATCGGTAGGTAGAGCGGGGCTGCGTGCCACCGGATTATCGATAAGCCTCAGCAAACCAAGGATAGAGAATGCTGTCGATTGCACAAGAGTTCTGGGGATTTCTTCGGGCGCGCAAGAAGTTCTGGCTCCTGCCGATCGTCATCATGATGGTGCTGCTGGGCGGGCTCATCGTGCTGACGCACGGTTCGGTGGTGGCACCGTTCATCTATGCGCTATTTTAGCGAGCAGGTGTCGACCGGCGTCGACCTCTTTCCCCGATTTCTGCATGGCGGCCCACCGGCGTGCCTCCGGCCTATCTGAGAACAGCATTGCGTATCCTCGGCATCTCGGCCTTCTATCACGATAGTGCTGCCGCCCTTGTCGTCGACGGCAAGATCGTCGCAGCAGCGCAGGAGGAGCGCTTCACGCGCACCAAGCATGATCCGGGCTTTCCCACGAACGCGATCAAGTTCTGTCTGGCCGCGGGGAAGGTCAGGCTTGCAGACCTCGACCACGTCGTCTTCTACGACAAGCCGTTCTTGAAATTCGAGCGGCTGCTCGAGACCTATCTTGCATTCGCGCCGCGCGGCTTCCGCTCGTTCCAGATGGCGGTGCCGCTGTGGGTCAAGGAGAAGCTGTTTCAGAAGGATCTTCTGCGCAAGGATTTGGCCGCGATCGAGCCCGGCTTCGAGGGCAGCGAGAAGCTCTTATTCGCCGAGCACCATTTGAGTCACGCTGCGTCGGCGTTCTATCCCTCGCCGTTCGAGGAAGCAGTGGTGCTGACGATCGACGGCGTCGGCGAATGGTGCACGACATCGGCGGGCGTCGGGTCTGGCTCCGATCTGATGATTCACCGCGAGATACATTTCCCGCATTCGCTCGGCCTGCTCTATTCGGCCTTCACCTATTACACCGGCTTCAAGGTCAATTC
>CAZTTL010000426.1:0-2484 GCA_964616635.1 uncultured Rhodoplanes sp. | reverse complement strand
CGCACGACGTCAAACAGCGCCGGGCGGGCGCCCCCAAGCCCGAGGCCGAAGCGAATCTGGCGGCCGTCGCGCGTCACCTGGAAGGCGGCGTCGCGCTTGCCCCGCATGTCGATCGCGACGCCTGCTTTGCTCAGGCGCACGCCGCCGTCCGGCCCGAGCAGGGCGAAGAGCGAGTCCGCCGCGCCCACCGCGAAGCCGTTGCCGCAGGGCAAAATGGATAGGATGGTGTCACGCGCGATATTCTGCTCGCGCCGCTCCCCACGCCCACCCCGGTCCCAGACGAAGATGGGATATTGCCACTGCCCGTCGTTTCCACCGACGTTATACTGCCCGCCAGCAACGAGGCGCGTCCCGTCTGCGGACCAGGCAACGATTTCGAGATTGTCGCTCGTGATCCGCTTCGTATCTGCGGAATACAGAAACCTCAGATCGGAGGCACGGTAGACCTCAACGCGTGTGCTGTCGTCGAGTCCGACCGCGACGCGCTCCCCCGACGGGTCCACGGCAACGCTGTAAGGTCTTTTGCCGCCGCGGGTCGCGATCTTCTTCACCAGCTTGAAGCCGCGGTCATAGGCCCGCAGAAATCCGTCATCCGCGACCGTGTACAACCGCCCGTCCGGCGCGAAGGCGGCACCGTAACTATCGGCGCCATAGTGCTTGTCCGCGGCAACGACCCTTCGGGTCGCAACATCGATCACGCGAAGGCCATAGGCTGATCCCAGCGCCGCCGCGAGATGGCGACCGTCCGGCGAGAAGGCGAGGTGAAAAATCACATTTTTGAACCCCCCACCCGCGCCTGCAGCGCCCCTGTCGCGGCGTCGAACAAATAGACGCTATGCCGATGCTCCTTTGACCAACGGGCATCCCAGCCACCCGCCGCGACCAGGCGTCCGTCGGGCGACACCGCCACCGCATAAACCTTACCGTCATCCCCCGGCCCGATCGGCGGGCGCAATGTCTGCAGGAGCTTTCCTTCCGGCAGCGACCACAGCCGCACCGTCTTGTCGAAAGACCCGGTCGCCAGCAGTCGGCATGTGCGATCGACCCCGACGCGGAAGATCGGTGCCGTATGCATGCCGGTCTCGATCCGCAGCAGCGGGTCCATCACCGGGCAGATTTTCTGGGCTCGCTCGACGGCCGCACTCGCCCGTCCGTCGGTCGCGCCACGGTAGCAGCCGGCATCGGTCAGGCGGTGTTGAAGTGCTGCGATCTCCTGCGCATCCATGCTCGGAAGGTCGCGCGCCACGGCGGCGGGCGCCGTCACCGATACAGCCGCGAAAACGATCAGCGCGCAGGCGAGACCACGGCTCGCCGGGGCGCGCCCCACCCAAAAAGGCCCGGCGTATCGATGATGAAAGAGCCATGACGTGCTCCGTATAGCCTGATGGCGTTTTCGTCGCGCGCGCGTCGCACAAGGACTGATACGTGCAGTCGTTCTGCACTGTACGCTATTCTGCCGCAGGCTTGGTCCGATTCAAACCCTCTTCCTTCCCATCGGTTTGGAAAGGCCCCGGCGTTGTTCTTTGAACCGAGAGAGGGGCTGCACCGAAGGCGCTGTGCCTCATCGTGCCACCGACGCTGCTCGCTCTCGCCGACTGGCTGATCGAGTAACCGTGTACCGGTGAGGTGCCGCACGATCTCGATATCGTCGTTGGTGAGACGGAACGCCAAGACGCGCGACGTGCCTCTGCTGTTCAAAGGCAACGATTTCGCCTCGACGGATATCCGACCGGCGCTCCCTTCGCGGCCATAGCTCTCGACAAGGCCGGCGCCGCCGTCACGGGACGGGGCGCGTGGGCGGTCGGGACTCCGAGAGGATGATTTTCATGTTGCGGAGGACCGTTTCCCAGGACGGCAGGTCTCGCTTGGGATACTCCGTCGCGGCTTGCTTGCACGCATCGAATGCCAGCGTGCCGAGCGGCATCGCCGGATTCGCCGCGTGCATCTCGCGGATCAGTTGCTCGACGCGCATCCAGCCCGGCTTGCGCGGCCGGCCACGAGGCGGCTTGGCGTGCGAGCCTTCCGCGCTCTCCGGTTGGCTGCGATCTGCCGGCTGGGATAAGTCGCAGAGAAACGTGGGAAGCTCATAGCCCTTGAACCCCATCCACGCCCGAACCTTGACCTTCGTCAGCAGGACACCCCCGAGGGTGGCTTGCCCTCTTGCCGGGAAGGCGGAATAGGGGATGTGCGCCAAAGTGCGGAGCGCTTCCTTCACCACAGCCGCGTCGCGCGGAAACTGTGCAAATGCCGCCCAATCTTCGGCGCAGCCAGGGAGAGCGTCGCGTTCGCTCAATATCTCCGCGACCGTCGCGCCCTTAACCGCGAAATATTCCTGCGGTTGCGCGTCGAGTGGAAGGCGAGCAAAGCGATTTGTCGGCGGGGCTTCGATTCGCAGCAACAACAGGTTCCGATCGTCGGTCCGCTCGACCCCTTGAACGCGGCACTCCGCACGCTCGAATTCTCCCGTGAAAATCGCGTGCTTGA
>CAZTTL010000425.1:0-2489 GCA_964616635.1 uncultured Rhodoplanes sp. | reverse complement strand
AATTGAGGCAGATCGACTTGGCGTGGCCGATATGCAGGTAGCCGTTCGGCTCCGGTGGGAAGCGGGTAACAATTCCCTTGTGGCGCCCGGCGTCGAGGTCAGCCTGGATGATGTCACGGATGAAATCGCGGCCTGCTTCGGTGGCGATCGGTTCGACTGCCGTCATGCTTTAAGTGTCCGGGTGATCGTAGCTGCGGCGCACGGCCGCGGGGCGAGGTCTTGTGCCAAATTCGTGACATTCCGCCAAGCGCCGATCCGCCCTCTCCTTTTGCTGCAACGATTCCTACATGGTGATGGGAAAAACGTGCCGCATCCCGGATTGCGCTTAAGTCCGCCTGTGCTAAGCACCCCGGCATCGCTTTCCCACGGGTTCCCGCAGACTTTCAACATCATGGTGCCATGACCGACACCGTCGTCACTCGCTTTGCGCCGTCGCCGACCGGATTCCTGCACATTGGCGGGGCGCGGACGGCATTGTTCAACTGGCTGTACGCCCGGCGACTGGGCGGCCGGATGCTGCTGCGAATCGAGGACACCGACCGCGAACGCTCGACCCAGGCAGCGATCGACGCCATCATCGACGGGCTGAGCTGGCTCGGGATCGATTGGGATGGCGAGATCATCTACCAGTTCTCCCGTGGGGCCCGGCATCGCGAGGTGGCCGAGCAGCTGCTCGCCGCCGACAAGGCCTATCTCTGTTACGCCTCGCAGGCCGAGCTCGACGCCATGCGCGAGAAGGCCCGCCAGGAAGGCCGGACACGGCTTTACGACGGCGGCTGGCGCGAGCGTGACCTCTCCGAGGCACCGGCCGACGCCAAGCCGGTGGTCCGCCTCAAAGTGCCTCTCACCGGCGAGACGGTGATCGAGGATCAGGTGCAGGGCCGGGTCGCCTGGCAGAACGAGCACCTCGACGATCTCGTGCTGCTGCGCTCGGACGGCACGCCGACCTACATGCTGGCGGTCGTGGTCGACGACCATGACATGGGCGTGACCCATGTCATCCGCGGCGACGACCATCTCACCAATGCCGCGCGCCAGAAGCAAATCTACGACGGTTTGGGATGGAACGTGCCGGTGATGGCACACATCCCTCTGATTCATGGGCCGGACGGGGCGAAGCTGTCGAAGCGGCTCGGCGCACTCGGTGTCGATGCCTATCGGGCGATGGGATACTTGCCGGCCGCCCTGCGCAATTATCTGGTGCGGCTCGGCTGGAGCCACGGCGACCAGGAGATATTCACGACCGAGGAGATGATTGCCGCCTTCGATCTGCCGCAGATCGGCCGCTCGCCCGCACGCTTCGACTTCGCGAAGCTGGAAAACCTCAACGGCCACTATATGCGGGCGGCAGCCGCCGTGGAACTCGTCGACGCGGTCGAAGCATTGCTGCCGTATGTTCCGCGCGGCGCCGCGCTCGCGGAGAAATTCGCTCACGGCCTCCGGGACAAGCTGCTCGCCGCGATGCCGGGCCTGAAGGAGCGCGCCAAGACTTTAGTCGAGCTGATCGAACAGGCGCAGTACGTTTATGCGGACCGGCCACTCGTACCCGACGCCAAGGCGCAGGCTATGCTGACGGATGAGGCCCGGTCGGTCCTGCGTGAGGTCGGCGATGCGCTCAAGACGGTTGAGCCATGGACGGCGGCGGCGACGGAAAGCGCCGTGCGCAGCCTTGCCGAGCGCCGTGGCCTCAAGCTCGGCGCCGTCGCTCAACCGCTGCGCGCCGCGCTCACCGGCCGTACCACCTCACCGGGGATTTTCGATGTGCTCGCCGTGCTCGGCAAGGAGGAAAGTCTTGGCCGGCTCGCCGACCAGACCGGTAACGCGACACCGCCGCTGCAGGACCACGCCTCACGCGCCCCATCGTCCGCCTGCTGATCAAACTGCACGCGTAAGCGGCGCGGGGGATGATTGAAGGCGACACATTTGTCGCGTACAGGAATGGCCGAAGCGGAATTACATTACCCCGTGCAGATCGCAGGATACGGGCCGGCCTAGGCGCTGGCATTCATAAGGCTCTGCGCACCGAGCGAGGTTTTCCATGGACGCGAAGACGGCCCATCAGCACCGCAAGACAAGCACCCTGACGATCGGCAATAAGAGCTACGATTTCCCCGTTTACGAAGGGACGACCGGGCCTAACGTCGTCGACATCAGCAAGCTTTACGATCACGCTGGCGTCTTCACCTATGATCCCGGCTTCACCTCGAGCGCGAGCTGCGAGTCGAAGATCACCTTTATCGACGGCGAAGAAGGCATCCTGCTCTATCGCGGCTACCCGATTGAGCAGCTTGCCGAGCACGGCGACTTCCTCGAGACCTGCTATCTGCTGCTCTATGGCGAGCTTCCGACCTACGCGCAGAAGCTCGACTTCGACCGCACCGTTACCCACCATACCATGATCCACGAGCAGATGGCGCGGTTCTACCAGGGCTTCCGCCGGGACGCCCAACCGATGGCGGACATGGTGGGCAGCGTCGGCGCGCAAGCGG
>CAZTTL010000424.1:0-2508 GCA_964616635.1 uncultured Rhodoplanes sp. | reverse complement strand
ATCCTGCTCGCCGACGAGCCGACCGGGAACCTCGACCCGCGCACCTCCGAGCACGTGTTTCGCGCGCTGACCCAGCTCGTGAAGGCCTCGCAGCTTGCGGCCATCATCGCGACCCACAATCTCGACATCGCCGCCCGGATGGACCGCCGGGTCACCATCCGCGACGGCCGCGTGGTCGAGGTGGATTGATCGCCGGCTCGGCGCATCGCCGCCGCGAGTGCCGTCGCGGTGTGCGCAAGCGCTCGTCGCCATGGGAAAAGCACGGGCGGCGTTACGCTTTGCCGACGAACGCGAGCCCCAGCCGTTGCTCGGTGCGCCAGATGACTTGGCACGGCTGTGGGCCGCTGGCGAGAATGAGCGTGAAGGCGGACGGGATGCCGAATGTGCTCGAGGCAAGCCCGACACAAGCGCCCGCCGGCGAGACATTCCGCACGGTGCAATCGATCTTCGGGGCTTTGTCGCTGACCGCGATCCGGCCTGATTTGAGAACCCGCGAACGGGGGTATCGGCGGCGCTCTTCCATCATGGACCTCCGTGCCATCATCCTGCGGGGCCCGGCATCATCGATCATTAGAAGTTGCGTCAATTGCCATTCGCTTAATCCGATCGTCGACACCGGCGTCCGCCGGGAGCCCAGCAGAACGGCGAATTTGTCAGCTTGTTCAATGGCATGATGCCGGAAAATTTTGACGGGCGTTAAGCCGGCATTTAGCCTGTGTATAGCGGCGGCTAATGTCGCCGCGCCATGGACACGGCAAGGCCGATTGGCAATGCTCCTGTGGCGACGACTCGAAGAGGTGAAGCTCAGGAACCGTGACCGCCGATCCCTGCTTCGTGCATCTGCATGTGCACTCGTCCTACTCGCTGCTCGAAGGCGCGCTGACGATCGCGCGGCTCGCTGAGCTGGCGAAGGCCGACCGCCAGCCGGCGCTGGCGCTGACCGACACCGACAACATGTTCGGCGCGCTCGAATTCTCCGAAAAGCTCGCGGGCGCCGGCATCCAGCCGATCGTCGGCTGTGCGCTCGCGGTCGACTTTGGCGACCATGACCGCGGGCAGCGCGCGGCGCCGCATACGGCGATGCGCGGCCTGCCACGCCTCGTGCTCCTGGCGGCGCGGGAGGAAGGCTACCGCAATCTCCTCTATCTGATCTCGCGCGCCTTTCTCGACACGCCGACGGGCGAGCCGCCGCATGCACAGCTCCCCTGGTTCGAAGGGCGCAGCGCGGGCTTGATTGCGCTCACCGGCGGCCCGGAAGGTTTGCTCGACCGCGCCATCCTGGCTGGGCAGATGCCGCTTCTGGCGCAACGGTTGACGGCACTGCGCCGCTTGTTCGACGGCCGGCTCTATATCGAGCTGCAGCGCCACGGCACGGCGGGCGAACAGGCGACCGAAGGGGTGCTGATCGAGCAGGCGTTCTCGGCCGGCATTCCGCTCGTTGCGACCAACCAGCCCTATTTCGCCGGCACCGACGACTACGAAGCCCATGACGCGCTGATCTGCATCGCCGAGGGCCGGCTGCTCGCCGAGGCCGAGCGGCGTCACCTGACCGCCGAGCATCGCTTCAAGACGCGCGCGGAAATGGCGACGCTGTTCGCCGACCTGCCGGAAGCGGTCGCCTCGACCGTCGAGATCGCCCAGCGCTGCACTTTCCGGCCGCGCACGGCGAAGCCGATCCTGCCGCGGTTTTCCGCCGATGCCGGCAGCGCCGCCGATGAGGACGCCGCGCTGTGCGCGCGGGCCGAGGAGGGGCTTACGGCACGCATCGCCGCACATGGCGTGGCGCCGGGCAAGACCGAGGAGAGCTATCGCGAGCGGCTTGCGTTCGAGCTCGGCGTGATCGCCCGCATGAAATATTCCGGCTACTTCCTCATCGTCTCGGACTTCATTCGGTGGGCGAAGGAAAGCCGCATTCCGGTCGGGCCCGGCCGCGGCTCGGGGGCGGGCTCGCTCGTCGCCTACGCGCTCACCATCACCGATCTCGACCCGATCCGTTTCGGCCTCCTGTTCGAGCGTTTTCTCAACCCTGAGCGCGTGTCGATGCCGGACTTCGACATCGACTTCTGCCAGAACCGCCGCGACGAGGTGATCCGTTACGTGCAGCGCCGCTACGGCCGCGATCAGGTGGCGCAGATCATCACCTTCGGCACGCTGCAGGCGCGCGGCGTGCTGCGCGATGTCGGCCGGGTGCTGGAAATGCCCTACGGGCAGGTCGACAAGCTGTGCAAGCTCGTCCCGCACAATCCGGCGAAGCCGGTCAAGCTGGCCGATGCCATCGACGGCGAGCCGCGCCTGCAGGCCGCGCGCGACACCGAGCCGGTGGTCGCCCGCGCCTTTGCCATCGCGCAAAAGCTCGAAGGCTTGCACCGCCACGCCTCGACCCATGCCGCCGGTATCGTGATCGGCGATCGCCCGCTCGCCGAGCTGGTGCCGCTCTACCGCGATCCGAAATCGGACATGCCGGTGACCCAGTTCAACATGAAATGGGTCGAGCAGGCGGGGTTGGTG
>CAZTTL010000423.1:0-2522 GCA_964616635.1 uncultured Rhodoplanes sp. | reverse complement strand
GTTCAAGGAACGCGTGTTCTCCGGCGTGCAGCCCACCGGCAACCTGCACCTCGGCAATTATCTCGGAGCGCTGAAACGCTTCGTCGAACTGCAAGAGGACCACGACTGCATCTATTGCGTGGTCGATCTGCACGCCATCACCGTGTGGCAGGACCCCACCGAGCTGCCGCGCGCGACTCGCGAGGTCACTGCAGCGTTTATCGCCTGCGGGATCGACCCGAAGAAGCACATCGTCTTCAATCAGAGCCAGGTCGCCGAGCACGCCGAGCTTGCCTGGGTGTTCAACTGCGTCGCCCGCATGGGCTGGCTCAACCGCATGACCCAGTTCAAGGAGAAGGCCGGCAAGGACCGCGAGAATGCCTCTGTCGGCCTGTTTGCCTATCCCAACCTGATGGCGGCCGACATCCTGGTCTATCGCGCCACTCATGTGCCGGTGGGCGAGGACCAGAAGCAGCACCTCGAACTGTCGCGCGACGTCGCGCAAAAGTTCAACAATGACTTTGCCACATCGATCAATGCGCACGGCTATGGCGAGATGTTCTTTCCGCTGCCCGAGCCGCTGATCACGGGGCCGGCGACCCGGGTGATGAGCTTGCGTGACGGCTCGAAGAAAATGTCAAAATCGGAGCCGTCGGACTATTCACGCATCAATCTCACCGACGATGCCGATGCGATCGCGCAGAAAATCCGCAAGGCGAAGACCGACCCAGCGCCGCTGCCGAGCGAGGAAAAGGGGCTCGAAACCCGCCCCGAGGCCGAGAATCTGGTCGGCATCTATGCGGCGCTGGCCGGGCAGACGCGCGCGCAGGTGCTCGGCCAGTTCGGCGGCGGCCAGTTCTCCGCCTTCAAGGCGGCGCTGGTCGACCTCGCGGTGGAAAAGCTCGGGGCGCTCGGCGCCGAGATGAAGCGGCTGGTCGCCGACCCGGTCTACATTGACGAGGTGCTCGCGGACGGCGCCGACCGCGCCCGCGTGCTCGCGGCCGATACCATGAAGGCCGTCAAGGATATTGTCGGATTCGTGCGGCGCTGACCGCCGCTCATGTCGTGGCGCGCGGGTGACTTTGCGTGCGCCCTCACCCTACGACTCTTGGGAGAGAAAGGCGGCTGCCAATGAACATGGGCCGCAAGCGCCGCAGCTACGAAGAAGGGCACAAGCCCAAGTTTCTCGTCGTCATCGACGACACGCCCGAATGCGAGCGCGCCGTCTATTATGCGGCCCGGCGGGCGGCGCGCACCAATGGCGGCGTCATCATGCTGCGGGTGATCGACCTCAAGGACGAGGCCCAGGAGTGGCTTGGCGTCGCCGACATCATGAAGGCGGAAGCGAGAGACGCGGCCAATGAGGTGCTGGGCCGCTTCGCCGCACGGATCGCCGGCATTACCGGCCTCACCGCCGAATGCGTCACCCGCGAAGGCGAAGCGACGCAGGAAATCCTCAAGCTGATCGACGCAGATGACGACATCGTCGTGCTCATTCTCGCCGCCGGCATCGAGCACGAGGGGCCAGGACCGCTGGTCATCCATCTGAGCCGGGTCTCGGGCCATTTTCCTATCCCGATCGGGATCGTGCCCGGCCACCTCACCGACGAGGAAATCGACACGCTGAGCTGAGGCGCGGAAAGCTGCGCACGGTCAAGCTCTTCTGCCCGGTTCGCTGGGCGGGAGGCGCTTTGTCGACACGGCGACGGCCGATTTGGCCGAACCGGTTGACGGCTACCGCGCGAAGGCACATGTCTGAGGCAGGATTTACCCAGCCGCGGCCTTGAACCGCGGACAAGGAGACCACCATGTTCATTCAAACCGAGGCGACGCCCAATCCTGCCACGCTGAAATTCCTCCCCGGGCGCCCCGTGCTGCCGCACGGCACGCTGGAGATGCGCGACAAGGCGGAGGCGGCGAAGTCGCCGCTCGCGACCCGGCTGTTCGACATCGAGGGCGTGACCGGCGTGTTCTTCGGCTCGGATTTCATTGCCGTCACCAGCCCCGATGGCGACTGGCAGCGGCTCAAGCCGGTGATCCTCGGCGCCATCATGTCGCACTACATGAACGGGGCGCCGATCGTCGAGAGCGACACCAAGCTTGCGAGCGGCGACGACAACGAGTTCTTCGACGAGAAGGATGCCGAGACCGTCGAGATCATCAAGGACATCATCGAGAACCGGGTGCGCCCGGCGGTCGCCAATGACGGCGGCGACATCACCTTCCGCGGGTTTAAGGAGGGCGTGGTCTATCTCAACATGAAGGGCGCCTGCTCGGGCTGCCCGTCATCCACCGCAACCCTGAAGCACGGCATCCAGAACTTGCTGCGCCACTACGTGCCGGAAGTCGTCGAAGTCCAGCCGATGTGAGGCGAGTACTCGATCGCGCAAGCGACTGCCTCAGCGTTTTATCCTCATCGCGAGGAGCCGTGCGAAGCGCGGCGTCTCGAACCATGCATCCTTCGAGACGCGGGCTACGCACGCTCCTCAGGATGAGGGCGAGCCAATTGTAACCGGCGCAGAAACCTTCTCTGTGCCGCGCCC
>CAZTTL010000422.1:0-2528 GCA_964616635.1 uncultured Rhodoplanes sp. | reverse complement strand
TCGATGGCGCCATCACCGGCGTGCACCGGACCTGGCTTGCACGCGACGGCGCGGGGAAAGCATCGATCGCAACACCGCGACGAGCGATGGGTCAGCTCCTTGGCAACGGCGTCCGCTTCGGTGCCGTGCGCGATGTCTTCGCCGTCGGCGAAGGGATCGAGACGGTGTTGTCGCTGCGCTGCGCGCTGCCACGGTTGCCGATGGTCGCCGCACTCTCAGCAAACCACTTGGCCGCGCTTGTGCTGCCGCTTGGCCTGCGCCGACTCTATATCGTGCGCGACAATGACGACGCAGGCTTTCGTGCAGCCGAAACGCTGCGCGGGCGCGCCCAAGCCAGCGGAATCGAAGTCCTGACCCTCACGCCGACCACCGACGATTTAAACAGCGACCTGCGGCTCCTCGGCCGCAAGGCCCTCGCGCATTCGCTGCGCGTCCAGCTTGCGCCGGAGGATGTCGGTCGCTTCCTCCGGTGATCGCCGCTGGCTGACTGAGGCCGTGCGGCGGCCGCTCTTACCGGTAACGATCGTGATGCGGCCCCTCCTGCCGGAATGGACGCCGCGCGGCGGCCTTCGAGAGGGCGATCGGGCTGGAACCGGCGCGGCCCCGCAACGCCGGCGCGGCTCAATCCGACGCGGCGCGACTGCGCCAAACCGGCGGCACGATTGCGATAGACGCCGCAATTCCACAGACCCATGAACGAGCCCGCGCGCGCTGTCCTCCGCTTCGCTGCGGCCCTTCGGCTGCGCCCGCGGGTGCGGGCCCGCGCCGCTCCCGGCAGGTGATCGCCGTGAAGGCCGCGCATGGCGCGCGGCCATGCCGAGCGAGGACCTCGCCCATGACGACCGACCGATCCCCACATCACGGCGGCCAGAGTCACGCCGAATCGCCGAGCGCGCATCTCCTGGAGGAACTGCAGCTCTATGGCTGGCGGCCCCTGGCGGACGAACCGGATCCGCGGCCGTTACCGGATGCCTATCGCTTGCAGGGTGCGCTTGCCGACATGTTCGATGCGCTCGTGGCGACGCTTTCCGACACCCGGCTCGAGCCCGATCTGCCCGATCTGCTCTGGTCAGTCGTGAACCTGTTCCACCGCCGGATCGACCGGATCGAACGCGCGCTCGACGCCAACGAGACTGCGCAGCGCCGCAGCCAGCGCGAACAGGACGGCTCGGAAATCCGCTCGGTCGAACTCGAAAGGTTGATTGCCCAGGGGCTCACTCTGATCGAGCGCCGCAACAGCTTCGAGTTCATGCGCGACGCCGCAGCGGATCTCTACGGAGTCCATGCCGGCCAGCCGTGGCGACCGCGCTGCAGTTCCTTGGTCAGCCGCCGCACCCTTACTGCGGCGATGATCGACAGCCGCGATTTTCTGCAGGCCCGCCGCCGCGCCGAGACCGAGGTGCTGCTGCCGAAAGGCGCCAAGATTGCTTTCGCCGGCGGGGTTGAGTGCAACGACCATCAGCGCATCTGGGCGGCGCTCGATCGCGTCCACGCCAAGCACCCCGACATGATGCTGCTGCACGGTGGCACGCCGCGCGGCGCCGAAAAGATCGCGTCCTGCTGGGCCGACGCCCGAAAGATTCCCCAGATCGTGTTCAAGCCGGACTGGACTCGGCACGCCAAGGCGGCGCCGTTCAAGCGCAACGACCAGCTGCTCGACGCCCTGCCGATCGGCATCGTCGTCTTCCCCGGCTCCGGCGTCACCGATAACCTCGCCGACAAGGCGCGCAAGCTTGGCATCCCGCTGTTCGACTTCCGCAAGGTCGGCGGCGCGTGAGCGCTGCTCGCGGCACGGCAAGATCGCCCCAGGCGCCGCTGGGTCAGCTCCACCAGGACGCAGGGAAGCCGCGCAACACTATTCCTGATACGGCCACGACCTCGATTTAGCGCGCCATACCACCATTGGCGGTCGCCGCGTTCGCAATCGCGATCACGACGCACGGCGACCGATTGCCGCTCCGCCGCTCGCCAGCTGCTCGCGCGCTTGCGCGCCAGGAATAAGGCGATCGTTGCTCCGATAACGACGGCAGCCATCTGTTCGGGTTCTTCCCGGCGCCTCGCCGCCGCGGGCCTCCGCGCGCACGCGAAGATAGGCCTGCGGGTCCTACCGAAATTCGGCTCACCGTATTTGCCCGCCAATGCAAGTCTTCTCCGTCCGTCACGCTTGTCCTTCCCCCAGTCGCAGCTCGTTGCCACCAGTCTCCCTGCCTCGTTCCGGGCGCGCCCCGCGGGCCTCGGATGGACGAACCTGGCCGAGCGCCGGCTGCGCCTCGATCGTCTGCCCGCAACAGCGGCCGGGCGACTTTTTTCCCCTGCCGCGCCACCCCGCGCAGGAGCGCGGGGACCCGGCGACGGCATTCCGCGCGGAAGACAAAAAAGTCTCCGGCCTGCCGTCCTCCGCTCCGCTCCGGCCCTTCGGCATGAGCCTCGGGTGCGGTTCGATCGCCCCCGGCCGGTCGATCGCCATCGCGGCCGCGATAGGCGCGGCCCGACGAGAAACAGGAGACGAAGATGGCGACCATCGGCAG
>CAZTTL010000421.1:0-2551 GCA_964616635.1 uncultured Rhodoplanes sp. | reverse complement strand
TCAGCCGATCTCGACCCGGTAGTTTTCGATCACGGTATTGGCGAGCAGCCGGTCGGCCGCTTCCTTGAGTGCGGCTTCGGCGCGCTGGCGATCGTCGCCGGCAATCTCAATGTCGAACACCTTGCCCTGGCGCACGCTGAGGACGCCGTCGACGCCGAGCGATTTCAGCGCGCCTTCGATCGCCTTGCCCTGCGGGTCAAGGATGCCGGACTTCAGCGTCACAAATACTTTGGCTTTCATCGTGGTCTCGCGGAAAGGGCTTGCTGCCCGCTCAACTGGTTAGGAGGCCTGTGGCCGCAGGTCAACGGCCGTGCTGGTTGCGGGGTTGATAAAATAAGCGCGCGTCACGGCTGCAGCACGGCGGCGCCCTGGAGCCGGCCGGCGCGTAAATCGTCCAACGCCTTGTTGGCCTCGGCGAGCGGATAAAGCGTGACCTCGGTGCGCAGTCCGATTCTGGGCGCGAGCGGGAGAAATTCCAACGCATCGGCACGGGTGAGGTTGGCAACCGACACGATCTGCCGTTCTTCCCACAGGATCGCATAGGGGAAGCTCGGAATATCCGACATGTGGATGCCGCCGCAGACGACCCGCCCGCCTTTCTTCACCGCGCGCAGCGCGGCCGGAACAAGCGCGCCCACCGGCGCAAAGATGATCGCGGCATCGAGCGGCTCCGGCGGCGCGTCCTCGGCACTGCCGGCCCAGCAGGCACCGAGCTTCCTGGCAAAGTCCTGCGCGGCACGATCGCCTGCGCGGGTGAAGGCATAGACCCGCCTGCCCTGCGAGGTCGCGACCTGGGCGAGGATATGGGCGGCCGCGCCGAACCCGTAGAGGCCGAGCGCCGGCCCATCCCCGGCGAAGCGATAGCAGCGCCAGCCGATCAGCCCCGCACATAGGAGCGGTGCCGTCTCGGCATCGCTCAGCCCTTCTGGCAATGGAAAACAGTAGCGCGCATCGGCGAGCGTGTAAGTGGCGTAGCCGCCGTCCCGGGTGTAGCCAGTGAACAGCGGATCGTCGCACAAGTTTTCCCGGCCTGTCCGGCAGTACGGGCAGACCCCGCAGGTCCAGCCGAGCCAGGGGACGCCGATGCGCTCGCCGAGCGCAAAGCCCTCGACGCCGGCGCCCACCGCGGCGACGCGGCCGATGATTTCGTGGCCCGGCACGATCGGCAGTTTCGGGTGTGGCAGTTCTCCGTCGACGACGTGTAAGTCGGTGCGGCAGACACCGCAGGCGGAAATCGCGACCAGCACCTCGCCCGGACCCGGCTTCGGGATTTCGCGCTCGCGCATCACGAGCGGCACGCCCGGCCGGTCCAACTCCATCGCCAGCATTCGGTCCACTGCAAAATCCTCGACGGCCGTTCTGCGATAGCGTCGTAAGGCGCGACCTACTCAAGCTAAGCACATCACCGGACAAGGACCAATTGCAGGCGCGACGGGATCAGGCATTCGCGTTCCGCACAGCTTTGCAATTATTGGATGGACAGCGTAGATGACTCGGATGTCGGCTCGACGCCGTCGCGTTATTGCGTTGCCGGGCTGCTGACGGCGTTTCACGCGTGGGCCGCTTCTTCGCCGCGCGCATTGTTCTTCGAGGTCAGATATGCGCACGGAACAAGGCCGCACGGTCCGCCTTGCTGATTATCACCCGCCGGACTGGCTCGTCGACACGGTCTATCTCGATATCACGCTCCATGAAACGCGCACCCGCGTGCGTGCCCGGCTTGCGGTACGGCCGAATCCGAAGGCCGACGCCCCGGCACCCCTGGTGCTCAATGGCGACGAAATCGCGCCGCTCAGTGTTCGCATCGACGACGAGGTGGTGGCGCCCGACGCCTATGTTTTCGCGCCCGACAGTCTCACCATCACCCAGCCGCCGCACCGGCCGTTCGCGCTCGAAATCGAGACGGAGATCAACCCGTCCGCTAATACCCAGTTGATGGGCCTTTATCGCTCCGGCGGCAGCTATTGCACCCAGTGCGAAGCGGAAGGGTTTCGCCGCATTACCTTTTTCCCCGACCGGCCGGATGTGATGGCGGTGTTCACCACGCGTGTCGAGGCGGAACGGGCGGAAGCACCGGTCCTGCTCGCGAATGGCAACCTGGTCGCTGCGGGCGCGGTCGACGGCACGGAGCGTCATTTCGCGGTGTGGCACGATCCCTATCCCAAGCCCAGCTACCTCTTCGCGCTGGTCGGGGGGGCGCTCGCCGTGCGCGAGGACACCTTCATCACGATGTCGGGGCGCGACGTCGCGCTGCGCATCTATGTCGAGCCCGGCAAGGACGACCGCGCCGGCTATGCGATGGAAGCGCTCAAGCGCGCCATGCGCTGGGACGAAACCGCGTTCGGGCGCGAATACGACCTCGACATTTTCATGATTGTCGCGGTGTCCGATTTCAACATGGGGGCGATGGAGAACAAAGGCCTCAACATATTCAATGATAAATATATTTTAGCTTCCCCGGAGACTGCGACCGACGCCGATTTCGCCGCTATCGAGGGCGTGATCGCCCACGAATATTTCCACAACTGGACCGGCAACCGCATCACCTGCC
>CAZTTL010000420.1:0-2557 GCA_964616635.1 uncultured Rhodoplanes sp. | reverse complement strand
CCTTGTTGCCGACCTTGACCTCGCCCTTCGCGGTCCATACCGCCTGCGACAGATATTCGAGGTTGACCTGGTGGCAGATGCCGGTGCCGGGCGGGACCACGCGGAAATTCTCGAACGATTGCTGCGCCCATTTCAGGAAGCGGTAGCGCTCTTGGTTCTGCTTGTACTCTTCGGTGACGTTCTTCTTGAAGGCGCTCGCGGTGCCGAAAAAATTGACCTGCACCGAATGGTCGATGACGAGGTCGACCGGCACCAGCGGATTGATCTTCTTCGGGTCGCCGCCGAGATTTTTCATGGCATCGCGCATGGCCGCGAGATCAACCACCGCCGGGACACCGGTGAAGTCCTGCATCAGCACGCGCGCCGGGCGGAAGGGAACCTCGCGCGCCGAGGTCTTGGTCTTCAGCCATTGCACGAAGCCGCGGATGTCATCCTTGGTGACGGTCTGCCCGTCCTCGTGGCGCAGCAGGTTTTCGAGGAGGACCTTCATCGAGAAGGGCAGCCGCGAAATGCCCTTGAGGCCGTTCTTCTCCGCGTGCGGCAGGCTGTAATAAATGTAATTGCGGTTGCCGACTTTGAGCGTCCGCGCGCATTTGAAGCTATCGATCGAGGTCATGGCGTGTCGTTCCATTCCGGCCGAGGGCAAGCCGGATTACCGTTCCTACAGTCTCCGGAGGTGGCAGGCGCGCCGCCCGAGGCGGGCTTGGCGCTAGCCGGCCGGCAGATTCATCAGAGGGCTTATAAGTGCTTTCGGCCGGTTCTGCTATACAAACGCGATTTGTAAACAGCGGATCGTGATGGGAAGGCCAGTCTGAGCGCGCGCGAACAGGCCGCAGGGCCGGCGGGGGGCCCGCCGATGGAGCTCGTCGGGCAATCGGTTACCTGCGTGCGCGGCGAACGCACGGTCTTTTCGGGACTGAGCTTCCGGATCACGGCCGGCGAGGCCCTGGTTCTCCTTGGCCGAAACGGCGCCGGCAAAAGCTCGCTGCTGCGCCTCGTCGCCGGGCTGCTGCGCCCGGCTGCGGGAACCATCACGCTGGACGGCGGCGATGCCGAACTGAGCGTCGGCGAGCAAGCGCATTATCTCGGCCATCAGGATGCGTTAAAGCCCTCGCTATCCGTGCGCGAGAACCTGACCTTCTGGGCCGATTTTCTCGGCGGATCGCGGCCCGCGGGCACGAATGGGGGCGCGGGGACGAGTGCAGTCACAGACGCGCTTGCCGCGGTCGGCCTCGGCGATCTTGCCGCCCTGCCGGCCGGCTACCTGTCGGCCGGGCAGCGGCGGCGGCTGTCGCTCGCCCGCCTCTTGGCCGTACCGCGCCCGCTCTGGCTGCTCGATGAGCCGACGGCGGCACTCGACACGACGGCCCAAGCCCGCCTCACAGAACTGATGCAGACGCATCTTGCCGGCGGCGGCCTGATCCTCGTCGCCACCCACGGACCGCTCGGCCTCGATGGCGCGCAGGAACTGCGGCTGGGAAAGAAGGGATGAATATGGTTGCGAGCTGGTCCGCCATCTCAGCCAACATCCTCCCGCTTCACCTCGCCCCGGTGGGGAGAGGTCGGTGGGCGTCGAGTAAAGCGAGACGGACACCGGGTGAGAGGAGCTCTTGGGTGAGGCTTGCGCCCCCTCCCCCATGCACGCAGCCAAGCCTGCGCAGGCTGCGCAAGCTTGCCTGCGACGTATGGTCCCCCTCCCCCGTCTTCACGGGGGAGGATGATTACCAGTCGTGGCGACGGAGAACATTCCCGGGTTCCTGTTGCGTCCAGCACCCATCCTCCCCCGCATTGCGGGGGAGGGGAACCGCCAAAGGCGGTGGAGGGGGCCGTAGCGCCGAGTACTATTCGCCCCCCTCCACCATGCACGCAGCCAAGCCTGCGCAGGGCGCGCAAGCTTGCCTGCGACGCATGGTCCCCCTCCCCCGTTTTCACGGGGCAGGATGTGTTTGCGCGCTGGCGGAGGCTGCGCTGTGACCGCGTTCCGCGCCATCCTGCTGCGCGACATGCGCATCGCCATCCGCATCGGCGGCGGGGCGATGATGGGCGTGCTGTTCTTCCTCGCCGTGGTAACACTGACCCCGTTTGCACTGGGGCCGGACCTCGCGCTGCTGCGTCGCGTCGGCCCGGCAATCCTGTGGATCGGCGCCCTGCTCGCCTCGCTGCTCGGGCTTGATCGGCTGCTCGCCGCCGACCACGATGACGGCTCGCTCGACCTGATCCTGATGAGCCGGTTCCCGCTCGAGCTTGCCGTCGCGGCGAAGGCGCTGGCGCACTGGCTCACCACCGGCCTACCGCTGGTGCTGGCGACCCCGGTGCTGGCTCTTTTCCTCAATCTCGAGCCGGCGGCGACCGGCGCGGTAATGCTGACCCTCCTGGTCGGAACGCCGGCGCTGACCTTCATCGGCCTGATCGGGGCGGGCCTCGCGGTGGCGCTGCGCCGCGGTGGCCTGCTGCTCCCGGTCCTGGTGCTGCCGCTGACCGTGCCGGTGCTGATCTTCGGGGTCGCCGCCGCGAATGCCGCCATCATCGGCCCGGTGCCGTTCGGCACCCCGTTCAC
>CAZTTL010000419.1:0-2562 GCA_964616635.1 uncultured Rhodoplanes sp. | reverse complement strand
ATTTACGCGGTGTCTGTCTCTGCTACCCGCCCGGTATCCGACTACACCGTACGGCTGGTGCCGGGGCGCAGCGCTGCGATAAGGCCATTGGAATCGCGGCAGATCCGCTGGCAACGCTGAGGGAAGGAGCCATGGCGCTGGCGACGGCGATCAAATTCCTGTTCCTGGACATTGGCGGGGTGCTGCTCGGTGACGGCTGGCCGCTGGATGCACGCGAGCGGGCCGCCGTCCGGTTCGATATCGACTTCCGCGAGTTCGAGGACCGGCATCAACTGGTTTGGGACATACACTAGCAAGACAAATGCACGCTCGACGATTACCTGGCCCATGCCGTCCTTCACCGCCCGCGCCCCTTCACACCGGATCAGTTCCGCCAGTTCATCTTTGCGCAGTCGAAGCCGTATCCCGCCACGCTCGATTTGGCGCGCCGGCTCAAGGCGGAACACGGCCTGAAGGTCGTTGCCGTCAGCAATGAGGGACGCGAGCTGGACGCGCACAGGATCGCGCAATTCAAGTTGAACGATATCTTCGATGCTTTTGTCTCGTCCTGCTTCGTCCGCCTCATGAAGCCCGATCCCAGCATTTTCCGCCTCGCGCTCGACGTTGCCCAGGCAGCGCCCGAGGCAGACGATCTATGTCGAAAAGACCGCGATGTTCGTCGAGGTCGCTGCCGCGATGGGCATCCACAGCATCCGTCACACCGATGTAGAGACGACGCGTGCCCAGCTCGCCTCTCTCGGCTTTGTCAGCAACGAGGAGAAGGAAGGTGGAGCGGCCTGATCCGAAGATCCTTGCGCTCAATGCGGGATCGTCAAGTCTGGAATTTGCGGTGTTCGCAGATGCAGTGCCTGCGCGGCGCGTGGCGAGCGGAACGGTGGACCGGATCGGATTGCAAGATTCAACGCTGCGTGTGCCGAAGTCCGGCGCGGGCGAAGATATCGTGGAGAAAGTTCCGGTAGCCGATCACGCGGTGACCGCACGTCTTGTTCTGGACTGGATCGGCGCGCATGGCCATGCCGATGAGTTGACGGCGATCGGGCACAGGATCGTGCATGGCGGCCCAGCCTATCATGCGCCGCAACGCATAACGGCGCGCATGCTCGACGATCTCCGACGACTCGGCGTTTTCGATGCCGAGCATCTGCCCGCCGAAATCCTGCTGGCGGAGATTCATTGTCGTTTCCCCGACGCGCCGCAAATTGCCTGCTTCGACACCGATTTCCATTGGAATCTTCCGCGCGCCGCCAGGGTGCTACCGATCCCGCGGCGCTACGAGGCGCAAGGGCTGCGCCGCTACGGTTTTCACGGCTTGTCCTACGCCTATCTCGCCGGCGAGCTGGCGCGGCTCGCGAGACAGTCGGCGGCACCCGGCCGGATTGTGATGTGCGATCTGGGCAATGGTGCCAGCCTTGCGGCCATTCGCGATGGCGAGCCCGTCGATACCAGCATGGCGCTGAAGCCGGGCGCTGGCGTTCCGATGAGCACCCGCAGCGGCGACCTCGATCCCGGCCTTGGCTGGTATCTCGCCCGCACCGAAGGCTTGACGCCGCAACAGTTTAACGCGATGGTCAATTTCCAGTCCGGGCTGCTCGGCATTTCCGAGACAAGCGCCGATATGCGCGATCTGCTCGCGCTCGAAGCGCAGGACCCGCGCGCAGCGGAAGCGATCGGCGTGTTCTGTTACCAAATTAAAAGAAACCATCGGCGCCTACGCGGCCGCGGTCGGGGGCATGGACACGGTCGTCTTCGCCGGCGGCATCGGCGAGAACGCGCCGCTAGTTCGCGCCCGCATTTGCGAGGGGCTGGAATTTCTCGGCATCGCGCTCGATGAGGCGCGCAATGCGGCCAATGCCGAGGTGATCTCTTCGGCGGCGAGCCCGGTTACGGTCCGCGTCCTGCATACGGACGAAGAACGCATGATGGCGCAGATCGTCCGCCATGTTCTGAACCTCGAAGCCGATGGGAGGCCCAAGCCATGACCAGCCCCACGCTATCGCCGGACCTGCTCGACAAAATGGACGCCTACTGGCGCGCCGCGAACTACCTGTCGGTCGGCCAGATATATCTTTGCGACAATCCGCTAATGAAGCGGCCTCTCGCGCTCTCGGATATCAAGCATCTGCTCCTGGGCCATTGGGGCACCACTCCGGGACAGAATTTCATTTATGTGCACCTGAATCGAATTATCAAGAAATACGATCTCGACATGATTTATGTCTCCGGTCCTGGCCATGGCGGCCCGGCGCTGGTCGGTAACACCTATCTCGAGGGCACCTACAGCGAGATCTATCCCGATGTCAGTCAGGACGAACGCGGGCTGAAACGGCTGTTTACACAGTTCTCGTTTCCCGGTGGGGTACCGAGCCACGTCTCGCCCGAGTGCCCTGGCTCGATCCATGAGGGTGGCGAGCTTGGTTATTCGCTGAGCCATTCCTTCGGCGCCGTGTTTGACGATCCCGATCTTGTTGCCGCCTGTGTCATCGGCGACGGCGAGGCCGAGACGGGTCCGCTGGCCACAGGGTGGCACTCGAACAAATTCCTCAATCCGGCGACGGACGGCGC
>CAZTTL010000418.1:0-2571 GCA_964616635.1 uncultured Rhodoplanes sp. | reverse complement strand
CTGCAATGGCCGCCGATCCGTCCATGTATCATTATGAAGATCAATGAGTTGTGATGTCCTTGATGGCGACCCCGGAAGGACTCGAACCTTCGACCTTCAGCTTAGAAGGCTGCTGCTCTATCCGGCTGAGCTACGGGGCCATCACCGCACGCGGCACCACCGCGGCGAAAATCCTGCGCCGAGCGGTCGAGGACCGAGCGCAGGGCATCATCAAGGCGTCTTTAGCAAAACTTTTCCCCGCGTGCATCTGCCGCCAGTGCATCTGCCGCCAGTGCATCTGCCGCCAGTGCATCTGCCGACAGCCGGCGATTTGAGCATTTTCCGGCGAAGTGAATACCGGTTCGCCGCCAGAAAATGCGACCACTCAAGAAGAAATAGAGCGAATTCCGATTCCGTCAGGACGGAATTCGCTCTAGGGGTGACCGCGAGCCTCGGTGCCCTCTGGCCGAGGCCACGCGATCGATGCGGGCCGGACGGTGACTGGGGGCTTCGGCGCTCCGCACCTGCATCCGCAACCCCGCGTCCACGCACTCCCGCGTCCACGTGCTCCCGGGTCCATGCATCGTCGTGGCCCACACCCCACGCCTCGCGCCGTGCAGCCCACACCCCACGCCTCGCGCCGTGCACTCCACGCCTCGCGCCGTGCACCCCCCACCAACATCTGTAGTCCCCGCGCCCCCACCCTCGCGGGGCCGGTTGCCGTGCCGCTTGATCTCCGCTACAGCAACCTTGCGCAACATTGAGAAATATGCGCGGTTGGGCCGCGCCTCGCCCTGCGGCTCACCGCAATTGCCATCCGCCGGGGCAAGACCGCGCCTGAGCCCGCATCCGCCTGTCACTCATCCAAACGATGTCCCAACTCTTTCTCGCCGTTCACAACGGAATCCATGACTCGGTCGCGGCGGTTTTCGTCGACTACGAGCTGAAAGCGGCCGTCCAGCTCGAACGCTTGACCCGGGTCAAGAGCGACGGCGGCTATCCCTATCTCTCGATCGACGAGACGCTGGCGATGGTCGGCGCCAAACGCAGCGATGTCGACGTGTTCGTCGCCAGCCGCTCCGACTATCCGGTGCAGTATTTCCGCCATTTCCACGGGTTGCGCTGGCTGCGTGAGCAGTGGCGCACCTATGTCGAGGGCAAGAAGGAGCGCTTCATCCCGCGCGAGACGGTCCGCTCGAAACTCGCCAATGTCGAGGACTTGCTGGATATCGCGGCGCTCAAGCGCGATCTCGGGCTGCGCGATCAAGCGAGCGTTTTCTTCCACAACCACCATCTCGCCCACGCGCTGCCGACGCTGTTCTATACCGACTGGGATGACGCACTGCTCGTGACCTCCGACGGCGGCGGCGACACTGTCAATCACAGCCAGCGCCATTTCGCCAATGGCGAGATCAAGACGATCTATGGCGGCGACGAGTGCCTGACCATTCCCTATCAGATTGACAGCCTCGGGCAGGCCTATGCCGCGGCGACCAAAGCGCTCGGTTTTCGCATGAACCGGCACGAGGGCAAGCTCACCGGCCTCTCCGCGATGGGCCAGCCGATCTTTGCCGAGCGGATCGGCAGGCATTTCTCCGTCGATCCGAACGGCCGGGTGCACTCCGACTTCCCCCGCAACAAGGAGCTGTTCAAGCTCCTCGAAGCGGTCGCCAAGGAGGGCAAGCGCGAGGACGTCGCCGCGTCGATTCAGAAGGTGCTGGAAGACACCATGCTCGCCTCGGTGCGCCGCCTGCTGGAGCTCTATCCGGCGCGTCATCTCGGGCTCGCGGGCGGCATTTTCGCCAATGTGAAGCTCAACCGGGTGCTCGCCGAGAATCTCGATCTCGACGAGGTCTTCATTTTCCCGGCGATGGGCGACGAAGGCTTGCCGGTCGGCGGCGTGCTCGCCTATCTCCTGAAACGCGACGGCATGGCGCATTGGCTCAAGCAGCGCCACCGGCTCAGCGACGTTTATTTCGGCCGCGATTACACCGGTGAGGCCGATGCGGCGCTGGTGCAGGTTCCCGGCGTTCGGCGGCTCGCGGGTAACCCGGTCGAGACCGCGGCGCAGCGGCTTGCCGCGGGTGAGATCGGCGCCATCTATACCGGGCGGATGGAATACGGGCCGCGCGCGCTCGGCGCGCGCTCGATTCTCGCCAATCCGTCGCGCCGCGAGACCCATGACATGCTCAATCAGCGCCTCGACCGCACCGAGTTCATGCCGTTTGCACCAGTGATCGCGGCGCAAAAGGCGGCCGCGGTGTTCGACGTCAACGGCGTCAACAGCTATGCGGCGCGCTTCATGACCATCACCTGCGACGTGCACAAGGACTGGCGGACCCGCATTCCGGCCGTGGTACATGTCGACGGCTCCGCCCGCCCGCAGACCATCGAGCGCGCCACCAACCCGCTCTATTACGACGTGATCGGTGCCTTCGACCGGCTCACCGGCCTGCCGGTGCTGGTCAATACCAGCTTCAACGTGCATGAGGAGCCGATCGTCAACACGCCGAAGGAATGCGCGCAGGCCCTGACCGACCGCCGCATCGACTTCGTGATGACGCGCGAGGCGCTTTACGAGGCGCAATAAGG
>CAZTTL010000417.1:0-2606 GCA_964616635.1 uncultured Rhodoplanes sp. | reverse complement strand
TGCCGATCATCAAGTTCTCGGTCGACTGGTGGAACACGCTGCACGCCGGCTCCTCCTTCAGCATGAGCGGGTCGGCGATCGATTCCAGCATTCTGCTGCCGCTGCTCGCGATGGCGGTCGCGTTCATACTGTTGTTCATCACCTTGCATTTCGGCGCGATGCGGAACGAAATCTTGCGCCGGCGGGTGCGCAGCCTGCGGCTGTTGCAGGCCCAAACCGCTGCGGGGACGTAAGCCATGGCGCTCGGACCGCATGCCGTCTTCATTATTGCCGCCTGGGCGGTCACGGTCGGCGTGGTCGCGGCGATGATCGCCTGGGTGATGCTCGACTATCGCCGGCAGTTGCGCATTCTCGCCGACCTCGAGCAGCGCGGAATCACCCGCCGCTCCGCCGCGACCAGCTCCGCGCCGGCCGAGGAGCCCGCATGATGGCGATGCTCACCAACGAGAACGCGCCGCGCCCGAAGCGCTGGGTCGTGCTGCTGCCGGTTCTCGTGTTTTCCGCGCTCGCCGTGCTGTTCTTCTTTCGGCTGAATGCGGGCGATCCCTCCGCCATTCCCTCGGCGCTGATCGGCCAGCCGGCGCCGCAGACCGAGTTGCCCGGGGTGCCCGGCCTGATGCGCGACGGCAAGCCGGTGCCCGGCCTCAACATGGCCGACCTCAAGGGACAGGTGACGGTACTCAATGTCTGGGCCTCGTGGTGCGTGCCCTGCCGCGCGGAAGCACCCGCGTTGAACCTCATGGCCGCCGACAAGCGCTACCGGCTCGTCGGCCTCAACTATAAGGACGAGGCGGCGAATGCCCTTTCTTTCCTTGAGCGCTTCGGCAATCCGTTCGCCGCCGTCGGCGCCGATACCGGCGGCCGCAGCGGGATCGAATGGGGCGTCTATGGCGTGCCGGAAACCTTCGTAGTCGGCCGCGACGGCAAGATCGCCTACAAGCTGGTCGGCCCGATCACCGCCGCCAGCCTGCCCAGGCTCCGCGGGGTCATCGAAAAGGCGCTCGCCGCCGGAACGTGATCAAGGTCAGCCGAGCTTCTCCGCCGCCTGCTTGCGCTCAGCCGCCTGTTCTGCCGCGCGGGCCGCGCGCACGAAGGCTTCGATCTTCTGCGGGTCTTTTTCGCCGGGCTTGCGCTCCACGCCGGACGAGACGTCGACGCCAGGCGCGTTCGTGACCGCCAGCGCCTCCGCCACATTGTCCGGGTCAAGCCCGCCGGAGAGCATGAAGGGAAGACCGGGGTCGAGATTCTCCAGGAGCCGCCAATCGAACGGCGTGCCGAGACCGCCGGGACGGGTCGCGCCGCGCGGCGCGCGGGCATCGAAGATCAGCCGGTCGGCCACACCGAGATAGGCGGGCACCGCCGCGAGGTCGGCCGCTTTGGCAATGGGAATGGCTTTCATCACCGGCAGGCCGAACCGGGCCTTGACGGCGGCCACGCGCGCCGGACTTTCCTTGCCATGCAGCTGCAGCAGGTCCGGCCTGAGCGCCGCGATGGTTGCGGCGAGGAACGCATCATCGGCATCGACCGAAAGCGCCACTTTGAGGATGCGCGTGCCCGCCTGCGCGGCAAGCCGGCGTGCCGCGGCGACATCGAGATGGCGCGGCGACGGCGGAAAAAACACAAAGCCCGCCATATCCGCACCCGCCGCGATCGTCGTCTCCAAAACCTCGGCGCTGGTCAGGCCGCAGATTTTGATGGTCAGCGCCATGGATTACCTTTCATGCCCGGCCGCGGCGCGTGGCCCCACACGAGCGCGCGCTTGAGCGGATACGCGCTTGAGCGGATATAGGTAAAGCGAATTCCATCTGCGGCCGCCACCGGTTCGATCCCCGCGCGACCAAAGTGCAACCCATCGGCTGTCGCTGTTCAAATCTGAGTCTGTGCACACCTTGCACAAACGCGCGCCGCGTACTGTTCCGGAGCTGACGAAGCCCCCGGAACTCCCGGCTTTCCGCAGTGCCTCCAATATCTTGGTCACATGCCGGTGAGCCGGGTAACGACCGCTCCCGCCAGGGCGTATTTATGCGCGAATGCCTCCCGCCGCCCCCAAGCCAGGGGCGCGAGCGGGACAAGCAAACAAGAACAAAGGAAATAACTCATGGACACCAAGCAGTTCGAAGTTACGCGCACCGACGCGGAGTGGCGCACGCTGCTGACGCCGGAGCAGTTTGCCGTGATGCGCGGCCATGGCACCGAGCGGCCGGGCAGCTGCGCGCTCAATTACGAAAAGCGCCCGGGCACGTTCTCCTGCGTCGGCTGCGGCCAAGACCTGTTCGTCTCGAAGACCAAGTTCGAGAGCGGCACCGGCTGGCCGAGCTTCCATGATCCCGTTCCCGGATCGGTCGGGACCTCGACCGACCGCAGTTGGGGCATGGTCCGCACCGAAGTGCATTGCAGCCGCTGCGGCAGCCATCTCGGCCATGTCTTTCCCGACGGGCCGGCGCCGACCTATCAGCGCTACTGCATCAACGGCGTGACAATGAACTTTAAGCCGGAGTGAGCGCGACGGCGAACAGTGAACCCTCGCCTCATAGTGAGGAGGCGCGAAGCGCCGTCTCGAACCATGGGTCGCCAGCAATACGCGCGAGCATCCTTCGAGACGCGCC
>CAZTTL010000416.1:0-2611 GCA_964616635.1 uncultured Rhodoplanes sp. | reverse complement strand
TCGCCTCCCGCGATCTGCTCTTGAGCAGCAACGCCTCGCCAAGCGAATTGGCCGATGTTTTTGAGGTCGGATCGATATCAACGGCTGCCTGCAGGTCGGCAATCGCTCGATCGAGGATGTCATTGGGCGATGCCAAGCCGGCAAGGTGACGCGCATGATAGACAGCGACGATGGCATTCCCGCGGTGTCGGCGCACCGGCGCATATTGCGGATCGATCTGAATTGCTCGGTCGAAGGACCTGAAAGCTTCGGCGTAGAAATGCAATGCCTCGTCGACAGCAGCTCGTCGGTCGCGCTGGGTTCGCATCCTGCGCGCACTGTCTAAGCTGTCGTTTCCCTCCATATACGAGGTATAGCCCAGGAAACTAAGCGGTAGCGCAGACCCCGGATCAGCGTCGATCGCTGTCGTGAGAATGGTTTTGGCGAGTTGATAGTTCCTTTGGTCGAGTGCCTTCGTCGCCTGCTGAATCAGCGGCAAGGATCGCCCCGACGACGAATTATTGGAAGGCGCGGACGGCAGAGGTGGAGATGAGGACTCTGAAAGGTCAGGCGGCGTGACGGAGGGTGCCGCAACTTTCGTAGGCGGTGTAAAGTAAAATCGTCCTTCGATGGGAGATGCTGCGATCCACGGCTGTTGCTCATCTTTCGTCGCGTGCATGACCGCCAAGCCCACATCATTGAACAACTCAAACAAGCCAAGGCCGGGCTGCACGATTGTCTGGCGCAGAGCCTCTGTATACGGACTATTCGCCCCCATCGGACCGTCGCGCGCCACACTGCCGGGTTGCGTGGCGAAACTGATCACTGTGCCTGCCGGCGCCTGCATATGGGCAAGCCCCCTTGTGACCGCCCGTGACCGCTGGATCAGGAATGGATTATTGCGACATGCATCGAGCATGATGATCTTCAATCGTGCCTGTGATTTCTCCAGCAGGTACGTCACCTCATCGACACTGGTCATCTGATAACGAACATCTGCCTCGGTCACCGCGCTCGCATCAGTAGGCACGAGATAGTTCGCGCCATCGACCTGCAGGCCATGTCCGGCATAGTATAGGACAGCCACATCCGCGCCGCGCGCCGCAGTGCCGAATTCGTACACCGCACGATTCATCGCATCGCGTGAAAGATTGACCTGCGCCCTACCGCCGACCAATACGAATCCGGCGCGTGACAAAGCTTTGGCGATATCTGCCGCGTCTTTCATCGGGTTCGGCAGAAGCCCTTGATGTTCATACCGCGCATTGCCGATGACGAGGGCGACGCGCCGCTCGGCCTGGGCAATGCTAGGGGTGCAGAAAAGAAAGGCGAGAGCAATAAAGTACGAGAGAACGGCAATCCGCGGCATCATTGCCCATCTCCTGCCCGGTGTGAGACGTGGCGTCTTCGCTGCGCAAGATTCACCGATATCGGCGGGCTTGACAACTTCTAGCTTAGTGCCGCGCCCAATTTTCCGATCACAATCGTCTCATTGCGTCGACCAACACCGCCGCCCGCACGCCAGAACAGCGTTTGCCTGCTGATGGGTTGTCGACGCGTGACCCCGGCGCCACGCGCCGGCAGCGGGCGAAGTTCGGGCCATTGGCAAGGGCTTGCTCGACGGCCGCGTCAATCACCTCACCCAGGGGCCCGTCTGCGAGAGTGCGGTTCAGTGCGCGTCGGCGCACTGCGGGCAGGTTGTTCGCTGTTGATGACAGCAAGCTTTAGTCTTTGTCTTAACCGCGAACTGCGAGGCAAACCGTCTGCGTTCTGCACTCAAGTTTGCCTTTGATTTTTGCCACGCACTTTCTAATGACCTTCGTAATACACTTTTTCATGTCAGCGCTTCTCTGCAAGGAGCTGTGCGTCGCCATGCCATTTTGCAAAGTCCCCCTGTCTTGCGGCGTGCCATCTAACGCAGAGGCCGACGAAAAGGCACAGACAGCCAAAATAATCACGGTCTTCCGCATAATGCCATGTCCTTGGAACGAGACCCGGAGCGAGGATTCCTGATTGCTGACCAGATCGAGTGCTTTGAGGCAGATCAAAATTGTCAACACCTCGCTTGGGCGAGGTTCTTGCCGGTTGGAGGCGCGCCCGTCTCACCGATGACCGGACGGGAGCTGCGCCTCGCCGAACACTAGGGAGGGACTGGGAAATGGCGAGAAAATTGCTGGTCGGCCCGGGGAGCCTGACGCGCTCGGCCGCCCGCCTGACCGCCGTCCTCGCGCTCGCCTTCCTCGTGTTCGGCACAGCGCTGCTCCTCGGCACCGATTCCGACCCCGAGGCCGAGCCCTTCTTGCTGGCCTTCCTCGCCATCTGGGCCGTCGCCTGCATCGGCATATTCGTCCACGCCGTGCGGGTGGCCCGTGGCAGGGGCGCACTAGGCGGCGTGCTGGAGGTCGAGGCGGAAGGGCCCCAGGACGATTTCGATAGCCGACTGCGCAAGCTGGAGCGGCTGCGGGCCGACGGCCTCGTCGACGAGGAGGAATACCACCGCAAGCGCGGCGAGATCCTCGCGGACAAATGGTAGGGCGCCCGCGGGCGCAAGCTGGCGGCAAAGCCGTGACCTCACTGCCGGAAAATGCTCTATCATGCCGCCGCATGACCGACGACATCGCCTTCGACCGCA
>CAZTTL010000415.1:0-2639 GCA_964616635.1 uncultured Rhodoplanes sp. | reverse complement strand
TGAGCAGGTCCCACGCCGTGGTCGATACCGACCCGCCGGCGCCGAGTGAACCGACGGCCTTGCTCGGCGCGATCCCGCAGGCCTCGATATAGGTCGACAGCCCGATGCCGCGCAGCCGGCCCCGCCCGGCCGCTTCGCGCTTGCGCTCGCCGAAGCTTTTATAACGAGCGAGCTCCAGCGCGTTGTCGAGCGAGGCGGCATAGTCGCCGCAGTCATAGGTCATGATCACCGGCGTCTGATGCGGAAACACGGTGATGAAATTGCGCCGCCGCAGCTCCGCGGGGTCGATCCCCATTTGGCGCGCGGAGACTTCCATCAGCCGCTCGACCACGAAGGTCGCCTCCGGCCGCCCGGCGCCGCGATAGGCGTCAACCGGCACCGTGTTGGTGTAGACGGCATCGACCTCGCAATAGATCGCCGGGATGTCGTACTGGCCGGACAAGAGCGTCGCATACAGATAGGTCGGGATGGAGGAGGAGAAGGTCGACATATAGGCGCCGAGATTGGCGATCGTCTTCACCCGCAGGCCGACGATCTTGCCCTGCTCGTCGAAGCCCATCTCGGCGTGGGTGACATGGTCGCGGCCATGGGCGTCGGAGAGGAAGGATTCCGAGCGCTCCGCCACCCATTTCACCGGCCGCCGCACCTTCTTCGCGGCCCACAGGCACGCGACCTCCTCCGGATAGACGAAGATTTTCGAGCCAAAACCGCCGCCGACATCGGGCGCGATCACCCGCAGCTTGTGCTCATTGGCGATGCCGATGAAAGCCGACAGCACGAGGCGGGCGACATGCGGATTTTGCGTCGTGTACCACAGCGTGAAGCTGCCATGGCCATGATGATATTCGGCGATCGCCGCCCGCGGCTCGATCGCATTCGGCGCCAGCCGGTTGTTGCGCAGCTCCAGCGTGGTGATGTGCTTCGCCCCGCGCAGCGCCGCGTCGGTCGCGCCGCCATCGCCAAGATGCCAGGCGAAGATCGTGTTTTTCGGCGCGTTCTCGTGGAGTTGGGGTGCGTCGTCCGCTTGCGCTAAAGCGGCATCGACCACGGCTGGAAGCTCGGTATAGTCGACGATGATTTTTTCCGCGGCATCGCGCGCCTCGGCAAGCGTTTCGGCGATGATGATCGCGACCGGTTCTCCGACATGGCGCACCACACTGTCGGCGATCGCCGGATGCGGCGCCATCTTCATCGGCGAGCCGTCCTTGGAATGGATCATCCATCCGCAGACGAGATGGCCGAACTTGTCGGCAGCAAGTTCGGCGCCGGTGAGAACGGCGAGCACGCCCGGCATCGCTTTCGCCTCGGCCGTATCAATGCGGTCGATCCTGGCATGTGCGTGCGGGGAGCGCAGGAAATACGCAAAGGTCTGCTGCTGCTGCACGATGTCGTCGGTGTACTGGCCGTGCCCGGTGATGAACCGGAAATCTTCCTTGCGGCGAACCGAAGCGCCAATGCCTTCCGGGTTCATTGCCTCGCTCCTTGGACTTCTGTGTCGTCGCATGTCCGGGGGGGCGGATGGATTTCACCGGAAAATGCTCGACCTCGCGTTTCCTCGTATTCTTTTCGCTGGCTTTGATCGGCCGCCCGGTCTTGCGTCGGGCTCTTATTCTCAGCGGTTGTTGCCTTCGCTCACGCCGGCGGACCGGCCTCCTGCTGCACTGGCGCGGCGCTTGCCGGTTGCGAAGCAGACACTTCCGACATCATCGCCAGCGCGCCGGCGGCAATTGCCTTGACGATGTTATGATAGCCGGTGCAGCGGCACAGATTGCCCTCGAGCTCCGCGCGGATGGTGTCGTCGTCGAGATCGGGGCCCTTGCGGTGCACGAGGTCGATCGCCGTCATGATCATGCCCGGCGTGCAGAAGCCGCATTGCAGGCCGTGGTTCTCGCGGAACGCCTCCTGCATCGGATGCAGCTTGTCGCCATGCGCGACGCCTTCGATGGTGAGGACTTCGGCCCCCTCGCATTGCAGAGTGAGCACGGTGCACGACTTCACGGCCTTGCCGTCGACATGGACCACGCAGGCCCCGCATTGCGAGGTGTCGCAGCCGATATGGGTGCCGGTCAGCCGCAGATGCTCGCGCAAAAGCTGGACGAGCAGCATGCGCGGATCGACATCGGCGCGGACAGGTTTCCCGTTCACCGTCAACGATACGGCAGGCATTGATGCGCCTCCTCCACGAAATCGCGATTGTGCTGTTCTTTGATGGCGGGTGCCGCACCCCTATAGGTCGGCGAACCCGCTTTGCCGCAGCAATTTAAGGTCAGTGTGACGCGCCCGGGTCACGCCGGTCAAGGGTGAAGGTTTGGGCTTGGCCGAAAGGAATCGACGCCGCGCAGGCCTGCGGTGCCGAGGCGGAAAGGCGCAGCCGAGGCGCTTGGGCTTCCGGAGCGCGGGTCGTCTTGCTGAAGGTTGGCACCGACCAGGCCCAGGCCGTGGGCCGGCACCATGGGAATAAGGCAAATCGCGGGGGACCACCGCTTCGGGCGCGCCGCCGCGCGCGGCGTTTGTCGTTGCATCCTGCTCCGGCAGCGGACATTATCCGAGCGCATCGACCGTGGGTCACACCCCGCGGCGTTAAGGCCACGTGGCGGAGTGGTTACGCAGCGGTCTGCAAAACCGTTTACGCCGGTTCA
>CAZTTL010000414.1:0-2658 GCA_964616635.1 uncultured Rhodoplanes sp. | reverse complement strand
CTCCGACGCCACCCTCAACCCCGCGGGCGTGCGCATCGGCACCGCCGAAATCTACGCGCAGGTCGAGCAGATTCCGGAAGTGCTGGAGGCGCTTTGCATCGGCCAGACCTGGCGGCACGATGTCCGCGTGATCCTGTTCGTGCGGCTGCGCGAGGGCGTCACCCTCGATCAGGCCTTGAAGGAATGCATCCGCAAGCAGATCCGCACTGGCGCGAGCCCCCGCCATGTGCCGGCCAAGATCATCCAGATCAGCGACATCCCGCGCACGCGCTCAGGCAAGATCACCGAGATCGCGGTGCGCGATGTGGTGCATGGCCGCCCCGTGAAGAACACCGAGGCGCTCGCCAATCCGGAAGCGCTGAACCTTTACGAAAACCTGGAAGAGTTGCAGTCGTGACCCGGCAATGCGTCGCCGGCGAGTTCCACCGCGACGCCCCCGTCAGAAAATGGCTTCCAATCGCCCGGCATTTATTTCGTCCCGATATACGCCCAGCACTCGACTTCGACCTGGGCGCCGAGCGCGAGCCCGCTGGCGCCGAAGGCCGATCGCGCCGGCAATCGGTCGGGATCGAAATAGGTGACATAGACCTGGTTGAAGTCCGGCCATTTCGTCATGTCGGCGAGCATCACCGTGCATTTGAACACGTCGTGGAAGCCAAGCCCGTTCTGTTTGAGCACCGCGCCGATGTTCTCCATGGTCTGGCGCGCTTCGGCTTCCATGCCGCCGGGCACGAGCTTCAGCTTGCCGGGGACGTTGCCGAGCTGGCCGGAAAGATAGAGCACGTCGCCCACGCGCACGGCTTGGCTGAAGGGCAGGCCCGCAGCCTTGAACGCGGGCGGGTTCACATATTCGATCATCGACTCGTCTCCTTTGCGCGGGTCCGACGCCCGACACTAGCCCAGCGCCCATCCTCTCGCCATTTGCCGTGCGCTTTGCGCTATGCTGAGCTGCGCAGGAGCGGAGCGGAGTCTTGGACACGATCGAACTCTTCCAACGGCTCGGCCTTGCGCTCGCCATCGGCTTCCTCGTCGGCGTCGAGCGCGGCTGGCGCGAGCGCGACGGTCCGGCCGGCAGCCGCGTCGCCGGCATCCGCACCTTCACGCTGATCGGCCTTCTGGGCGGCATCTGGGGGGCGCTCTATCCCTATACGGGCGGCGTTGTGCTCGGCTTCGCTGTGTTAGCGTTCGGCATCGGCTTCACCGTGTTCCAGTGGCGCGAAAGCGTTGTGGAGAACAATCTCTCGGTGACCACGCTGATCGCGGGACTTGTCGTCTTCGCGCTCGGCGTCTACGCGCTCCTGGGCAACATGGCGGTCGCGGGGGCGGCGGGCGTGGCCACCTTCGCGCTTCTGGCCGAGCGCGAGGCGCTGCACGGATTCCTCAAGAAGGTGACCTGGCCGGAGCTGCGCGCAGCGCTCCTGCTGCTCGCCATGACCTTCGTCCTCCTGCCGATCCTGCCCAATCGCAATGTCGATCCCTGGGACGCACTCAATCCTCACACATTGTGGCTGTTGACGATCCTGATCGCGGCCATCTCCTATGCCGGCTATGCGGCGAGCCGCATCGCCGGCGCGCGCAAGGGCCTGTTCTATGCCGGCGTCATGGGCGGGCTCGTCAGCTCCACGGCCGTGACGCTTACCTACTCCCAGCTGGCACGGAAGAAGGCCGAGGTCGCGCGCCAGACTGCGCCCGGCATCATCGCATCGTGGATCGTCTCGCTTGTGCGCCAGACCACGGTGGCCAGCGCGATCGCGCCGGCGCTGTTCGTGCCGCTTGTGCTGCCCGTCGCCGCCGCGGTTGCGGTGCTGGCCGTCATCGGCGTCTTCCTCATCAAGCGGGCTGCCGGCGCCGCCGAAGCGCCGCAGCTCGGGCTGACCAATCCGTTCGAGCTGGGCGAGGTGCTGCGCTTCGGTGCGCTTCTGGCCGTGGTGATGCTGATCGCAAAGCTGCTGCTGACGGCATTCGGCCAGTCCGGCCTCTTGCCGCTCGCCGCGGTCACGGGTCTCGCCGACGTCGATCCCATCACGCTGTCCAGCGCCCGCATGCTGGACACGGGGCTGTCTCCCGAGGGCGCGGCGCTCGCGATCCTGATCGCCGGCGGCGCCAATCTGGTGGCCAAGTCCGCTGTCGCCGTCGCCGTGGGCGGCCCGCGCTACGGCACACCTCTGGCAGCCACGGCAGGGCTGGCCATCGCGGCCGGGGCTATCGTGCGGTATTTCCTGGGGTTCTAGGGCCCCGCAGCGGCCCACGGTGGGCAGTTTACGGGGCGCCCAAGACCCCCTAAAAACACCGCCGCCACGCAATATCATTCCGGACCGAGGGGCCTGAGTGTTCAAGAAAATCCTGATCGCCAATCGTGGCGAGATCGCTTGCCGCGTCATCAAGACCGCGCGGCGGATGGGAATCGCGACGGTCGCCGTCTATTCCGAGGCCGACAAGGACGCGCTGCATGTCGAGATGGCCGACGAAGCCGTCGCCATCGGTCCGGCGCCGTCCGCCCAGTCCTATCTCGTCATCGAGCGCATCGTGCAGGCCTGCCGCGACACCGGCGCCGAGGCTGTCCACCCCGGTTATGGATTTCTTTCGGAGCGCGAGGCCTTCGCCGAGGCGCTGGCCAAGATCGGCGTCACCTTCATCGGGCCGAACGTCAAGGCCATC
>CAZTTL010000413.1:0-2683 GCA_964616635.1 uncultured Rhodoplanes sp. | reverse complement strand
TGCTCGACGCCCTCTCTCCGCAGGCGCGCCGAGAGAACTGCCTGTCGCGCCGCGACGTGCTCGTGCTCTCCGCGGGCGGGCTCGCTGCGCTCGCCGCGCCCGCGATGACCAGTCCCGCGCGGGCGGCGCTCGAAGCCGAGCACGACGTCCAACGTCACGGCATGTCTGCTTTCGGCGACCTGAAATATCCCGCCGACTTTTCCCACTTCGACTATGTCGATCCGCGCGCGCCGAAGGGCGGCGTTTTTTCCCAGGTGGGATCGACCCGGCTGTTCAATCAGAATTTCCTCACCTTCAATTCGCTGAATGCCTTCATCCTCAAGGGCGATGGCGCCCAGGGCATCGAGCTCACCTTTGCCACGCTGATGGCGCGCGCGAGTGACGAGCCGGATGCGATGTATGGGCTCGCCGCCCGCGCGGTGGCGATTTCACCCGACGGCCTCACCTACCGCTTTTTCCTGCGGCCGGAAGCGCGCTTCCATGATGGCAGCCGCATCCTCGCCGACGACGTGGTGTTCTCGCTCACCACCTTGAAGGAGAAGGGTCACCCGATCATCCACCAGCTTCTGCGTGACATGACGGCCGTGGAGGCGGCCGGCGCGGATGTCGTCGTCGTCCACTTTGCCGCAAAGCGCGGACGCGACGTGCCGCTGTTTGTCGCCGGGCTGCCGATCTTCTCGCGTGTCTATTATGCGGATCGCCCCTTTGATGAAACGTCGCTCGATGTCCCGCTCGGGTCGGGCCCTTACAAAGTGGGGCGTTTCGAGGTCGGACGCTATATTGAATATGAGCGCGTCGCCGACTGGTGGGGCGCAAACCTCCCGGTCAATCTCGGACAGAACAATTTCGACACGCTGCGCTTCGAATATTACCGCGATCGCGATGTCGCGTTCGAGGGCTTTACCGCCAAGAGCTATCTCTTTCGCGAAGAGTTCACCTCGCGGGTGTGGGCGACGCGCTATGATTTTCCGGCGATCCGCGACGGCCGGGTCAAACGCGAGGTCATTCCCGATGACACGCCGTCCGGTGCGCAAGGCTGGTTCATCAATACCCGGCGCCCGACATTTAGGCATCCCAAGCTGCGCGAAGCGCTGATCGATGCCTTCGATTTCGAGTGGACCAACAAATTGCTGATGTATGGTTCCTATGAGCGCACCCACTCGGTTTTCCAAAACTCCGACATGATGGCGAAAGGGCCGCCGAGCCCCGAGGAGCTCGCGCTGCTCGAACCGTTCCGCGGACGGGTCGCCGAAGAAGTGTTCGGCGAACCTTTCGTGCCACCGGTAACGGACGGCTCAGGACAGGACCGCGCGCTGCTTCGTCATGCCGCGCGGCTGCTGCGGGAGGCCGGATTCCTGGTAAAGAATGGCAGGCTGGTCGACGCCAAGGGCAACCCGGTCAATCTCGAATTCCTGATCGATGAGCCGACCTTTCAGCCGCACCACATGCTGTTCATCAAGAACCTCAAGCTGCTCGGGATCGATGCGACACTGCGCATGGTCGATCCGGTGCAGTACCGGGCGCGCATCAACGATTTTGACTTCGATCTGACGGTGCAGCGTTTCAGCTTCTCGACTACTCCCGGCGAAGCGCTGCGCTCGTTCTTCTCCTCGCAGGCGGCGGCCACCAAGGGATCGTACAATCTCGCGGGCATTTCCGATCCGGTGATCGACGCGCTGATCGACGCGGTGATCGCAGCGAATTCGCGCGCAGAACTCGTCACCGCCGCCCGCGCGCTCGACCGCGTGATCCGCGCCGGCCGCTACTGGATTCCCCATTGGTACAAAGCCTCGCACTGGATCGCCTATTGGGACGTGTTCAGCCGTCCTGCGACCAAACCGCGCTATGCGCGCGGCATTCCCGAGACCTGGTGGTATGATTCCGACAAAGCGGGCAAGAACGAGCGCACCGGCTAGTCGACCGTTGTCGCGTCCCTGTGTTGCATTACGGTCTTAATAATTGATTCTTAGGTCGGGCAGACGGCAGCATCGGGCTGCCGGTGCAGCGCGGGGGAACTGAAGCCAACGGGATCTCCCACCACGCAGTGCGGGGTTGCTGCACGGGGTCCAGGACAAGCCGCCGAAGGTCGACATGAGCGCCTATATCCTACGCCGCATCCTGTTCATGATCCCGACTCTGTTCGGCATCATGCTGGTGTCGTTCGTGGTCGTGCAGTTCGCGCCGGGCGGACCGGTCGAACGGGTGATCGCACAGCTTTCCGGCACCGACACCGGGGCGACCTCGCGCATTTCGGGCTCGGCCGGCGGCGACTTCGGCGCGCGCGGCCAGGTGCAGAGCGGCACGCAATTCGATGCGGTGAGTTCGAAATACCGCGGCGCGCAGGGGCTCGACCCTGAATTCATCAAAAGCCTGGAGCACCAGTTCGGCTTCGACAAGCCGGCCTATGAGCGCTTCTTCATCATGCTGCGGAACTACGCGGCCTTCGATTTCGGCAAGAGCTACTTCCGCGACGTCACCGTGCTTCAGCTCATCAAGGAGAAGCTGCCGGTGTCGATGTCGCTCGGCATCTGGATGACGCTCCTGACCTATCTCATCTCGATCCCGCTCGGCATCCGCAAGGCGGTGCAAGACGGCTCCAACTTCGATGTCTGGACGTCCGGCGTCATCATCATCGGCTATGCCATTCCCGGCTTTCTGTTCGCCATCCTGCTGATCATTCTGT
>CAZTTL010000412.1:0-2685 GCA_964616635.1 uncultured Rhodoplanes sp. | reverse complement strand
TCCGGCGCGGCCGCTTCGTCGACACCACCTTCCTGATCGCCGTCGACAACGCCGATACGCTCATCCGCGTGCAGGAAGGCCGCATCACTGGCGTGACGCCGGGCCCCTTCATCACACCCAACTACAGCTTCGCCCTGCGCGCGCCGCGCGACGTCTGGCAAAAGTTCTGGCAGCCGCTATCGCCGCGCGGCTTTACCGACGTGTTCGCGCTGGTGAAGCAGAAATTGATGCGCATCGAAGGCGACATCCATCCCTTCATGGCCAACCTGCTTTATTTCAAGGATGTGCTGGCGGCGCCCCGCAAGGAGGGCAAGCGATGAGCCCACGTTACGAAGCGATCACCGGGCGCTATTTGCGCTGCATGCTGCTGGGCGAACCGCACCGGCTCTATGTCGAGGAGGCAGGCAGCGGCATCCCCCTGCTCTGCCTGCACACCGCCGGCGCCGACACGCGCCAGTACCGCGGCTTGCTGAACGACAAGCGCGTCACCAACAATTTTCGCGTCATTACCTTCGACATGCCCTGGCACGGCAAGACATCGCCGCCGGCCGGCTGGCAGGAGCGCGAGTATCAATTGACCGCGCCCGATTATATGAAGTTGATCCTCGACGTCTGCGAGGCGCTCGAGCTCGACAAGCCCGTGGCCATGGGCTGCTCGATCGGTGGGCGCATCGTGCTGCATCTCGCGCACCAACATCCCGATCGCTTCCGCGCGCTGATCGGGCTGGAGTCGGCGCCCTATGCGGAAGCCTATTACGATCTGTCCTGGCTCAACCGGCCCGACGTGCACGGCGGCATGGTCTGCGCCGGCGTGGTGTCCGGCCTGGTGGCGCCGACCGCGCCCGACGCCGGCCGCTGGGAAACGCTGTGGCATTACATGCAAAGCGGGCCCGGCGTGTTCAAGGGCGACCTCTATTTCTATACGACCAAGGATGGCGACGTGCGAGACAAGCTCGGCGAGATCGACATCACGCGCTGCCCGCTGTTCCTGCTCACCGGCGAATACGATTATTCCTGCACCGCCGAGGCGACGCTGGCGATCGCGGAACGCACCGGCGCCCCCGCCACCATCATGGAGGGACTGGGGCATTTCCCGATGAGCGAGGATCACGAGAAATTCGTGTCGTATCTGCTGCCGGTGCTGGAGAAGATCAGGGCGTCGTGACCCGCGCGTGGCCGAGCGGCCTCAGCGTCGCAAGATCGAAACTGTAGAGTTCGATTGCGCCGCCGACGTCCACCGTCAGCACAATGCGGCCTTCGCCGATCGCACTCGACACCACCTTGGCGCCGGCCGGCAAAGCGGGTGCGGCTTGCGGCGATGGCGGCGGCGCGCTTCCCCCCAGGCGCGAAACGCGGTAGCCGATGACGACCAGTACGACCGCGACCGCGAGAAACGTCGTCGCGCTCGCGATCATCATCAGCCGGCGCACGCGGCGAATCGCGCGCTCGGCTTCGGGACTGAGGGACCTTTCGTCGGACATTCGCGTGAGACCTAATGTCGGATAGCGCCACCGAAACCGTCAGGATCGCCGCCGAGGAGGCGGGCGAGCGGCTCGACCGCGTGCTGGCGGCGCGCGTGCCGGCGCTGTCGCGCTCGCGCCTGAAGGCGCTGATCCTCGACGGCCAGGTGGCGATCGAGGGCCGCACGATCCGCGATCCGGCGGTGCGCGTCAATTCCGGCGACAGCATCGCGGTGACCTTGCCGCCGCCCGAGCCTGCCGAGCCGGCAGGCGAAGCGATCCCGCTCAATATTGTCTACGAAGACGACGCGCTGATCGTGATCGACAAGCCGGCCGGGCTGGTGGTGCATCCGGCTGCCGGCCACGCCGAGGGCACGCTGGTCAACGCGCTGATCGCCCATTGCGGCGACAGCCTGTCCGGCATCGGCGGCGTCAAGCGGCCGGGCATCGTGCACCGGCTCGACAAGGACACCAGCGGCCTGATGGTGGTGGCCAAGACCGACAAGGCCCACCGCGCGCTCAGCAAGCAGTTCGAGCACAAGAGCGAAAGCGGGCTTGAGCGCGGCTACCTTGCTTTTGTGTGGGGCGTGCCCGACCGGCCGCGCGGCGTTATCGACGCGCCGCTCGACCGTCACCCGCATGCCCGCGACAAGCGCGCGGTGCGCGAAGGCGGCCGCCATGCCGTGACCCATTGGCAAGTGCTGGAGCGCTTTAACGGCGCCGATGGCAAGCCGGTGGCGAGCCTTCTGGCCTGCACGCTGGAAACCGGCCGCACTCACCAGATCCGGGTGCATTTGGCCCATATCGGCCATCCGATTATGGGCGATGCGACCTACAGCACCGGATTCAAGACCAAAATCAGCCGTTTGGGCCCGCGGGCACGCGCCGCGCTGGGGGGTCTTGAAAGGCAGGCCCTGCATGCCTATTTACTGACTATCAAACACCCCGAAACCGCAGAAAACCTGGCATTCCGGTCGGAACTGCCGGGCGATTTGCGTCTTTTACGTGATGCCTTTGCTGCGGATAGCCGCAAAAGCTGACACGGGTACCGAAAATAGACCAACAAAACCAGTGACTTGGTTGGATCTGGCGGCGGCCCTGCGGGTCACGGCGACGTGACAGGCGCGGCCTTTCTTTCGCCTGGACCCTGCGGTATGCTGCACTTGCGAAATCGGAATGTGAGCCGTCGGCTCGGGGAGCGGCGGCAATACCAGCCTGCCGATTA
>CAZTTL010000411.1:0-2692 GCA_964616635.1 uncultured Rhodoplanes sp. | reverse complement strand
GCATCGACAATCCGCTGTTCTACCGCGACAACACCATGATGATCCTCGGCGACGCGAAGAAGATGACCGAGGAAATCGCCAAGTCGCTGTAAGTCGGAGGCTGGCAAACTTTGCCGGCCGTGGGCACCATCCGGCGCGGCGGGTGCCAAGACCGGCCAGGCGGTCAGGTGCCTTGATGAGACGATGGCGCTGAGACAATGGCGCTCACGAAGTGGCTATTGTTCGCGCTCGCCGGCTACGGCCTTTTCTGCGCCGTGCTTTATGTCGTGCAGCGGCAGTTCCTCTATCATCCGAATCCTGCACGTATCAGCCCGGCGGCGGCAGGATTCCCCGCGGCGGAGGAAGTCGTCCTCGCGACCAGCGACGGCGAGCAGGTGGTCGCCTGGCACGTCGCGCCGCGTCCTGGCAAAGCCGTCGTCATCTTCTTCCACGGCAATGCCGACTCACTTGTGCAGCGCGTTGCGCGCTTTGCGCAATTGACGGCGGACGGGACCGGACTCGTCGCTTTGTCCTATCGCGGCTATGGCGGCTCGACTGGCCGACCGAGCGAGCCGGGGCTGCATCGCGATGCGGCCGCCGCCTATGCCTTCGCCGCGGCGCGTTATCCAGCGGAACGGATCGTGGTTTGGGGCTTCTCGCTCGGCACCGGGCCTGCGGTGGCCCTTGCGGTCGAGCGGCTCATCGGCAAGCTTGTCATCGAGTCGCCATTCACCTCGATTGTCGATATCGCCGCTGCCGCCCTTCCGTTCGTGCCGGTGCGCGTCCTGTTGAAGGATCAGTTCCGCTCCGACCGCCGCATTGGGAAACTCGCGGTGCCGCTGCTCGTTATGCATGGCGGGCAAGACCAGATCGTCCCTCTCGTACTCAGTGAACGGCTTTATGCGCTGGCGCCCGAGCCCAAACGCTTCGTGCTTTTCCCGTCGGGCCGGCATGAGAACCTGGACGAATACGGCGCCGTTTCGACGGTGCAGCATTTCATTTACGACGCTGCCGAATAAAGGACGTGCGCCTGTCCGCTCTTTTCGATTGTTTGGACCGGTTTTTGATTCAGCGCGTTGTTCTTGAAGGTGTGCACCGATCGCTTGTCGCTTTCCGCTTTGAACCAAGCCGCCTATATACGCCTCTAACCCAGAAGTCCGATGCGGAGCCGGTCTTCGATGCTCTGCAATGATGTGAGGCAGGCCGCTTCACCGGGAGACTAAGCCATGAGAACTATGCTTCTCGCCGCTGCGGCGTTGATGCTAGGCGCTGCCTCTAACGCGGTGCCGACAAGTGCCCGGGCCTACCCGGTCTATCCGTGGTGCGCTTTTATAAGTGGCCGCGGCGGCGCGACAAATTGCTATTTTTCGACCTGGGAGCAATGCCGTCAGGCGGCGAGCGGTAATGGTGGATACTGCTACCAAAATCCGTTCTATGGTGCGCCCGGCTATGGTGGCACTAACGTCACTGTACCGCGGCGGAAATACCGGCGCTACTATTGAGGCGAGATTTGCCTTAAGTGGGCACGCCCGGCGTCAGTCACGACGAAGCAATGACACGCATGAGGATCGCAATGCGTAAAGCTATGTTTGCATTGGCAGCGGTTGCTGCGGTTTTCGCCATCGATGCGGTGCCGACGACGGCACAGGCCTATCCCGTCTATCCGTGGTGCGGCTACTATGGTGGTCGGAGCGGTGTTTCCAACTGTTATTTCGCCAACCTTTGGCAATGCCAACAGGCGGTGAGCGGCACCGGTGGCACGTGCTCACCGAATCCGTTCTACGGCGCCAGTGGTTATGGCGGCACCAGCGTTGCTCCGCGCCGCGCCTACCGCCATCGGCGCCACTATCGGCGCCACTATCGGCGCTACTGAGCGGGCGCGGCATCGAGCCTGAACCGCGTGCGCTCGCCGCAGGAGCATTGTCCGACGAAGGATGCCCGCGGACCTGAGCCGGGGCGGATGCCGGGTCGCCACCGACGCTGCGGTCATGCAGGGCCGGATCGAGCGAATTCCGATTCCGCCGGAACGGAATTCGCGCGCGCCGCAATGTGCGCGGGCGCGGGCGTCGTGCTCGCCATTGCGGCAGTGCTCGGCGGCGCGACAGTGCAGGCGCAGCCGATCCTGTCCCGTTCCTGGTGTGCATTCTTGGGACCGGGCGGGGAGCCGCGCTGTGTCTTTGCGACATTCGAAGAATGCCGGCGCGCGGTCGCCCGACACGGCCGCCGTGGTCCCTGCTTCCAGAAGCCATTCTATGGGATGATCGGCCCCGGCAGCAAAGCGGGCGCGGCGGTGTTGCCGGGTCGTGCTCCCGCCGTGCGCGAGCGGTAGCGGTCGCTTACTTCAGCTTGAAGTAATTGCGCAGCGCGAGCGCGATGAAGAAGACGCAAAGCGTGCTGAAGATCGCCTGCAGCAGGACGAGAAACTGGAAGCGGCGGCCGGGAACGGGCACGCAAGCCTCGGTCGGTTTGGGGGCGGCCGGCTGCATCGTTTGAGCCGGCGCCGCCGAAGATGCCGTGAAGGGGCGGTCGCCGCACAGCAGGGTCAGCTTGACGTTGCGGTCGAGCGTCAGCGCGCCGACGAAGGGTACGGCGCTGGAGGTGGAGAACGCCCACAGCGCGCGATCGAAGTTTTCCCGCTTAGCGGCATCATGCGGCGCGTACAGCACCGCACCGTAGGCCAGGTGAAAGAGCGGGATTGAGATCGCCAGCGCGA
>CAZTTL010000410.1:0-2694 GCA_964616635.1 uncultured Rhodoplanes sp. | reverse complement strand
ACGCATTCATCGAGCTGCATCGCAATGTCGGAGCCGAGCAACCGCTGCACCTCGACCGCGCGCTCCGGCGTCAGCTCGACCAGCGCGCCGTCAACATGCGAGCGGAACGTCACGCCGCGCTCGTCGACCTTGCGCAGGTCGGACAGCGACATCACCTGGAAGCCGCCGGAATCGGTGAGGATCGGGCGCGGCCAATTGATGAAGCGGTGCAAGCCGCCGAGCGCCGCGATCCGCTCGGCACCGGGGCGCAGCATCAGATGATAGGTATTGGCGAGCACGATATCGGCGCCGGCCTCGACCAGCTCCCGCCAGTGCACCCCCTTCATCGCACCCTGCGTCCCTACCGGCATGAAGGCCGGCGTCCGGATGACGCCGTGCGGCGTCGTCACCTCGCCGAGCCGCGCGGTGCCGTCGGTCGAGCTGAGGCGGAAGGCGAAGGGCTTGGGCATGGGTTCCAATGCAGAGTGCGCTCTTGCCTGCTCCCCTTGCGGGAGAGGGTGCCGAGCAGCCGCAGGCTGCGACGCAGGTGAGGGGTAACTTACACGCAAGACGGCGGCAAAGACCTACCGGCTGGCATTGTCCGGCCGGCGCGGAAACAACAAGCACGCATCACCATACGAATAGAAGCGATAGCCGCTGTCGATCGCATGGGCATAAGCGCGCTGCATGACGTCGAGACCGCCGAAGGCGCAGACCAGCATGAACAAGGTCGAGCGCGGCAGATGGAAATTGGTCATCAGAATATCGACGGCGCGGAAGCGATAGCCGGGCGTGATGAAGAGTGACGTTTCGCCGGCGAATGGCGCGATCATTCCGTCGTCGCCGGTCGCGCTTTCAAGAAGGCGCAGCGAGGTGGTGCCGACCGCGACGATGCGCCCGCCCGCCCGCCGCGCTGCGTTCAGCGCCGCCGCGGTATTCGCGCTCACCGCGCCCCACTCCGCCTGCATCAGGTGCGCGTCCGTATCGTCCGCCTTCACCGGTAAAAATGTGCCTGGCCCGACATGCAGCGTCACGGTCCGCAGACCAATCCCGCGCGGGCGCAGCCGCGCCACGAGGTCTTCGGTGAAATGCAGCGCCGCGGTCGGCGCGGCGACGGCGCCCTCCTCGCATGCGAACAGCGTCTGATAATCGCTGCGGTCGCGCTCATCAGGCGCGCGCTGCGAAGCAATGTAGGGCGGCAACGGCATTGCCCCGCGTTCGGCGATTGCCTGGTCGAGCACAGCGCCATGGAACGCGAAAGCGAGCGTCACCTCGCCGGCCTCGCCTTTTTCCTCCACCGTCGCGTCCAACTGACCAAGGAAGCAGACCTTTCCTTCGTCGCCGAAGCGCACGACATCGCCCGGCGCGAGTTTTTTGGCGCCCTTGACCAGCGCGCGCCAGCGCGACCCATCGATCCGTCGGATCAAGGTCACGCCGACCTGCGACTCTAGGCCGCGCCCGAGGCGCCGACCCTGAAGATTTGCGGCAATGACTTTGGTGTCGTTGACGACAAGTTGATCGCCCCGACGCAGCAGGTCCGGCAGATCGCGCACAATCCGATCATCGATCAGCGGATTTTCGCCCGGGCGAACCACAAGTAGGCGCGCCTCATCGCGCGGCGACGCCGGTCGTAATGCGATCCGTTCCGCCGGCAAAAGGAAATCGAATAGATCAGTTTGCATGCAAATATTACGAAACTTCTATCGCGTGCGACTTTTGTCTTACAGTTTTTATCATGAACGACTATAAAGGAAGCGGCGATAGGAGGCAGAGATGACGCCTGTAACGCGGGACCAATTCCATATCCGAAGCGATTGCGAAGTTGTGCATACACCGACCGGCGCTACTTTCTCGACTTATCCTTATGCAAATCCCGACCATGTGCTGAGCAGTGTAAAAGCAAGCTGGCGGCCGACGGGAGACCAGTCAGCCACTGGCAAAACTTTCGCCGAGCAGGATATTGGCCGGGTCGCTTGCGAGCTCTTGCTCGAGCAGGCGCGTCGCCAGCGGTTACCGGAGCCGGCATAGTTCGGCTTGTGCGAGGTACAAAACGCGGTCGACCAAACCTCAATCGCGGCCCGGCGCGATGATCATGCGCCGGCCATGTGAGCTTTGACGATACGATCGGGTTCGACGACCGGCTCGCCACGCTTGATGCGGTCGACATTGTCCATGCCTTCGGTGACCTTGCCCCATACGGTATATTGGCCGTTGAGCCAGGGCGCGTCAGCAAAGCAGATGAAGAACTGACTGTCGCCGGAGTCGGGATTTTGCGCGCGCGCCATCGACACGGTGCCGCGGACATGGTTCTCGCGTGAAAACTCGGCCTTGAGCTTCTGCCCGGATCCGCCGGTGCCGGTGCCGTGCGGACAGCCGGTCTGCGCCATGAAGCCGTCAATCACCCGGTGGAATGCAACGCCGTCATAGAAGCCCTGCGCTACCAGCTCCTTGATGCGAGCGACATGATTGGGCGCGAGGTCGGGGCGCATCTCGATCGTCACCGTGCCCTGGCTCGTCTCGAGCACCAGCGTGTTTTCGGAACTGCTCATTTGATCTCCCTCTTGGTCGTTTTGTCGGTGGGCACCATCGCCGGGTGAACCCATTCCTGCCGCCTCCATTTTCCTGCCAGTGCGGCAACACGAATAACTGGCACCGGGCCGGGCGAACCGGCGTCCACTTCGCCGGAAAATGCTCAGTGCAGGTCGGCCGCAACCT
>CAZTTL010000409.1:0-2735 GCA_964616635.1 uncultured Rhodoplanes sp. | reverse complement strand
CGCCGCCCGCTGTCGCAGCACCAGCATGCGCGCGAAGACGGCGGCGCAGGCGCCGAAAAACACGATCGAGCTCAGCGCGATCAGCCAGCTCTGAGGATCGACGACGAGGATGATCAGGCCGGTCGCCACATAGAGGATCGAAACCGCCTCCATCAGCCAAAGGACAGCCTTGTTGTGACGAAGCGCCTGCATGGTCAGGCTTTCCTGATAGGACATCCGTTCGCCGGTCGGCTGCAGGCTGCGCGTTTGGACATAGGCCCAACCGGCATAAGCGGCCGTTAAGAGTCCGCCGACGATAAAAGTCCAAAGGTAGTACTGCAGCGCGGCCACGGCGATGATGAGAACCAGGGAAACGGCCGTGTTGATTTTGACCTGTCGCCGCAGCCGCTCGTATCCGGCGACTGTCGGGACGGCATAGCCGTGGCCGAGCACGCCCCACGGAAAGAACAGCCGCCGTCCGTCCGGCATCGTCTTGAACGAACCGCTGGTGATCGCGTCGAAATAGCCCATGGCGGGATCTCCTCGAGAGATGCGCCGAGCCCGGCGGAATAATCCACCGTGCCCCGCGAAGGGTTTTTGCCATCAATCCTTCGCAATGATGCCGGCAACGGCTTTGGCGTTCTGTGCGGCAGGTCACGCGCAAACGCGCGCCGCACGACCGGTCTTTTGACCGAGCCACGCTTCGCGACTGGCGCGCTACGACCAGCGGCGCGCCAAGTTTTCCAGGGCGAATTCAGTTTTCATAGAAACAGAATTCGCTCTGTGCTTTTTTCGTGGCCGCATTTTCCTGGCGGCGAACCGGTGTCCACTTCGCCTGAAAATACTCTAAGATTTCCGCCGGCCGATGTGGCAGCCGGCATCCTCGATGACCTTGCGCTTGGCTTTCACTTCGGCAGCGCTCGGCTTTGGAACCGCATCGTCGCTCGGCACGATCTCGACCGTCTCCCGACCGTCCTCGATGATGACAACGAACGGCTTGAATCCAGCGAGCGCGCCGTACATGTTCCGCGTATTCACCTCGCCGCAATAACGGTTCGGCTTGTCGGCCCTGTGCAGGCGCCGAAACTGCGTGGACAAGGGATCGCGAAAGTTCTCGGTGACGAGATCGAAGATGTCCTGGCGCACCGTATCCGGCAGATTGGTACCTGAGCCGTCGATAATCATTTGCGCGCCGGCCGGCGCCGCATCGAGACACATCGCTATCGCCAGGACAATCAGCACCCGATTGCGGAACGTCACGATCATTGGCTGATCTCACCCTTTTTCTATCCGCTGGGAGCGAATCATAAAGTGGGGAAATCGGAATCGACGTCTGCTCTAAAGCAGATTTGCTCGGAAGAGCCAACGAATGAGATCTGAACACATTCGCCGCCAGCGCTTATTTTCTCCGCTCGTCCCCGCGAATGCGGGGACCCAGGAATTATGTCGCCGGATTCCCGCCTGCGCGGGAATGAGCGGAACAACCTGCTTAGCCGATTTGCAGCGACGTCGAAATCCATCGCTGCAGAGAATGCACCGTTAGCCCGCTCAGTACGGCGCCCGTTCCGCACCGCCGTTCGCCGGTGCCGCACCCCCTCACCGTCCCTCGCGCGCCCAGGCCGCCGCCAGGCTGCCGATCAAGAGAATGATGCCGAGCAGGCCGGCAAACATCGGCAGCACGCCGACGCCGCGCACGATGCTGGCCTGGCGCATTTTCAGCCCGATCCAGCCGTCGCCGGCAAACCTATCGCTCGAGCGCACCGCCACCACCCGCGGTAGATCGATGGCAGCCCCCGCTGCCCCCGCGAGCCGTCGCGACACGCCGCCGGTCGCCTCCGCGAGCGCTGCCAGGACGTCGGTCGATGAGGTCACGTCGGCGAATTCGCGCGGATTGGCCGGCCCGACATTGACGAGCGCGGTCAGCTTGCCGTCGGAAGCACGCCAGACGCCGTGCTCGCGCACCTGCACGTTCTTGCGCCACACGCCGGGCTCGCTCGCATCGAGCGTCACCTCCTGGGTCGCTCCCGAGGGCGCGGTCAGCGTTACCGGGCCGACGCTTTCCCCCATGGTCTGCCGCTGCACGATGAGGTCGCGCCCGCGCGTGGACAGGCGCAGCGCTTCCTCTTCGAGGTCGGGCTGCTTCATCAGCCAATGGGACAGCCTGCGCAGCAAGTCGATATGCGGACCGCCGCCTTCAAAACCGCGCGCCCACAGCCAGATGTGGTCGGACAAGAGCAGCGCGACACGCCCTTCGCCATAACGGGAAAGCACGAGGGCGGGCTTCCCGTCGGGCCCCTGCATCACCGTCATGCCGTTGACCGAGGTCGTGTCGACGAGGCGGAACCAGTGGCTCCAGTGCGGCGGATTGTCGTTCGCACCCTCCAGGCCGCGGGTCACCGGATGGCGCCGGCCGAGCGCGCTGAGTTCGGGGCGGAACGCCGCCTCGGTGACGTGACCATTGGGCTCAGCGGGAAGGATCGGCTCGAGCGGCGTGCGCCACAGGCTGGTCGGCGAGGCATAATCGGGCCCAGCCGCAATCAGCACGGCACCACCGTCGCGCACATAGCGGGTGATGTTGTCGAAATAGATCAGCGGTAGCACGCCTTGCCGGGCGTAGCGGTCGAAGATGATGAGCTGGAACTCATTGAGCTTGCCGCCTCGACCGTCAGGCTCCTTGGGAGTGAACAGCTCGCGGGTCGGAAAGGCGATCAGCGACAATTCGTTGATCGGCGTGCCGTCCTGCTTCTCGGGCGGGC
>CAZTTL010000408.1:0-2740 GCA_964616635.1 uncultured Rhodoplanes sp. | reverse complement strand
TGCGGCTCGCCGGAGACGAGGAGCACGCGTAATTTGTCGCGCACGCCATCGATCGGCACGACCGCGCGGTTGTTCAGCGGGGTGAGTTCGCCCGCAAGCGGCGCCGCCTCGATCTCGACGATGTTCTGGCCGGCATGCTCGATCGGCACTTCGAGCTCGACCGTCTCGCCGGAGCGCGCGATGCGCCGCTCGAAAAATTCGCCGTCTTTGCTGATCTTGATTTCGACTGCCCCGCGCGGCACGCCGATATCCTCAACGCGGAAGGAGATTTTCTGCTCCTGCCCGACAATGCCAAAGCGCGGCGCCGAGACCAGCACCACGCGGCGGTCGCGCTCACCGGGATGGCCGGTCACCAGCGCATGCACGGGGGCAGAGAAGCCGAGCGCGCTCGCATCCGCCGGCACGTCATGCACGCGCCCGTCGGTGAGAAGGATGGCGCCCGCGACCCGCTCCGGCGGCACATCGGCCAAGGCCGAGGACAGCGCGGAGAACAACTGCGTTCCCTCAGTGTCGCCATCGCCATTCGCGGCTTCGACCGTGCGCAGCTCCAACCCGGGAATGCGCTGCAAACGCTCGGTCAGCTCGGCACGGGCTGCCTCGGTCTGCGCGGCGCGGTCGCCGAAGTCCTGGCTGGCGCTCTTGTCGACAACAAGGACGGCGACCGAGGACAAAGGCTCGCGATCTTCCCGGGTGAGGGAAGGATTGGCGAGCGCTGCAATGATGAGCGCCAGCGCCAGCGCCCGCAGCCACGCGCCGCGGCTGCGGACCGCAAACATCAGGAGCGTGACGATGATCGCCGCAGCCAGTGCCACCCACAGCACATAATCGGGGACGAGCGGAGAGAACGAGATGCCGAAGGTCATGTTTGTCCGTCCGCGGAAACATCCGCGCTGGCCGCATCAGGCAAGGCGCTTAAGTCAAACTTGTGGCCAAGCGGCCTTGACCAGCCGGCCCGGTCGTTTTGCCCCATCTCGGATCGTAGCGGGCCGGCATCGGCAACCACCGGCCGGCGCATGGCGGCGGCCATAACGCTCGGCGCGCCGCACTTTACATTTTGCAGCATGCCGTCATTGTATTCGGATGCGTCGTCTCATCCTCCTCCGTCATGCCAAGTCCGACCGCGGAAATCCGAGTCTTCCTGACCTCGCCCGACCGCTGAACCAGCGCGGTCAGGAAGCGGCGACTCGCATCGGCGCCTATATGGCAAAGCATGACCTCGTGCCGGACCTGGTGCTCTGCTCGACCGCCGAGCGGGCGCGGGAGACCTGGGACCTCGTGGCGAAAGGATTTGCCAAGCCGGCGCCAGTCACATTCGACAAGCGCCTCTACAACGCCGACACCGACAAGATCGTTGCCGTGGTGCAGGAAACGCCGGTGGAGGCCCACACGGTGATGGTTGTCGGCCACAATCCTGGGATGCAAGACGCGGCAACATCGCTTCTCGCCGCCGGCGACGTCGATCTGCGCGCCAATTTGCTGCAAAAGCTGCCCACCGGAGGCTTGGCTGTGATCGACTTCGCGGTCGACGACTGGACGGCGGTCCATCCCCGCAGTGGCCGGCTGGACCGATTTGTTACGCCTCGACGGCTGGCACCCGATACCGCCTGAGCGCTGCGCGGCGAAACGACGCGGGGCTGGTTTATTTCAGGCGCCCTTCGGCGAATGCTGCCCCGCGATATTTTTGCGCCGGGCCGCCCGTTGTTCAGAACCTGTTAAGCAAAACGACCTAGTTTCATAGTGGTAAACACGGATGCGGAACGAATTCCGCATCCGCGCGTTTTGCTAGCAAGTAGCAACCATTCGTAAACGAACAGTGCGCAAAACGGTGGGCTAATACCGCGTCGAGAATGGAACCCAAAGGCGTAGCCCGTGTTGAATAGGCGCGGGGGAAACGTGGCGGTAGCAACGATGAAGTTGAAGTTTATGACCCGACCGCAGTTCGACGACGCCTTGGATCTTGAGTGGTTGGAGCCAGCACGCTCTGGTTCGCGGCCGTTCGATTTGAGTGAGCTCGACAAGCTGCCGCAGCCGACCGAAGACGATCCCCCCTATCGTCCGTGGTGGGTTGTGGATAAGCTCTGAGTGCTCGTCCTGCCGCCCCGCTCGGCGGCAGGAAATGCGATCTCCCTGCACTTTCTGCATTCGCCCTGACAATTAGAATCTGCTAAGCGAAGTGCGCAGTTCGTGCGCACTCTCCGCATGCATTTGCGCGGATGAGAGCTTCCTGATCCAAGACACAGCTCATCGGCGAGGTTCAAGATGGTTCGGTTTGGATTGATCGGCGCGGCGATGCTTTTTGTCGTCAGCCTCACTCCGGCAGCGTCGGCAGCCAGCCGCTATGACGGCTATTGGAGCGTGGTGATCGTCACCCACCGCGGTGCCTGTGAGCCAGCCTACCGCTCTGCCGTGACGATCAGCAACGGCGTTGTCAGCGGCGGCGGCGGCATGGCCCAGCTGTATGGACGGGTGAACCGACGCGGTGGCGTCAGCGTCGTGGTGAGAAGCGGCACCCAGAGTGCGCGAGGCAGCGGCCGGCTCGGTCGCTATTCTGGCGGTGGTCGCTGGTGGGGGGTCGGGAACGTGGGCCGCTGCTCAGGTCGCTGGTCGGCGTCTCGACGCTGATTGCGTTACGAGAGCGAAATCCGACCTAACGGAATCGGATTTCCGCTCTATTTCTCTTTGAGTGGTCGCATTTTCTGCGGCGAACCGGCGTCCACTTCGCCGGAAAATGCTCTAACGC
>CAZTTL010000407.1:0-2761 GCA_964616635.1 uncultured Rhodoplanes sp. | reverse complement strand
CATCGAATTCCGGCGCCTCCCCCATCAGCGCGAGCTCGAGATTGAAGCGCGTCAGCACCGTGCGCAGATCGTGTGACACGCCCGCCAGCATGGTGGTGCGCTGATCCATCGAGCGCTCGACGCGCCGTTTCATCTCGATGAAGGCGAGCGCCGCGCGCCGCACCTCCTGAGCCCCGCGGGGGCCGAAGCTCGGCACGTCGCGCCCCTTGCCGAAATTCTCCACCGCCTCGGTGAGCCGCAAGATCGGACGAATCTGGTTGCGCAGGAACAGGATCGCGACCGTGATCAGGACCAGCGAGGTGCCGACCATCCATAAGAGGAAGATTTCCGAATTGGAGGCATAGGCCGCGCTGCGCGGCGCGAATATGCGCATCACATTGTTGTCAAGCTGGATGCGGATCTCGACGAGCGCCGAGCGACCGACCGTGTCGATCCAGAATGGGCGGCCGATCTGCTTGCGGATTTCATCCGAGAGCGCGAGGTCAAGCAGCGAGAAGAACGGTTTCTGCCCGATCGGCGGCAGCTCGGTGCCCGGCAAGACGTCGACGGTGAGGCCGAGGCGCTGCTGGGCGATGCGGCGCAGCAGGGTGTGATCGGGATCGTCGGGCAGGCTGCCATAAACATCGATCAGCGCCGCCACGTCCTGGGTCACCGCTGCCGAGAGGCGCCGGGTGACCATGTTCCAATGCCGCTCCATGAAGACGAAGGCGATAACCGACTGCAGTACCACCATCGGGGCAATGATGATCAGCACCGCGCGGGCATAAAGCCGGGTCGGCAGAAAGCTCTTGAGCCAGCGGGTCGCCCGCTCCCAGCTGCCGGTAACGTGGCCTGCCACCATGCGCAGATGCGACAGGCCGACATCGAGGCTCGTCATGTCGCCACGACCAAGCGGTATCCGATCCCGCGCACGGTCTGGATCAGCAGCGGGTTGGTCGAATCGGTTTCGAGCTTGCGGCGCAGGCGGTTGATCTGCACATCGACGGCGCGCTCGCCGGCGGCGATACCGTTGCCGGCAAGCGTCAGGCGCGACACCGTCTCGTTCGGTGTCGCGGCGAGCAGGCGCAGCATTTCGCGCTCGCGGTCGGTGAGGTGCACCACCTCCTCGCCCCGGCGCAATTCGCCGCGCGTATTGTCGAACACGAACGGCCCGAAGCACACCTGCTCCGGCACCGGCGGCGGCGGCGGCTGGGCGGCGCGGCGCAAAATGCTCGCGACCCGCAGCGACAGCTCGCGCGGCTCGAAAGGCTTCGCGACATAGTCGTCGGCGCCGTGTTCAAAGCCACTGATCCGGTTTTCGGCCTCGGTTCGTGCGGTCAGCATCAGGATCGGCACCGAGGAGGTGGTGCGGATCGTCTTGACGAGGTCGAATCCGGTTTCGCCCGGCATCATGACGTCAAGGATGAGCAGGTCGAAGCTCAGGCCGCTCATCTTGGCGCGTGCATCGGGGACATTTTCCGCCGTGGTGATCCGATAGCCTTCGGCCGTCAGATAGCGCGACAGCAGCGTGCGGATGCGCCGGTCGTCGTCGACGATCAGCAGATGGGGGGCGTCATCGGGAAGGGCCGCGGGCGGAATGTCGGGGGTGAGGACCATGACCTTCTCCATCAGGATCTCGGCCACGGCCCGCGGCTGGCTCCGGCGATGAAGGCAACGATGTTTCGGCGCGCCTCGGGGTTGAGCATGGCAACCAGGAACCGACGGACGATGGCAGGTGCGTCCGGCCCGAGCTCGCCGAACGTGCGCATGATTCGCTGCGTCTGCAGGTCGGCGAGCTTAAGCGCCAGCGCCTCTCCTTTCGGAGTGACGAACAGGAGCCGCTGGCGGCGGTCTTTCTCGCCCTCGCGTTGTTCCACATAGCCCTGATCGATCAGCTGCTTGAGCACGCGGCCGAGCGACTGCTTGGTGATTTTTAAAATATCCAGGAGTTCCGCCACTTTCAGCCCTGGGTTGCGATTGACGAAGTGCAGGACGCGATGATGGGCGCGGCCGAAACCAAAGGTGGCAAGGACGCTATCCGGATCTCCGACAAAATCGCGATAAGCGAAGAAAATCAACTCGATAATGTCCCACACCGGCTCCTGGGCCGGTCTCGGCTTGTCGCTCTTTGCATCTGCGGACCGGGATGCGCCCGGCCAGACATTTATGTCAGCCATGTTGACATATTTTGGTTGGATTGTTACGCCAGAACGATGCGCGACGAAACGATCCTGCGAGCCGGACTCGCGCCGCGGCGAAACCGGCACTTGCTAGAATGTTCTTGCTCTTGTCGCAATTCCGGCGCGGACCGGATTGGCTTGTCGCCGGAGCATGCGTCGGCACGGCCTGTTGCGTTGCCATCGGAAAACGCGTTCTCATGACCGTGCCGAACATACCGGGAGTTTCCGCGCGACGCAAAACCCGATCCGAACGGGTCGTGACCGGTCGCCTGAAAGAATAAAGTCAGGAGATAAAGGAGGATATGCCATGGCCGTTCCGTTCGATCAGCTTGAAGGCGTCATCTGGTACGATGGCAAGCTGGTGCCGTGGGCGGACGCCAAGCTTCATGTCCTGTCGCACGGGCTGCATTATGCGAGCGCCGTGTTCGAAGGCGAGCGCGCCTATGGCGGCGAAATCTTCAAATGCACCGCGCATTCCGAGCGGCTGAAGCGTTCCGCCAATACGCTCGACTTCGAGATTCCCTATTCGGTGGCGGAGATCGATACCGCCAAGCGCCTGGTGCTCGAACGCAACGACCAGCGCGACGCCTATATCCGCCCGG
>CAZTTL010000406.1:0-2764 GCA_964616635.1 uncultured Rhodoplanes sp. | reverse complement strand
AAAAAAAGAGGGCGAATTCCAGTGCTGCCCGAATGGCACCTGCCTTTAGCGCGCCTACCGCGGGCATCCGTTGCGCGGCGGCAATCCGTTCAGGCCGCCGGCGCCGGTGTTCGTCTTGTCGCGGAAGTAACTGAAAAAACTAAAGTTTCTATCTACGCCTTAAGCCTGTAAGAATGGCCTTAGTCATAAAATGACCGCCATTTTTGACGAAGGGTGTTCATGCGGAGGCGACGCGTGGGGCGACAACGAATGCGGCTCGGAGGCGGGCATGGAAAGGCACGTTGGTTGACGGGCCTCGCAGTTGTTGCGGCAGCCGGCGTTGCAAGCTTTTTCTTGGTTTGGCATGCCGATTCGGCGCGGAAGCCCGAGGGCACGCCGAACGACATCATCGCCTCACGATTCCCGACAGAGTGGGGGGCGATGGTGCCGCTATCGGCTGCCGCCTTTGCCCTCGCCAACGCGAAAAAACCGGAAATTCTCGCGAATACTTCGGCACTTGACTGGCTATCGCCGCCTCTCGTCTTCGATCAGGCGCGGCTCGGCCTGGCGAGCCTGCCCCCCTACACGACCCCCAATCCTCGCCTGCCCGCGGGTGCCGATGTCGCCATCCCGCGCCCGCGCCCTGAACAAGAGGCCACACTGTTTACCGACGGGCAGATCGCGAGCATCAAGGAGCGCCTCAGGCTCAGTCCGGACCAGGAGGAGATGTGGCCGGCGGTCGAGGCCGCCCTGCGTGCGATCGCCTGGCGTGGCTCACCTGAGAAGTTGAACCACAAGACGGCAACCCTCGATCCCAAGAGCTTGAAAAAAATGACCACCGTGCTCGGTCCGTTCCTCAAAAAGCTGCGGGCTGACCAGAAGGACGAGCTGCGTACGATAGCCCATGTGATGGGCTTGGAGCAGCTCGCCTCGCAGCTTTGAGGCAGCCGTCCCGCCGAGCCGGCAGGTTCCTGCCATCGCATGGCTGGAATCCGGGCTTGGCCGGAAACCGGCGCGGTCTTTGTTGTCGCATCAGGCCTTGGATCAATGACCACCGAGACGCCCCGTTGCATAGTTTAGCCGCGGCGGCCCGCCGGGGACGGTCGCATAATCAGGCCTATGCGCGAGCGTCAGGTCTTCGACGCGCTTGCGGGTCGGCTCGAAGCGTGGTTTGCAGATGCGAGATCGACAACATGCGCCGCGGTCAAGGCGATCGGCGGGCTTCCGCACTAGCTTCCCGGGTCGCGCCCGATTTCGTCGGGTGGCGGCTCACCCTGCCTCTCATCGCGAGCAGAAGGACGTTGCAGCATGATAAAAGCGATTTTGATCTCCGCCGTTGCATTGGCTGCTTCCAGCGGGATTGCCTTGGCCGGCGATCCTGCCGCGGGCCAGACCGTATTCAAGAAATGCATGCCGTGCCACAGGATCGGCGAAGGCGCCAAGAACTTGATTGGGCCTGAGCTGAACGGGATCGATGGCCGCCATTCCGGCTCGGCGCCGGGCTACAACTACTCAGCCGCCAACAAGGGCTCCGGCATCGTTTGGGACGAGGCGACGTTCAAGGAATACATCAAGGATCCGCGGGCGAAGATTCCCGGCACCAAGATGATTTTCCCCGGAATCAAATCCGACAAGCAAGCTGACGATCTGTGGAGCTACCTCAAGCAATTCGGGCCCGACGGCAAACCGAAGTCGTGATAGCCGACTCTCGCTGCTGCTGCCGGCCGAGGGCGAGGCTGAGGGTTGTCCTTCGCTCTCTGCAATTTGCCCTCCCCTTGCGGGGAGGGCCGGTAGGCTCAGTTCAAGCGCTGGGATGGCGGAGCCGGGGCCGGCGCTTCGTCGAACAGCGAGGCGATCGGACTCGCCTGATGGTGGATCAGGCGCCAGTCGCCGTCGATGCGCCGGAACAGGTTCGTTGCCGCCAGCGCGACCCCGGTGCCGTTGATCATTTCCAAGCACAGCACGCGCGCCTCGCTCCTGGCGATCATCACGGTGTGATCGCGGTGCGCGATGCGTTCGCGGTCGGGATTGAGCAAGATGTTGCGGTAGGAGTTGAGCACGACCTGCCGGCCGACCAGCACCGGCCAGCCGGGATGGATGCAAGACACCTCGTCGCTGGCCCACAGCCGGCTCATGGCGCCGACATCGCCCTGCGCGAAAGCGTCATAATAGGCCGCATTGGCGGCAAGTACCGCATCCTCGTCCGTCATGCCGGTCAGGTGCCGGAATTTCGGCTCAGAATCAATTGCAAATGGGAAGCGCGATCGATTCAACCTCAAGCGATCGCGCTCTAAGCCGACATCCCCGCGCGCTGCGCCTCGATCTTGTCCCAGATCATCACCGCAATGTCGAGCCCGCCGAAATCCTTGATCACGCGAATGCCGGTCGGCGAGGTCACGTTGATCTCGGTGAGGAAGCCGTCGATCACGTCGAGACCGGCGAAGAGCAGACCGCGCTCGCGCAGCGCCGGGCCGAGCGTCTCGCAGATTTCGCGCTCGCGCCAGGTCAGCTCGGTGGCTTCCGCGGCGCCGCCGCGCACCATGTTGGAGCGCAGGTCGTCGGGCTGCGGCACGCGGTTGACGGCGCCGGCGAATTCGCCGTCGACCAGAATGATGCGCTTGTCACCGAAGCGCACCGCGGGCAGGTATTTCTGCACGACCCAGGGCTCGCGGAAGGTCACCGTGAACAGGTCGAACAGCGAGCCGAAATTGAGGTCTTCGTTGGCGAGCCGGAACACCGCATCGCCGCCTTTGCCGTAGAGCGGCTTCATCACGATGTCGCCGTG
>CAZTTL010000405.1:0-2777 GCA_964616635.1 uncultured Rhodoplanes sp. | reverse complement strand
GCGAGCGCGAATTCCAGCGTCACCGCGGCGTCGTGGCAGCACAGAAAGGCGTGTTCGTTGTCGGCGGCGAAGCCGAAGCCCATGGGCGCCCTGGGCGTGGGAAAGCCGGCGAGCTGCTCGAGGCTCAACGCGTCGTAGACCGCGGCGTAGTTGTCGACATGCGAGGAGGCACAGAGGTAGCGGCCGTCGGGCGAAACGCGCACGCGGCGCAGCTGATTGGCCTCGCCCGGCGCACCGTCGATGGCGACTGTGTGATGCAGCGCGTGGGTGCGGGTATCGAACGCGTGCACCACGCCTTTGCGGTGCGCGCAGACATAGAGCGCCCAGCCGTCGGGCGACACCGCGATGCCTTCGGCGCCGTGCGGGATGGTGATGAGGTCGATGCATTTGCGCTGCTCAAGATCGAGCACCGCGACGGCATCCCTGGTCTTGAACGAGGCGAACAGCTTGCCGGTCGCATGGCTGACCGCGATCCAGTGCGGCGCGCCGCCGATATCGATGCGCGCGATCTCGTCGTTGCCCGGTTCGATCGCCAGCACCGCATTGGCCAATTCGGCGGTCGCCCACAGCGTGCCGCCCTCGTCCATCATCACCGAATGGGGCGCGATGTTGGCGCCGACGTCGATGGTGCGGACAAGCGACTTCGTTGCCAGATCAATGACCGCGATGCGGCGGTCGGGATCTTTGTTCTTGCCGAAGATGCCGCCGCCATAGACCGAGGCGTAGACCGTCGCGCCGTCGGCCGAGCGCACCATTTCGTGGGTCGAACCCGGCATGGCGATCTCAGCCGTTAGCGCGAGCGCTTCAGCGTCGAAAAACTGCACCTTCTCGGCGCTCTTGGCGGTGAGGATCAGGTTCGGCCCGCCCGGCTGGTTGTTGGGATCGAGCATTATCGTTCCGCGGCCACGCTCAAGCGCCGCCGAGCGGATCGGGACCGTATTCATTCGGCCCCGGTTGGCCGACGTGCAGATAGACCAGCGCCATCTGGACGACCCAAACGACGAGGGCCAGCCCCCAAAGCACCTCCGCCAGCAGCCAGGCAAAGCCAAACCCGGTCATGAAGAACGACGCCCCGGTCAGAAACGCCGCCAGCAGCATCGGGACGATATTGAGCAGGCTCCACCAGCCGGGATAGCCGAGATCGTGGAAGCGCTTGAAACAGATGCAGATCGACGCCCAGGTCAGCGCCAGCGTCACCAGCGCACCGAGGACCGGGATCCAGCCGAGCACGAGGCTGCAAACAACGATCGGCAGCACGCCGTGCAGCCAGAATTGCCGGCGCGAAATGCGTCCCGCCGGCGAGGTGAACAGCGTGATCCAATAATCGAGCGGCGGGATCGCCGCGGCCGCGGCGGCGTAGGGCGACGATACGGCGGCGTAGGCGGGTACCGCGGCGCCGTAGCCCGCCGGCTGCGGCGCGCCGGGGCGCTGCGGCGACGCGCCCCGGGACGGGGCGGGATCGGCCAGGACGAAAATATCGATCGGCTGACCTTCCCACAGCTGGAAATCGACGCCCTGCCCGACCTGCCCGCGGCCATTGCGTATTTCGCTGGTCCAGTAGCTGTAGCGCTGGCCGTCCTCGGCCGAGAGCTGCCCGTAGGTCCCGTCGGGCGCAACCGCCAGAATTATCCCGCGCATCCGCTGACCTCTTGCACGATTTTCGGCGACGATAGCGCGCCGTTGCCCGGCACTGTCAAGCACCAGGCCGCGTCGCTCATCCAGCATCTCGATCGGTCGTCCCCGCGAAAGCGGGGACCCATACGCCGTGCCCCATCGATAGGACACGGCGTATGGGTCCCGGCTCGCACTCGCTTCCGCTCGCGTGGCCGGGACGACAACAAATTACGCCGCGCCCTTGAGCCGCTCGAGCGCCTCGGCGATCTTGGTTTTGCGGGCGAGCGCCTCCTCGCGCTTTTCTTTTTCCTCCTCGACCACCTCTTCCGGCGCGCGCGCGACGAAATTGGCATTGCCGAGCTTGGCGTCGACGCGCGCGATGTCGGCGTCGGCCTTCTGCATCTCCTTGGCGAGGCGCGCGCGCTCGGCGGCGAGATCGATGACGCCCTTGAGCGGCAGGGCGGCCACCTCGCCGCGCACTACGAGTTGCACGCAGCCTTGCGGCGCGGCATCGGCGGAAGAGATTTCGGAAACGCGCGCCAGTCGCTTGATGAACGTGCCCCAACGTTCGGCGCGCTCTTGCGTTTCTGCCGAGGCCGCCGCCAGCACCAAAGGTATCTGCGCGGTGATGTTCATCTCGGCGCGCACCGAGCGAATGGCGGTGACCAGATCGATCACCCAGCCGATCTCGGCCTCGGCTTTGTCATCGGCGAAGGATAGCGCCGGCCAGGAACTAAGAGCGAGCAACTCACCCCACTCCTCCCCGTTGTCGGTGAGAGATGGAGAAGGCGCTATCGCTTCCTTAAGTCTCTTGGCAGCCTGGAAGCCAACAGTTTTGCTCGCCTTGATCTGAATCGGCTCGCCAGTCGCCGGATTGCGGCCCATGCGGGCAGCGCGCTTGCCAACTGAAAAGCTTCCGAAATTAGTGAGACGAATGCGTTCACCATTCTTCAGGTGCTGCGTGATAATATGCACTAGGTCGCGAATAATTGCCTTGGCCTTTTTCTTCGAAATTTTGCGTGCGTCTGCGAGGGCAGCAGCGAGTTCCTCGATACCGATTACGGGCTGCTCAGGTTTAGCGGTGACGCGCCACAATTCCTCCGTTACGAACGGCATGAACGGGTGCAAGAGCTTCAGGATTTCATCGCGCGCCCAGGCCACCA
>CAZTTL010000404.1:0-2787 GCA_964616635.1 uncultured Rhodoplanes sp. | reverse complement strand
CGCGATAGGCGCGGCCCGACGAGAAACAGGAGACGAAGATGGCGACCATCGGCAGCTTCACGAAGTCCGAGAACGGCGACTATGCCGGCTCGGTGAAGACCCTCACCCTCAACGTCAAGGCGCGGATCACGCCGGTCGACAAGACCAACGACAAGGCCCCCGACTTCCGCATCTATGCGGGACGGACGAACATCGACCTGGGCGCCGCGTGGCGGAAGACCTCGAATGAAGGCCGCGAATACCTCTCGGTCAAGCTCGACGATCCAAGCTTCCCGGCCCCGATCTACGCCTCGCTGGTCGAGGTCGAGGATGGCCTCGCGCTGATCTGGTCGCGTCGCATCGGCGACTGACCCCGATCGAGCTTGCGACGCCCCGCCCGCCGGCGGGGGCGCTCGCACGTTTATAGCGGAGATAGCCGCAGCATATTGGGCAAGTAAGAACCGCCGGGCGTGTCGGACTGCTGAGCATGCGATAGACTGGCTTGGCAATTGGTCGGTGCCGAACCGAGGCTGTCGCATGCCCTCATCTGGCGTCAACCGAGCGGCGAGCTATGGTAACTCACTGACTCAGGGGAGCGCGAGCCGCGCGTCTATCGTACGCTACGTGACGCAGTCCGCGAGGGCGTTCGTTGCGGGCTGACGGCCCCATCCGCGTCCGCCTCGCCGGGCTCCTGGCCGAGCGTCCGCCATAACGGAAACGAGGTCTTTGCCGTGTTCAAACATCGCGGCGGCGGCGCCGGATCACGAACGAGACGGTGCGGCCGAGTAAGCGCTCCAACGCCTGCCCGACCTTCGTGCCGTCGCCGCTCATCGTCGGTCGCAGAATGGTCCGACTTGCCCGTCCCCGACGGCGGTTTCGACGCTCGTCATGAAGGTCGACGCACCGAACTTCGACATGGCGACAGACCGGCAGCGAGGTCCCGCACGCGTTTCTCGACGCGCCGCCCGCGCCTCCGACCCTCTCCTTCATGACCGGGATCCGCGTCAGTTGATGGCCGCCGCGCCCGATGGAGCGCTCCAATACGGCGAAGCCAGAACGTTCCGACAAGGCGTCAAACCTCGCTCCGTTCGACGCTCCGGCTGCAGGGAATCCGCAGCCGCCCTGATGGCAAGCCGCCCTAATTTTCGTCACGACGCTGACGAGTCACGGCTTCTTTGATCACCATTCGTCACCAGTTGAGGCATGACGGGCGATTTTCTCCGCATCGCAGATCATTGCACGGTATCGCAGGACCTTTCGGAGTCCACGCCCACGGAAACGGTAAGAATTCAGACGCAAACAGGAAGGCTAAGAATTCTCACACCCTATGCACCTGCCGTGCTGACATCCCAGCGGGCTCGCGCTGAAACCCGATAGTTGTAGACCGACTTTGAGCCGGGCAGCGCCGATTACGGCGCCGTTTACAGATGGCTACATCCGATGGAAGAAGCCGGCTCCGCTCAACGGCTTGGTCTTTGTTATCCCGTATTCAGGCCGCGAATGGCAATCCAAGCCATCGATCCGATGCCAAGCCCGGTCGGTTGGCAGGCTCGTCAAGGCCGGCGAAGCTACCAGCGTCGCGCGTCGCGAGCCGTGATGCGATCGGCAAATGGACAACTTCGGCATCATCGGATCGAGGGCGAGCACCGCGGGGGATTCATCGTCAATCCCGTTCCCTTTCGCGATCCGATTGGCGGAGCCTGACTTTGATGCCCGCCATGCCGGACGGCTGGTCCAGGGACCGCAGAACCTGTCCGAGCTGGCTTCCGAGCTGTGCCGCCGGCTGCTGAACTGTCGCGGCAGGAGCGGCGGCCGGCGCGGACTGTGCGGAGCCATTGAGCCGGCCGGCCATCGGCGCGACATGGGATCGCTCAGTCGCTGACGTGATCGGCCGCGCGTGCTGACGCTCCCGGCCCAGCTCGAATCCCAATGCCTTGGCCTCCGTCTGCCAGGTCTCGAACAATCCGTCGAGCCTCGCTTCCCGCTTCGCGCGGCGGGTCCGCAGCGTCGCCAGCTCCATGCCTTTGGCCGTCTTGTAGCCGTGTACGCGCGCGGCCTCCTCGACCGCTTGCCGCCGTTTCGAGAACGCCCGTTCAATATCGCGCGGGATCGCGGCGACACGGAAGCCGTCCTTTTCGCGATCCAGACGATAACCCAATCGTTCCAGCTCACTCGCCAACGCGCGGCGGTAGACGGCGCCGGCGTCCTTCTGCGCCTTGTACAGCTCTCGGCTGACGATGGCGCCCCAGCTCCCGTCCCGGCGAGGCGCCAGGTTGAAGATGAAGCTATGGGTATGGAGCTGCGGGTCGGAGTCGCGGCTGGTGTGATGATCGAACTGCGCCATCAGCAACCCGGCCGTCTGTTCCCGCATGGTGCCGGCCCGGCCGCGTCGCGCCCAGGCCGAATTGCGCTCGAGATGCGCCGTCGCTGCCAGCACGGCGGATCGATGCGCCTGCTCGATCGCCTGCCGCTCGGGTTCATTCGACAGTGCCCAAAGGACGGAGACGGATTTTGGCGCGCTGAACGTCATGTCCCAGCCGGCCGAATGCTGGCGTGCGCGACCGCCTTGCCGAACGAGGCGTTCACCGGTCTTGGGATCGACGCCGCTCAGCGCCGCCTCGAATTCCGCCTGCGTCACCGGCCCGTGCAGGCTCAGCCGCTCCGCGCCTTGGCCGGCCCAGCGGCCGGGCGGCTCTCCGCCACGTGTATAGTAATCGTCGCGGCGAAGATGATCGTAGTAGGCGAGGGCCGCTTTGGCGCTGCCACGCGCCGAGATCGAGGCGACCATGATCAGTGCCGGGTCTGCCG
>CAZTTL010000403.1:0-2889 GCA_964616635.1 uncultured Rhodoplanes sp. | reverse complement strand
GGCTTCATCAATATCAGCCAGAACGCCAAGAAGGTGGTGTTCGTCGGCACCTTCACGGCGGGCAAGCTGCAGATCGCGACCGGCGACGGCAAGCTTGCGATCCTGCAGGACGGCACGGCGAAGAAATTCGTCGACGAGGTCGAGCACGTGACCTTCAGTGGCGCCTTTGCTGCGGCCCGCGGCCAGCCGGTGCTCTACATCACCGAGCGCTGTGTGTTCGCGCTCCGCCGCGACGGGCTCGAACTCATCGAGGTCGCGCCCGGCATCGACATCGAGCGCGACGTCCTCGCGCAGATGGACTTCAAGCCGATCATCCGCGCCGAGCCGCAACTGATGGACGCCCGCATCTTTCGCGAGGCGGTGATGGATTTGCGCGACGACATGCTGCGGCTTCCGCTCGACCAGCGCTTCACCTTCGATCCGCAGCAGAACCTGTTCTTCGTCAATTTCGAGCGCCTGCCGGTGCGCAGCCGCGCCGATATCCGCGCCATCAAAGCGGCAGCCGAGGAAAAGCTCAAGCCGATCGGCCACCGCGTCTATACGATCGTCAATTACGACAACTTCTCCATCGTGCCGGAACTGCTCGACGAGTATTCGGCGATGGTGCGCGGCCTGATGGACAATTACTATTCCGGCGTGTCGCGCTACACGACCAGCGGCTTCCTGCGCATGAAGCTCGGCGAATCGCTGGAGCGGCGCGGCGTCGCCCCGCATATTTTTGAGAGCGCGGCGGAAGCCCAGTCCGATCTGCGCAGCTTTGGCACTAATGCCAAGTCGTGAGGCTGTGGAGCTTCGGGGCGATGGCCCTCGCGCTCGCTCGCTTCTATTCGCGTGGTCAACGGTGATTGGTTACCATCAACCCTGACTCTTGCACTAGTAGAGTTAGTCCATGTGTTAGTGAACTCAATTGAGTTAACCGAAAAGACCTAGTAGTTTCCAATTTTGTATCGCTAATAATTCCTTAATATTTGCATCTAAAATCAGGTCGATCACTACCACAATAAGCCGACAAGTAAGGACTACGCAGATGCTTTCCCGCCTGAAAATTGGAACAAGGTTGATCCTGCTGACTGCAATCAGCATCGCCGCCCTATTGCTGATTGGGACGATCGGTGTGATTTCGACAGCCACTGTCCAGAATATGCTCGTGCGCACCGACCAGGAGGCCCAGAAGCCAGTCGAACAGATGGCGCAACTCAATGAGATGATTCAGGAAGCCTACCGCCAGCTGCTTGCAGCGAGCCTGCATAATCCGTCGCTTCCTGCCGCCAAATATCACAACCACCCGGTGACGCTGCACACCGCAGCCACGGAAAAGGCCATTCAGAACATGCAGGCGCTTTTCCGTAAGTATCAGCAATCGCCGGCGGGGGCACTGTTCAAGGACAAAGCGAGCCAGCTCCAGGCGGCCATGGCGAAACTCGCCGATGAGGGTTTGCGGCCTGCCGCCAAGCTCGCCAATCTCGACAAGGTCGAGGACTATAATCAGCTCGGCATCGACGTGACGGTTAAGATCCTGCCGCTGTTCAATGAGGCCAAAAAGCTGGCCGCCGAGCTTCTGGAGCAACACCGCAAGGTATCTGCCGAACTGGCGCAGGCGGCACAGAGCCAATACGCGACCGCTCGCCTCACGATCATTATTGGCTGCGGCGTCGTCTTCGTGTTGGTATTTGGCGGCGCCCTCTGGATCACGCGATCGATTACCGGCCCGCTCGGCGCGCTGACCGGCGTGATGAAAATCCTCGCCGGCGGGGACACCGCGGTTGACGTTCCCGGTACCAATCGTCGTGACGAGGTGGGCACCATGGCTCTCTCGGTCCAGGTGTTCAAGGACAACATGATCGAGACCGAACAACTGCGCGCGCAGCAGGCCGAGCAGGAGAAGCGCACGGCCGAAGAGAAGCGCGTGGCGATGCGCAAGCTTGCCGACGCGTTCGAGCAGGCGGTTGGCGGGATCGTCAAAACAGTGTCTTCGGAATCGACCGAACTCGAAGCCACGGCCGGTGCGCTCACGCGAACGGCAGAGGTAACCCAGCAGATGGCTGGCACGGTGGCTTCGGCTTCCGAGGAATCGTCGACCAATGTGCAGGCGGTCGCCTCGGCGACCAACGAAATGGCGTCCTCGGTCAGCGAGATCAGCCGCCAGGTTCAGGACTCCAGCCGCATCGCCAGTGAGGCGGTAAAGCAGGCGTCAAAGACCGATCAGCGCATCAACGAGTTGTCGCAGGCGGCGGGACGCATCGGCGACGTAATCAAGCTCATTACGGCGATCGCCGAGCAGACCAATCTATTGGCGCTCAACGCCACGATCGAGGCCGCGCGCGCCGGCGAGGCCGGCAAGGGTTTTGCGGTCGTAGCCCAGGAGGTGAAAGCGCTGGCAGCCCAGACCGCAAAGGCGACCGACGAGATCGCGTCGCAGATTTCCGGGATGCAGTCAGCGACGCAGGAATCGGTCGGCGCGATCAAGGAGATCGGATCGACGATCGGCCATATCGCGGAAATTGCTGCGGCGATCGCAGCGGCGGTGGAGGAGCAAGGCGCCGCCACTCAGGAGATAGCGCGCAACGTTCAGCAGGCATCACAGGGCACCAGCGAGGTCGCGCGCAATATCGGCGATGTCAACAAGGGCGCAGTCGAAACCGGCGAGGCGTCCACGCAGATGCTCACCTCGGCGAAATCGCTTTCGAGCGAAAGTAACCGGCTGAGCTATGAGGTGGAGAAATTCCTCGCGACCATTCGCGCCGCCTGAAGTAAAGGCGCGCCTGCGGGGCGATGCTGGGCTGAGAGCATTTTCCGGCGAAGCATGCCCTCGGACACTTGATCCGGGGGTGGATGCCGGTTCGCCGCAGAAAATGCGATCACTCAAAGAGAAATAGAGCGAATTCCGAT
>CAZTTL010000402.1:0-2894 GCA_964616635.1 uncultured Rhodoplanes sp. | reverse complement strand
CCTCATGGCCAGGAGGCACGAAGCGCCGTCTCGAAGCATAATCGGCGGCAGTGCGGATGAGCATCCTTCGAGACGCGGCCTTCGGCCACTCCTCAGCGATGAGGGTGAGACCAGCCGCTTTTCCGCATATTGCTCCGCCTCATGGTGAGGAGCGCAGCGAAGCTGCGCGTCTCGAACCATGCGCCGCCTATTCCCGCTCCCGCTCATGGTCGAGTAGGCTAAGCGGCGATGTCTCGCTCTGATTCCAGCTTAATCGCCCCACCGGCGATCGTCTGGTTCCGCGACGACCTGCGCGTCGCCGACAATCCGGCGCTTGCCGCGGCGGCCGAGTCCGGCCGGCCGGTCGTCTGCGTGTTCGTGCTGGACGAGGAGAGCGCGGGCTTGCGTCCGCTTGGCGCCGCCAGCCGCTGGTGGCTTTCCGGTTCGCTGCGCGCACTCGCTGCCGCGCTTGAAAAACGCGGGGCCCGCCTGACCTTGCGGCGCGGTGCGGCAATGCGCGTCATTCCGGCCCTGGTGTCGGAGGCCGCGGCGACGACGGTTTTCTGGAACCGGCGGCATGATCCGGCCGGCGCCGCCGTCGACCAGGCGGTCGCGGAAATGCTCGCCGCACGCGGCGTCGCGGTTCACACGTTTCAGGCCTCGCTGCTGTTTGCACCCGAGGACGTGCGCACGCGCGCGGGCGCGCCGTTTGCCGTGTTCACCCCGTTCCTGCGCCATCTGCGTTCGCTTGAGCCCCCGCGGGGGCCCCTCCCCGCGCCGCGTGCGATCAATGGCGCCGCTGCGATCGCGTCAGAGCGACTCGACGACTGGAAGCTCGAGCCGCGCGCGCCGGACTGGGCCGCCGGTTTTTTGGCGCATTGGACGCGCGGCGAAGAGGCGGCGCGCGAAAAACTCGGCGTATTCGCAGATACGGCGCTCGGCGCCTATGCCGATGAGCGCGACCGGCCCGACCGCGCCGGCACCTCGCGGCTATCGCCGCATCTACGGTTCGGCGAGATCAGTCCGTTCCAGGTTTGGCATGCGGTCGCAGCGGCGCGTGAAGCCGCTGGGGCCGGCGCTTCAGTTGAGACCGGCGCCGAGAAATTCATCGCCGAACTCATTTGGCGCGAGTTCTGTCATCACCTGCTCGCGCAACATCCCGATCTCGCCACACGCAATGTGCAGGCCCGCTTCGATGCGTTTCCCTGGCGCGACGATGCCGCCGCACTGAGAGCATGGCAGCGCGGCGAGACTGGTTTTCCCATTGTCGACGCCGGCATGCGCGAATTGTGGGCGACCGGCTGGATGCACAACCGCGTGCGCATGGTCACGGCCTCGTTTCTCGCCAAGCATCTGCTGATCGACTGGCGCGCGGGCGAGCGCTGGTTCTGGGACACGCTGGTCGATGCCGATATCGCCAACAATCCGGCCAACTGGCAGTGGGTTGCCGGCTCGGGCGCCGATGCCGCGCCCTATTTCCGCATCTTCAATCCAGCGCTGCAGGGCCAGAAATTCGATCCCGCCGGCACCTATGTGCGCCGCTGGGTCCCCGAACTCGCGGGTTTGCCTGACGATGTGATCCACACGCCCGAACGCGCGCCGCCCACGCTGCTCGCCGCCGCCGGCGTCACGCTTGGCCAAAATTATCCGGCGCCGATCATCGAGCACAAAGCCGCGCGCGCCCGCGCCCTTGCCGCCTTCGAGCGCATCAAGGACACCGGGCGGTAGATGCCGGATGTTGCCGCTGTATCTCCGGGATCAGAACCGCATCCGTCAACCGGCTTTGATGTGGCCGGCTTTTGCCGCCGCATAGATGCCGCGCTCGAACCGCCGATAGGCGCCCAACACGCGCTCATCGGCGAACGGCAGCACCTGGGTCATGAACACAGCGGCGATGCGCTTGGTTGGATCGAGCCAATAATAGGTGTTGGCAATGCCGGCCCACGTGAGACTGCCGGCGCTGCGGCCTCCCGGCACCGGCTGCGTCGTGATCATGTGGCCAAAACCCCATTTCAGCGTGATGCCGGGAAAGAAATCGACGTCATTGGAGATTGCCGGCCTGGTGGTGTGCAGCACGCCGACGTCGATCTGGCCGATCTGATTCTGTCCCATCAGCGCGACTGTTTCGGGGCGCAGAATGCGCGCGCCATTGAGCGTGCCGCCGTGCATCAGCATGCGGAGCAGTGTGAGATAGTCCGGCGCGCTCGAATAGATGCCGCCACCGCCGGTAAAGGCTTGTGGCGGGGGCGGCCGCTTCGGCCGATGCACAAGCGGTGCGGCCTTCAACGATCCGTCGCGCCGGCGGCGATGCCCGCTCGCCTTGCGCGCCCACTGCGCTGGCGAAAGGACGAAGCCGGTATCGTTCATGCCGAGCGGGTCGAAGATGTGCTTGCGAAAATGCACATCCAGCGTCTCGCCGCTCACCGCTCGCACGAGGCGCCCGACCCAATCGATGCTGCCGCCGTATTGCCAGCGCTCGCCGGGATCAAACATCAGGGGCGCCCGCGGAAGCTTCTTTCGCTCGGCGGCCGATAGCTTCCTGATGGCCTTGGAATATTGCAGCGCCTCACGGTCCCACAGCCGGTAGACGAAGCCGGAGGTGTGGGTGAGAAGATGATGGAGCGTGATCGGCCGCTTGGCGGGCCGCAACAGCGGTTTGCCGGCCGCATCAAAGCCATCGAGAACTTGCGGGGCGCCGATCGCCGGATCGATAGCGGGCACCGGCGCCTCGAGCGAGAGCTTGCCTTGCTCGACCAGGCGCAGTGCCGCCACCGTCGTGATCAGCTTCACCATCGAGGCGACACCGAAGATGGTGTCGCGCGTCATCGCCGGCTTGTCGTGAAGACGCCGGCTGCCAAAGGCTCCCTCATAGACGACGCCGGCTTCGGTTGCTGCCATGGCGACGATGCCAGAAA
>CAZTTL010000401.1:0-2900 GCA_964616635.1 uncultured Rhodoplanes sp. | reverse complement strand
CTTGCTGTTGTGAATGAGCACGATGGCGAGGCCTGCCGCCTCGATCATCTCGCGGAAATCTTCAGGCGTTGACGCGTCGTTCGCTTCTTGCAGGAGGATGACGCCGCCGGGTTTGAGAAAGCGCCCGACATCGGCAAAGAATTGGCGATGAATGTGCCAGTCCTTGTCGTGCGACCGGATACACCACGGTCGCGGTTCGTTATAGAAGGGTGGATTGCCAACAACCAGGTCCCATTGCTCGGTTGCCGGGATGCCCGTGAGATTATCGGACTGATACACAGACACGCGATCGGCAAGCTTGTTGGCATCGATCGTCCGCCTGCAGGCATCGACCGCAAGCTCGTTGATATCGGCAAGACACAAGGTTTCGCACAGCCCGTGAGCGAGCAGCGAAAACCCGATGAAGGCGGGCCCCGCGCACCACTCGAATACGCGCTGCTGCCTGGGCATTCCGCACTCTTTCAGGAACCGAACATATGCTTGCCCAAAGGCCGAGCCACCGCCGTCCAGATGCTTCTTGTAATAGACGCGAATGTCACCGTAGCGGACCGTTCGCCACGGCCGCAGATAATTGCGCCTGAAGCGCGTCCAGGAGGTCGCCAGCGACGGTTCCAACAGGTCCATGCCGGATCATCGAAAGCCGCCGCCATTTTGTCAACGCGCCGATCTGCGAAGGAGCCGCTGTCGCGCAACGCGTCACTGCAGCGCGAGCAATAATCCGACTCCGGCGATGATGAGCACGATGCCGAGGACTTCGCGCGGCGTCGTGCGCTGCCGGAAGGCTAAGCGCGATGCCGCCTGCGCATACAGGATTTCGACCAGCGCCAGCGTGCGCACATTCGCCGCCGTCGTCAGTGCGAAGGCGAAGAACCAGCATTGCGAGGCAAACGCCCCCATGAAGCCGGCAAGCAGCGAGCCGCGCCAGGCGCGTGCGATCGCGAGGAGCACCGCGCGCTCGCGCACCAGAAGATAGAGCGAGAGCAATACCGCCTGCAGCGCGAGAGCAGCGCACAGCGTGAAGCTTGCCGCGAGGAGACGATCCGCCGAGGCCAGGCTGATAATGGCACCGCGAAAGCCGACGGCGGAAAGCGCGAAAAAACTGCCGGCAAGGAGCCCGAGCAGCGTCGGGCGCACGCCGCCGCTCTGGCCCGGCCGCAACGACATCACCATGACGCCGCCGGTCGCCGCCAGAATGGCAACGAGCATCGGCACCGTCAGGCGGTCGCCGAGAAAGGCCAAGCCGAACAGCGCGACCTGCACCGGTTCGGTCTTGGTATAGGCGATCGTCACCACGAAGGAGCGCTCGTTCATCGCGGCGAGCATCATCGCGGTCGCGACGATCTGCGCCAGCGCGCCGGCGGACGCCCAGAGAAAAAATGCCAAGCCCGGCCGCGGCAGTGCACTGCCGAGCCCGAGCCAGATCATGCCGAGAAAGACCAGGGCAAACGGCAGCCCGAACAGAAAGCGCACATGGGTCGCACCCACGGTGCCGAGTTCGCCCGTGAGCTGGCGCTGCGCCGCATTGCGTGCGGTCTGCGCCGCGGCCGCGATCACGGTGATCACGGCCCACAGCCAAGGTAATGTCGCCACGGCGCCCTGAAGGCGCCGCAGCGCCTTCCCTTCTTACTTCTTGAGGATCTTTTCCACCTTTGGCGCGCGCAGCCGATGCATGCCGGGGAAGCCGGAACCAAGCAGCGGCTTGGCGTATTGCATAAAGGCAGGCGTCACGTCGTTGCCGGCGTCAGCGATGAATTCCTTCGGCATGACCTTGGTCTTGGCGGCAATCTCTTTCAGCGCCACCAGCCGGTAATCGACCGCATATTCGCCGACGCGGTTGATGGTGACCGAGCCGGTCATGTCATGGCCGATGGCGAACTGCGCCGCCTTCTCGCCGACTTCCCACGCCTCGGTCTGGTCGACATCGGAGACGCAGCCGAGAAACGAGCGCTGGGCATAGCCGAGCGTGTCGGCGCGCACACGCTTGAGCTTGAGCTGCGTGGTGACGAGGTCAGCGAGCATGTCGCCGAGCGCGCCGGAGCCCGAAAGCTGCACATTGCCATGTGCGTCCTTCTCCATGCGGCCGGAGAACTTGACCATCATCGGCGTGCCGTCGCTGTCGTGAATACCCTCGCTCACCGCAATGATGCAGCGGCCATATTTGTCCATCGCCGTCTTCACGTCGCCGAGAAACTGCTCTTCCGAGAACACGCTTTCCGGCACGTAGACATAATGCGGACCGTCGTCGGGGAACTGGCGGCCGAGCGCCGCCGCGCCGGTGAGGAAGCCGGCATGGCGGCCCATCACGATGCCGATGAACACGCCGGGCAGCGCGCGATTGTCGAGATTGTAACCGGCAAAGGCCTGCGCCACATATTTCGCTGCCGAGGGCCAGCCCGGGGTGTGATCGTTGATGACGAGATCGTTGTCGACGGTCTTGGGGATGTGCACGCAGTGCATCTCATAGCCCGCCTCTTTCGAGGACTCGTTGACGATATGCACGGTGTCGGAGGAGTCGTTGCCGCCGATATAGAAGAAGTAGCGCACGTCATGCGCCTGGCAGACTTTGAAGATCTCTTTGCAATAGGCCGCGTCCGGCTTGTCGCGCGTTGAGAACAGCGCGCTCGACGGAGTCTTGCCGACCTGGATCAGGTTCTGCGTCGTCTCCTGCGTAAGGTCGACCAGTTCCTCATTGACGATGCCGCGCACGCCGTTCAGCGCGCCATAGACCTTGGTGACTTCCGCATATTTGCGCGCTTCCAGCACCGCGCCGGCGAGCGACTGGTTGATCACGGCGGTCGGACCGCCGCCTTGTGCAATCAGCACTTTCCCCGTCAGTTTGGCCATGAAACGCTCTCCTCCAGCCAGCGGCGCGCCGCGTTTCCCTGGCACTAAGCGCTTCC
>CAZTTL010000400.1:0-2907 GCA_964616635.1 uncultured Rhodoplanes sp. | reverse complement strand
GTTGTCGCATCGTGTTTTCGCGAAACCGGTTCCCACTTTCGCGCACGATGCTTTAACGGCGCGGCGGCTTCAATTGCCGGCCGGGCGCGGCTGGCGGATTGCAAAGAAGCAGGCGAGCGCAAGGGCTGCGAACAGGCCGGTGAGCGTGAGCGCGCCGAAATCGGAAAAGTGCTCGATCACCACGGCCAGAACGAGCGGTGACGCCGCTTGCATCAGCAGCCACGGCGCTGCCATCCGCCCGACCACGACGCCAAATCCGGAAGCGCCGAACAGGGAAAGCGGCACCGTGCCGCGGGCAATGGTAACCAGGCCGTTGCTGGCGCCGAACAGGATGTAGAACAGCGCAGCGAGCGGCGTCGTGATGCCGGCAATCAGCAGCACGATGAAATTGCAGGTGATCAGGGCAAAGGCGAAGCGCGCCATCGTGAGCGGGTGCGCCCGCGCGCCGAAGGCGAACTCGCAGGCACGCGCCAGGACCTGGCTCGGCCCGAACAGCATGCCGACGGCGACTGCCGTGGTCGCGTCGAGACCGCCGCGTTCGAAGATCGCAATCAGGTGCGCCGACAGGCCGGAGGGAATGAAGGCATAGGCCGAGAGTCCGGCCGTGACCAGCAAGAACGGCCATCCGCGCGGTGGCACCGTCGGGCCGTGCGGAACGGCGCTCTTGCGTGGCGGAGCGCTGAGATCGGCGCGCTCGCGCGGCAGCGCGAACGCCAGCAGCGGCGCGCTGATCGCGACCAGCAGGGCGGCATAGACAAGATAGCAGCCGCGCCACCCGATCGTATGCAGCAGGAACTGGGTTGCCGGCCAGCCAACGGTCGAGGACAGGCCGCCGACAAAGGTGAGGATCGTGATCGGCTGCCGGGCAGCCATCCCGAAAATGCGTCCCAGCGTGGCGAAGGCCGACTCATAGAGCGACGCGGACATCGCCGCGCCGACCAGCATCCAGGCGGCAATATAGCTGACCGGATGGCTGGCGACGGTCAGCGCAGCAAGGCCTGCCGCACCCATCAGCGCGCCAACTGTCATCACCATATGGCCGCCGCGGCGGTCGATCGTGCGCCCCACGATCGGCGCCACCAGCCCGCCGGTGAGCAGGGCGGCCGAATAGCCACTCATTGCAAACGATGCCGACCAGCCGCGCTCGGCGGCGATCAGCGGCACGATCAAGACCGGCGGATAATAGAGGCAGCCCCAGGCAAAAATCTGGGTGACGCCGAGCACGGGCAGTGCCCGCCACGGGCCTTTAAGCAAACTCCGGGACCTGAACATGGGGGCGGTGACGGTCCTCCCGACCGGAGAACGCCGTCACTGCGTCTTGGCGGTCTTGGGCTTCTTCTTCTTGGTCGTTCCCTTCGCGCCGCAGCGCACGAGAACCATGGTGCCGTAGCGGCCGGCCACCTCCGATTCCACCCATTTGAGCACGAGCACGCGGCCATCGAAGGAGACCACTTCGCGGTCACCCGGCCCGCCTGGCTGGGGCGTAGGGCCGATATAGGTCTTGCCCTCGTAGCTCCCCTTGACGAACATGTCCTGCACTTGGGGGTTGTCGTAGCCGAGCATCGAGACGCCGACTGAACTGCGATTGATCACGTAAGGCTGCGTGCACTGGGCGCGGGCGGCGGCCTCGGTGCGGGCACGGTCTTGCGGGCGATGATAGGCGCCGAGGCCCCAGCGGCCGACGATATCCTCAGGCTGAAAACTGGGCGGCGGCAGGGGCCCGGACGGCGGCGGCGGCGATGCGGTGCCGGTCAGCGAGGGCAGCGAGCCGGTGCAGCCCGCGAGCGACAGCGTGAGGCCCAGCGCGGCTGCAGGCCCGATCAGCGCCAGCGAAAGACTCTTGAACGAACCAGTCATGGCATCTCCGACAATCAGCGCTGCACTGTGGCCGCCCCGGCGACGCAGCGCAAGCAGGTCTACGCGCTGAACATTAACGACGCCACGTCAAATGACGCCCAACCGCCGGCGCCATCATTCGGGTATCCGTTCTGAGCGCCCCGCACCGCGCACCCCGCACCGCGCATACTGCAATTCCCAAGCACTGTTCGCCTTGCCAGATTGGCGATTCGATGGCGTCGCCGGCAAATACAAATCGTAACCAAAGACCGAGGGGTTCTCACCCCGCCGCGCGCTCACCGACTACGCGGGTTCTTGACACCCCTCGCCCAGGTCCCTATGTGCGCCGTGATTAGCACTCGCAGGGTCGAAGTGCTAGCGTCCGGGAAACGGGTTTCTTGAGCCCTTCATCAGCACATTAAAGCCGCCTGGTGGCGGCCAATGAGGACAGCATGGCGAAAACCAAGTTCCGCCCCTTGCACGACCGCGTCGTCGTGCGCCGCATCGAGGCCGAGGAAAAGACTTCCGGCGGCATTATCATTCCCGACACGGTGAAAGAAAAGCCGCAGCAGGGCGAAGTGATCGCCGTCGGCGCCGGCGGCCGCGACGAGGCGGGCAAGCTCATCCCGATCGATCTCAAGGTTGGTGACCGCGTGCTGTTCGGCAAATGGTCAGGCACCGAAGTCAAGCTCGATGGCGAGGATCTCCTGATCATGAAGGAGTCCGACGTCATGGGCGTCATCGAGAAGTAACGGTTTGGCTGTTTGCGGGATCGGGCTTTGCCGGGATCGCGCCGACGCCGTGAATAGCCACCCTTTCAGGCAGACCCACCCCTCAACCCTAATCTGCATCGTGACGCCCCGGGCGCCGCGCGGCAGGCGCAAACCGGATGACCGGAGAACTCTGAAATGGCCAAAGACGTACGTTTTTCCAGCGAGGCACGCGATCGCATGCTGCGCGGCGTCGACATTCTCGCCAATGCGGTGAAGATCACGCTCGGTCCCAAGGGCCGCAATGTGGTGCTCGACAAGTCGTTCGGCGCGCCGCGCATCACCAAGGACGGCGTGACGG
>CAZTTL010000399.1:0-2920 GCA_964616635.1 uncultured Rhodoplanes sp. | reverse complement strand
TACGCCTCGAGATGGCGTCTCGGAAAAAGACGCGGCACGATCCCGCCGATCCGGCCGAACAGCACCGACAGCACGTACAGGGCGCCCGCTACGAGAATAATGGACGGGCCGGATGGCGTGCCGGCATGAAACGACACGATGAGGCCAACCAGTCCCGACAAGATACCGGCCGCGATCGCGATCAGAATCATGCTGGTGATGTCGCGCGCCCAGAACCGTCCGATCGCCGCTGGTATGATCATGATCCCGACCGAGAGAATCGTGCCGAGCGCGAAAAAACCGGCAACGAGATTCATCACCACCAGCGTGAGAAAGGCGATGTGCGCCGGCCCCCCTGCCCGGCTGACCGAGCGCAGGAACCCCGGATCGACCGATTCGAGCACCAGCGGACGCCAGATCACAGCAAAAATGATGAGCGACAGCGTGGTGATCGCCGCCATCAGAATCAGGGTCTGATCATCGAGTGCCAGCACACTGCCGAACAGGAAATTGAGCAGATCGACATTGGTGCCGCGCATCGACACGATAGTGACGCCGAGTGCGAGCGACATCAGGAAGAAAGCGGCGAGCGCAGCATCCTCCTTGAGCTGGGTGAGGCGCGCCACCGCGCCCGCCGAGAGCGCGACCGCGAGCCCGGCAACCAGCCCGCCCGCCGCCATGGTGTACAGATTGAGCCCGGCAATCAGGAATCCGACGGCGGCGCCGGGCAGGATCGCATGCGCCATGGTGTCGCCCATCAGGCTCATGCGCCGCAGCATCAGGATGACGCCGACCGGAGCGGCGCCGATCGCGATCACCACCGCGCCGGCGAGCGCGCGGCGCATGAACTCGAACTCCGCAAAGGGCGCGATGAGCTGGGTATACAAGCTCTCGGTCACAAAAAGCATCCCCTTCCCATCCCTCCCCTGCGTGCAGAGCAGTTGAACCGCATTACCTGCTGCGGAGGGCTGTATTCCCTCTCCCCTTGCGGCAGACGGTGGCTCAGCGCGATCGCGCGAAGCCGGGCAATCCCACGGCCGTCGTCAGAGGTCGCGTGCAGTGAAACTGACCCCCACCTTTCCTTCTCCCCTTGCGGGAGAGGGTGGCTGAGCGCGATAGCGCGAAGCCGGGCAATCCCACGGCCGTCGTCAGAGGTCGCGTGTAGTGAAACTGACCCCCACCTTTCCCTCTCCCCTTGCGGGAGAGGGTGGCTGAGCGCGATCGCGCGAAGCCGGGTGAGGGGTGCATGTTTCTGACCAACAAGGACCCCTCACCCGCCTCGCAGCCTGCGGCTGCTCGGCACCCTCTCCCGCAAGGGGAGAGGGAAAGGTGGGCGTCAACCATCGTCAGCAAAAATACTCCGTTCAAGAGCGCAACTACTCCGCGGCCACCGGGCATTCCACGGCTTCCTCGTCGAAGGCCTCGCACATCCGCCGGGCGCGGGCGAGATTGTCGATGGTCAGCACCTGCGCCGCGGGCCCCCAGGCGACCGGTTCCCGGGCGAGCAGCAGCACCTCGGGGAAATTCGTCCGCACGAAGTCGAGGTCGTGCAGGGCCGCAAGCACGGTGCGCCCCTCGGCATGCCAGCCGCGGACCAGTTCGAACAGATCGGCCGCGGTTTTGACGTCGATCGCATTGAACGGCTCGTCGAGCACGATGAGCCGCGCATCCTGCAGCAGCAGCCGCGCGAACAGCACCCGCTGCATCTGCCCGCCGGACAGATTGCCGATCGGCCGCCGCTCGAACCCGGTCAGGTTGACGGTTGCGATCGCGGCGTGAACCCGCGCGCGCTCCTTGGCGCCGATACCGCCGAACAGCCCGGTATCGTGCCACAGGCCCATGGCGATGAAATCATAGACGTGGATCGGGAACGAGCGCTCGATCTCCGGCGCTTGCGGCAGATAGGCGACGTCGCGGCGGTCGAGCCCGCCCAGGTCGATGCTGCCGGCGAGCGGCGCCACGATGCCGACGATGCCCTTGAACAGCGTCGACTTGCCGGCACCGTTGGGGCCGACCACCGCGAGCAGCGCGCCGCGCGGGACCACGCCGTCGAGATGGTGCACCGCCGGGTGGCGGTCATAGCCAAGCGTCAGATCGTGAAAGGCCAGCTGCGCCACCATCACCCACTCAATCCTCGATTCAATGCGAACCACATCCTCCCCCGCCTTGCGGGGGAGGGGAACCGCCCATCGCAGGCAAGATTGCGCAGCCTGCGCAGGCTCGGCTGCGCGGGCGGTGGAGGGGGTGGCGCATTTTCGTCCGCCCTCTGCCCCCTCCCCCATGCTGCGCATGGTCCCCCTCCCCCGTTTCACGGGGGAGGATCAGTGCGGAAAATGTGAGGGCTTGATCCATTACCTGCTATCCGCGATGGCGATCAGGCCATCGCCCAGAACACCAGCGCCCAAACAAAGGCAATCACCAGCGCGACCGCCAGCAGCCTGCTGCCCAGCGAAAACCGCAGCAGCGACGGCGGCACCGCCGGCGACGGATGCACATGACCGGGATGATGGTGATGATGGGCGGCCATCGAACCACGCGGCGCTTCGGATGCAATAACGTAACAACTGTTACAATATTACATTCCGCTTGCCAACCGGCTGCCGCCAGGAACGCTCCGGCGCCGCCCTGCCCGTCTTAATGCAAATCCGCCCACGCCTTCAGCGGGCGCAGTTGCGATGAGCGCTTGCGCTTATGCGATTCCATGCGGCGCAGCACGTTGTCGAGCACGACGATGCCTTCGTGATGAAGGGACCCTTGTTGAGCATCACGCATTCGGCGCGCTGCGCCATCGCGGCGTCGGTGAATTCGCCGCGCGAGGGCATGCCACGCTTGATCAGGCTTTCCAGCACCTGCGTCGCCCAGATGATGGGCACATGCGCGGCTTCGCAGACCCACAGGATTTCCTCCTGCACCTCGGACAAGCGCTCATAGCCGACCTCGA
>CAZTTL010000398.1:0-2934 GCA_964616635.1 uncultured Rhodoplanes sp. | reverse complement strand
TCGCCGTCGCAGGCACAGGGCTTCCAACTGCCGGATTTTTACTCCGGCGCAACCGCGCGGCCCGACGGGATGCCGCAGAAGCTGCTTGACGTGTCTGAAATTAGCCGTCTCGGGTGGCGTGCCAAAATTGGCTTGCGCGAAGGTTTGGCGGCTGCTTACGCCGATTTTGTCGTAGGTGGAGGCCGGATGTATATGTAGTTGTCACCACCTTCAGGTGTTTACATTCAGGCACGACTGATCGTTGCGTAGGAGGGGGATTCGATGCGTCGACTTAGGGAAAACGGACGACCCGCTTGCGCTTCGGCTGGCTGATCTCGTACCCGGCATGGAATTTGGTGCAGCCGTCGATGACGGAGTGGCGGCCAGGGCCGCCCTTTCATGCGACGCGAACGAGGTTCTAATTTCCGTCACCTGCCCGCCCTCCAACCTCCTGTATTCAGGTTCAGGTAGCGCAACGTGCACCGCCGATAATTTTACTGCTGTGGCCACTTGCGCGAAAAAGTAGGCGCAGCGCGAGCTGTTTCCGATGCAGGCCGGCGACGTGCCCGCAACCCATTGTCGACATATATGACCTCGCTAAATCTCTAATGATTTGCTGACAATCTTAGCCCTTCGGTGGCAAATAGGGTTAGGTAGGAGACGGACGGATGCTCATCGCCTCGCGCACTGCGCCGAAATAACGGATTCGATAGTAGCAATATTTGAGCGCCTCACGGGCGATCATAGTCAGGCTGGACCAGTCCGCCAAATCCGCTTTACCGCGCGGCGGCGGCAGCGCCAGCACCGAAACCTCAACGCCCGGCGGGGCCAACGCGCGAAACACCCAACTGACCCGACGCGTATGATACCAGTCGGTTGGCACGATGAGGTGTCGTGCGCCATGCGCCGCCGCCCATCTAGCTGCAGCGCGGGCTTCGTCATAGGTCGAAGTGACGTCTTTGCCGAACGGCGCAATCGCTGTCGCTGGGATTCCGGCGGCGATGAGGGCCGCTCGACTCCGGTCGCTCTCGGACGGAGCCGCCGGAGCAGACGGCGTCGGCGCCCGCTCCACCTGAGCAATTAGAACCTGTTGCGCAAAGTCGCGCCGATAGAGCGCGGCAGCCGCGCGCGGTCTGCGGTCAAATCCACCACCCAGGACCAGCGCGGCATCGGCAGGCTCGAGCGGGTCCGACACGGCCCACCATGTCGCGGCGGCGCGGATGAACGGCGCCGGAAAGAGCCAGAGACCTGCCGCAATGACCACCCCCGGCAGAGTCAGCGCTGCATAGCGGAGGCGCCGGCCAACATGTAGCTTCGGCGCTTTCGAAACGAGGGTTGGTCTCCACGTCCAGACCGGTCTGATGGTGGCTTGCGCTCGGCGTCTTGTTCGTAAGCGATAGCGTAAATCTAATGGCGCAGCGCGCGGCTCGCTCTTCCCCACTGCGACCGACAGCGCCTTTAAATATTGACCGTTGTTAACCATCACTCCCGCAGCCCGATGCGCTAAACATAACAGTCAGCGTGGCTTTTGGTTCCGTTCTGCCTGCACAACTGACCGCGTTTCTCGCAGCTCGGTGATCCGCAGCGGCAATTCACGAGCCGAGCGAGTGAAAGCAAGGCAAAGGCTCCTGCCCGTAGCCTCGACCCGTCCGGTTAGACCGCTCACCATCGCCCGTGAGGGATGCGGACGAACAAGTCCGCAGCCGCCCACGCGATCCTCGGCTCGTCAGCAGCACATGTTCGGCGCTCAGCAATGGCCCGTGGCGACCTCCGAGCTCTCGATCGATGACAGAGGCACTCCGCAGCGGCCGCAACCCGCCCGCTTCGCTGCGCGCGATTTAACCAGGCTGCGGGACAAACGGCGATAGCGGTAGCCGGCTGAGGCTCGCGACGAGAATCATCAAGACTTGGTTCAACCGCGCGCGGCCGGATCGACGAACGGGTTCAAAACTCAGACCCCGTCCAGGATTTGACCCTGACTGAGGTCCTCGCTGTAGAGAATCGTGCAGCCGGCCCGCGCCGCGGCGGCCACGTTCAGTGCGTCCCAAAACGACAACCGATATCGCCGATGCTGTCGATCGTGCCGGCCATCGCGCCGAGCCAACTGCCGGCATTCTCCTCGGGCGGTGGCTTGATCTCGGCGACCGGTACGCCGCAACAGGTCACGAGGATCGGCTCACGCGTTTGCCGGACTCGTTCGAGCACGGCGAGGCAAGTGGCCTTGAACTTCGAAATCGAGATTTGTTCGATGAACGCACAATGGCGCCAATTGTGACCATAGTAAATCACGATAGTTATACGGCGTAAACGCCGATCGCCGAGCGCATTGTCGCCGTCGCCGACTGGATCGTGGTGCCAGAATCAGTCGCCGCTCCGGCTTTAGCTGGGACCTATCCCGTTCTGTCGATATGCCAACGAAAGCGCTCTACCCCGACCCGCCGCGGGCCCCGTGGAAGCTGGTTGATGCGTCGGGGCTGACCGATCTTGGTTGGCGCGCCAAGATCGGTCTGACTGAGGAGTTATCTACGACTTATGCTGACTTCATCGCGATTGACGGCCGAGCATGATGGAATTCATTCGGTGTATTCGGCCCGGGAGTCGCGCAAGCTGCGTTAAATGTCTCTGACTGCGTTCGTGACGCAAAGGCACGCGAACCACCCAAGAGCGCAGACCAATTATGCGAGGTGCCATGAGAACAAAAGGGCGCTATCTTATGAGTCCGGACCTACCAACTCGGTAAGTAAGAAATGCCGGGCAAATATTTCGGCACGGACGGCATTCGCGGCGGCGCCAACGGCTTGATCACGGCCGATTTGGCGCTGCGGGTCGGTCAGGCGACGGGCCTAACCTTTCGACGAGGCGAGCACCGCAACCGTGTGGTCATTGGCAAGGACACGCGCCTTTCCAGCTATATGATCGAGACCGCGCTGGTGGCGGGGTTCACGTCTGTTGGCT
>CAZTTL010000397.1:0-2966 GCA_964616635.1 uncultured Rhodoplanes sp. | reverse complement strand
CCCGAACCCGGCCGCAGTATTGGCCTCGCCTTCCGCCGCACCGCGCCGCGCAAGGGGGATTTTGCTGCGCTGGGAGAGTTGGTGAGGGGCGTGGTGGGGTAGCCTGATGGGCACGCTACGCTGTCTTGTGCACCGTCCAGTAAGCTATGCGCAAAGCAGCGGATTGGCCGCTGGAACGACAGAGCCTTGGCAGACCGAGGCAGGCGTCGCAGATTTGGGCGAGACCCCAGAGGCATCAGCCTGTCAGCCCCGACAGGTCGGCGTCTCAGAAATAGCCACGATTCCTGTAGCGAGACCTTATGACCATTGCCACCATCATTCCCGGCGTTTTGTCCGTCGGCGCCGCGTTGCCCGATCCGCCGTTCGAGTTCATGGACGGCGACACGCCTTGCGGGTTCGATATCGAACTGATGCAGGCGATCGCCGCCGAGCTCGGTCTGCAATGGCGGCTCGTTCCTTACACTGGTGGCGATTTCAACGGCATTTTTGCCGGCCTGGCGGACGCAACATATGACTGTATCGCCTCAGGCGCGACGATCACGCCCGAGCGCGAGCGCATGGCGACGTTCTGCTCGCCCTACATCCGCTCCGGCCAAGGCCTCGTCTGCAATATCGAAGCGACGCCGCAGGTCCGCTCGATCGATGATCTGCGCGGCCTGATCATCGCCGTGCAGCACGGCAATACGTCGGAGCCGGTGGCGAACCGCTTGAAAGAGGAAGGCCGCGTCAGCGCGGTGCGCACCTATGCCTATCACGACATCGGCGTGATGCTCGACGATCTCGCCGCGGGAAAAATCGGCGCGGTGATGAAGCTCGCCCCGGTGATGCACTGGTTCACCCGAAACCGACCGGCGCTGCGGGTGGTGCAGGAGGGGATTACCGACGAAACGCTCGGCGTTGCGGTTCGTCTCGGAAACGGCGACTTGCGTCAGGCGATCGACGGCGCCCAGGCGAAGTTGCAGGATACTGGCGTGCTTCCCAAGCTTGTGACGAAATGGCTCCGGGCGTAGCGCAGCATCCGTCTGCTCACGGGGAGGCCGTGGCAACCTGATGCAAACGGCGGGCGCGCTTTCTGAGCTGGCGGCGGAGCCAGCTCCAGATGCCCGTAACCAACAGGCCGAACAGCGCGACCGAGATGATCGCGTTCATCGCTGCCGACCAGGGGCCGGCGAAATTTCCCTCGTGCCAGAGGCGGGGCCAATTGCGTTGCAATGGCGCCAGGCCCTCCCGCGTCACGGCATAGAGGCGGTACTCGCCATCCTCGGCCAGCCGCGCCGCCAGGCGGCCACCGAGCGGCCGCATCCACACCAGCGATGAGAGATCGTGATCCCGGCCGACAACCTGCACAGCTTCCTTCAGCGGCAACGGGGCGGATCGCGCTGCGGGAGCCGATGGCGCTGCGGGAGCCGATGGCGGGCTCGTGAAGGTGATGCCCCAGGCCAACATGAGTCCGGTCAGCGGCGACAGAATGATGAGGGGGAGCAGACACCACGCGACCCCCATATGCCATCCTGTAAGCGTATTCCGGAACCGCGGCCATCCCATCAGCACGCCGAGGACAATAATAAACAGCATCGCCACCGTCGAGGTCGAAACAAGCCAGCCCGCATCGATCAGCAATCTCTCGTGCAGGCCGCGCGCCGTCCCCAGGACGCGCGTCAAGGTCGATGGGCGGGGCTGCACCTGTCCCGTCGCTGTATCCACAACGATGCCGCCGCCGCGTCCCGCGCGCAAAGTGAGGGTGCGATCGTAGCTGTGATAGACCACCGCGCGCGCTTGGCCTTGCGGATCGTGCTCGCTCAAAAGCGCCTGGATTTTTTGCGGGCTCAGTGCGCCAGGTTCGATCGCACCGGTGACGAGCCATGGCTCGAATGACAGAACGAGTCCGGTCAAGATCACGATGGCGAGCGGCACGGCGAAAATCAGTGCGACCCACCGGTGCAATTTCAAGAACCACGCTTTCATGACGATTTACCCTTGTGGCCCGGCTGGTCTTGCACATCATTGCCAGCGGGCTCGATCGTTGCGAGCAGTTTGCGGAGCAGCCGGGTCAAGCGCTCGATCTCGGCTGCAGAAAGTCCACGGGAGATGAGCTCTCCATCGGAGCGCAATACCTCCGCCATGACGCGCTCGGCCAGCGCGCGTCCCTTGAGAGTCAGGCGCACCGGCTTGCTTCGCCCATCCGTCTGGCCTTTCCCGCGCCTGATGAGATTCTTGTTCTCCAGCGCGTGCAGAACCTTGGTCAGACCGCCGGATGAGATCAGAACGGCGCCATAGAGTTCGGTCGGGACCAGCTCATGCGGCGGTGCCACGCCCCGCAGCGTCACCAAAACTTCGAATTCGGTGAAGGTGAGGCCAAGCGCCGCCATCTGGCGCTCGGCATTGGCAAGGATCAGATTGCCGAACCGGAATATGCGCACCATCAGATGCGTGACCGGGGTCACGGCCTCCGGCCAGTTCTCACCTCGCGTCTGCAGAATATCGTCTGCCGTCTGGCGGTGGCTCGCGCCCATGCGCCCTCCATGGGAGTCTTGAGTCTATTATCTTCCTGGAAAGACAATTGCAATGAATATCTTTCCAAGAAGATTGCTGGGCTTGATTGATCGAGCGCAAAAAAGTGCCCGACTAGAGCATTTTCAGGCGAAGCATGCCCTCGGACTTGATCCGGGGGTGGATACCGGTTCGCCGTTAAGAAAATGCGACCACTCAAAGAGAAAAGAGCGAAGCCCGATTCTATCAAAACGGGATTCGCTCTAAAGTATCAGAGCCGGCGCGAGGAGACGCGAGATGGGCAGCTTGCCATTGCCGAACCCGCCCCAGACATCGCTCTTGCCCGGCGTGACACGGCAATGGCTGGCCGAGCAGAAGCAGTCCGCACCGAAGTCGCCGAGAGGAGTCGCGAGCCGGATTTTCAGCGCACCGGAAGATTGAAAAACGAAACGGCGTTTTTAGCAGCGACGGCGTGC
>CAZTTL010000396.1:0-2985 GCA_964616635.1 uncultured Rhodoplanes sp. | reverse complement strand
AGCCCCACTCAGCGGGCAAGAGGTCTGCAGCGCTGCGCCAATTCCGCGCATTGCGTGCACAATCCGTATTCGTTGACGCAAATCAAAGCAGGGCGGAGCCCGGCACTTAAGCTTTTTTCGTAGCATTTTCGTCGCCGCCACGCCGGCATCGGGCCGCAGTGAGGGCTGTCAAGCCGGTGTAAAATAGGCATTCGCGCGCCTGAGAGACGCCGTTATGATTACCACCTTGCCGAGTCTCGCGATTTCACTGGAAAAGGTCTGCTACGTCATCCTTAAGGCGCGCGAGTTCGATGTCCAGGACGATGCATCGGGCGACGATCCCGAGGGCGAAGAGGAATCCCTGTCCGCGCTCGCCGCCCATCATGACGACCCGACTTACCGAGAATTGCGGAGCTTCATCGCCTCCCTCAATGAGGACGAGCAGGTCGACCTGGTCACTTTGACCTGGCTGGGCCGCGGCGACGCCTCCATCGAGGAATGGGACGACTTGCGCTCCGAGGCCGCCCGCGCCCACAACAAACGCACCGCGTCCTATCTTCTCGCCAAGCCGCTGCTCCCCGACCACTTGGAAGAGGCCCTCGACCAGTTCGGTCTCTCGTGCGAAGACTTCGACCTCGGACGGTTCTGAGGGGGCCATACGCGCCCCTAAGTCTTCGACGGGGGAGCGATGGCGCAGACACAAACGGGGACTCCGCTCGAACGCACGCCTTTGCACGCGCTGCATCTGCGGCTTGGCGCGCGTATGGTGCCCTTTGCCGGCTACGACATGCCGGTGCAGTATCCGACCGGCATCATCCGGGAACATCAGCACACACGCAACGCGGCGGGTCTGTTCGACGTGTCCCATATGGGCCAGATCAGGCTCGTCCCGCGGTCGGGCATCGTCGCCGATGCCGCGCGGGCGCTGGAGACGCTGGTCCCTGCAGACATTGTCGGCCTCGCGCATGGCAAGCAGCGCTACACGCAGTTCACCGATGACAGCGGCGGCATTCTCGACGACCTGATGGTGTCGCACCAGGACGGCCATCTGTTCCTCGTCGTCAACGCGTCCCGCAAGCACGCCGATGCAGCGCATCTGCGCGCGCATCTCGCGCCCTATTGCCTGATCGAGCCGGTCACCGATCACGCGCTGATCGCATTGCAGGGCCCGATGGCCGAGCATGCGCTGGCGACGTTCGCGCCGGAGGTGCGGGCGATGCACTTCATGGACGCACGGCGGATGCAGCTGATGGGCCAACCCTGCCTGGTCTCACGCTCCGGCTATACCGGCGAGGATGGCTTCGAAATCAGCCTGCCCGCATCACTGGCGGTCGGTTTCTGCACCGTTCTCGTGCAGAACCCATTGGTTGCCCCGATCGGGCTCGGCGCCCGCGACAGCCTGCGCCTCGAAGCCGGCCTCTGCCTCTACGGGTCTGACCTCGACGAAGCGACGACGCCGGTCGAAGCCGGGCTCGCCTGGAGCATCGGCAAGGCGCGGCGGCCCGAGGGGGCATGCGCCGGCGGGTTCCCCGGCAGCGCAACCATTCTCGAGCAGCTCGTCGAGGGGTCGATGTACCGCCGGGTCGGTCTGAAGCCGGAGGGCCGGGCGCCGGTGCGCGAAGGCACGGTGCTTTACAAGACTGAAGACGGCGCGGAGCCGGCCGGCAATGTGACCTCCGGCGGATTTGGCGTGACCATCGGCATGCCGATCGCCATGGGTTATGTCGAAACAGACCTCGCAGAACTGGGCACTCGCTTGTTCGCCGAGGTGCGCGGTAAACGCCTTCCGGTCAAGGTCGCCAAGCTGCCCTTCGTGCCGGCGCGGTTCAAACGGTGAGAATACGGGACCATGACGATGCTGAAATACACCAAGGACCACGAGTGGCTGCGGCTCGATAATGATGTCGCGACCGTGGGCATCACGCCCTATGCGCAGGACAAGCTCGGCGACCTCGTTTTCGTTGAGCTGCCGACCATCGGCACGACCTTTGACCAGGGTGCCGCTGCGGCCGTGGTGGAATCGGTCAAGGCTGCCTCCGACGTCTACGCGCCTGTCGCTGGCGAAGTGGTCGCGGTCAACGACAAGCTCACGAACGAGCCCGGCCTCGTCAACAGCGACCCGACCGGCGAAGGCTGGCTGTTCCGCATCAAGATTGCTGACAAGGCCGAGCTTGCCACGCTTCTCGACGAAGCCGCCTATAACGGCATTCTCGACTGAGCGCGGAACGCAATTGCACGCGACGCGCCGCTCGTTCGCGGCGACGCGCCTTGCGCCGAGGGCCGAGCTATGCGCTGCGGGCGCGAGTTCCGCTTCGTCGGCGATGGCATCGCTGAGGCCTTGCGGATCGAGAAACACGGCGACGCGTCCCGCGTCGCGTCGATCCGCCCGCGCGAGGACAAATGCGAGGAAGTCGACATGACTCGTTGACGTGACCGGACCCAAATCAACCCGCCCGGGCGCGCTTCCTTCCGTGCGGGAGCCGCGAACCAGGCCGCCTTGCACGGCGCCCAGAATTGGGTTATCGCCGCCTCTGGTGGACGCAGATTCCTTCCGCTTCGGAGATGCCCAGCCCCGCACTAAACACCACCTAACCCATGGGTATGCCGCAATAGCTCAGCTGGTAGAGCACATCATTCGTAATGATGGGGTCGGGGGTTCGAATCCCTCTTGCGGCACCAGCACTTACAATGGCTTAGCTCGACGCACCGAGACGCTGAAATCCCTGCCTCCGTCGCTTTCAACCGACGCCGACTCGTTCAAAATGCGTGCGGCGGTGTTCTTATTCCAGGGCATTGACCCGGCAAAAGTTCGGGCCGACACCGCCAGGCGTCATTGCCAAGCGAGGTCGTTTTCGACCGCGCCTTCGGTTCTACCCGTCAAGCGAACGCACAATCGTTCAACTCGCGTTGAGGCAGTGGAGTCGCAACAGAATGAGCGTCAGTGAAGTCGTCAGCAAGGGCCAGTTTTCAATCGGGTTGGTCGCGCGCCTGTATACGCCAATGGCG
>CAZTTL010000395.1:0-2986 GCA_964616635.1 uncultured Rhodoplanes sp. | reverse complement strand
TCATCACCCACGGTCAACTGGCACGAAGACCCAGGCGCCGTACCCGACGACCCGGTCGCGCGAACCCGCAGTGTCTCCAGAATTGCACAATGAAAGCCGCCGGGGCTTAAGGCCACGGCGTTCGGCTTCGATCAGCAGGCCAGCCACGGCGATGCCACCGCAGGCTTGGTCCGGGCCCAGACTGGCCCAATCGCCGCGTTCGATGGCGGCAGCGGTGTCGGCATCGAGCCGCTGTGCAACCTCATAGGGGTGATAATGGGACAAGTCGGAACTGACGGCGATCAGCGTTTCCGCACCTCCCCACAAATGTTGCAGCACTTGGGCTACGTCATTCGGCGTCGCATCGCCGACGACAAGCGGCACGACCTGGAAAGATGCCAACAAAGACTGGAGGAACGGCAGTTCCACTTCGAGGCAGTGCTCGGGCGCGTGCGGGCCATCGGCCACGACCACATATTCGAGGTCCCCAAGCCTGCGCAAAGCCTCCACGTCCACCGGGACACGGCCGAGCGGCGTTTCGAAAGCGCTGACCGCCGGGACGGCGATCCCATGAACCGGGACGTAGTGCGCAGGCCCGATCAGGACGACACGCTTGATTGCATGCGCATTGTCGCGAAGCGTCGCGAATGCTGCGGCGGCGACAGCGCCCGAGTAAACATAGCCGGCATGCGGCGCAATGAGCGCCTTGGGCGCCGGTCCCGGCGGCGGCGCGGCCGCGGCGAGAAGGTCCGATACGTCGGACTGCAGCCGCTCCGGATCACGGGGGTAGAACAACCCCGCGACTGCCGGGGGGCGGGTTTGCCGGAATTGCGCCTCCGCTCGCCGCATATTGCCCTGCCCTCACCTCATCACCATTTCTTGGTCTGTTCCCCAAGATGAGACCGATTGCACGATGAATCAACCCGTTGAGGGAAAACCGGGGCGCTACTGGCACCCCCTGCCTGATGGCCGCATTCAGTGCGACCTCTGCCCCCGTTATTGCAAACTGCAGGAGGGGCAGCGCGGTCTCTGCTTCGTGCGCGCTCGGCAAGGTGACCAGATAATGCTCACCACCTATGGCCGCTCATCCGGCTTCTGTATCGACCCGATTGAAAAGAAGCCGCTCAATCACTTCTTGCCGGGAACGCCGGTCCTGTCCTTCGGCACCGCCGGCTGTAACCTGACCTGCAAGTTCTGCCAGAACTGGGACATCTCGAAGGCCCGCAGTTTCGACCGCATCCAGGAGCTGGCCTCGCCCGAGGCCATCGCGGAAGCAGCGCTGGAGACGGACTGCCGGTCGGTCGCATTCACCTACAACGATCCCGTGATCTTTCTCGAATACGCGGTCGATGTGGCGCAGGCCTGTCGCGAGCGGGGGATCAAGACGGTAGCGGTGAGCGCGGGCTATATTTCGTCTGAGCCGCGGACCGAGTTCTTCCGGCACATGGACGCCGCCAACATCGACCTCAAAGGCTTCACCGACAGTTTCTACCGGAATCTCTGTTCCGCCCGGCTCGCTCCCGTGCTGGAAACACTGGAGTACCTCAAGCATGAGACGAGCGTCTGGTTCGAGGTCACCACGTTGCTCATCCCGGGCGAGAATAACTCGGCTGCCGAGATAGAAGCCGAGAGCGCCTGGATCATGGATCGGCTCGGTCCCGACGTGCCCTTGCACTTCTCGGCCTTTCATCCGGAGTGGAAATTCACGGATGCCCGGCCGACGCCGCCGGAGACCCTGCGAATGGCGCGCCAGATAGCCAAGAATGCAGGCATTCGCAGCGTCTATACGGGCAATATCTACGATCCTGCTGGTCAGGCCACCTATTGTCACGCGTGCGGCGCCACGCTGATCGGCCGCGATCAGTACGACATAACGGCGTGGAACCTGACGACAGACAGCGCGTGCGCTGACTGTGGAACGCGCTGCCATGGCGTGTTTGAAACGGCGCCTGGCCGGTGGGGGCAGCGGCGACAGCCGGTATGGCTCTGAAGATTCGAGACAGGACCGTTGGCGTCTTAGGGCGAATTCCATTCAGGTGGAATCGGAATTCGCTCTATATTTCTCTTTGAGTGATCGCATTTTCTGCGGCGAACCGGTGTTCCCTTCGCCGGAAAATGCTCTAGGGCTGACAGCAGCAAGCGCGAAGGAACGGGACGACGGGACGCATCCTCATCATTATCGGGCTGGCGATCGTGGTGGTGGGCCTGCTCTGGCCGTGGCTCTCGCGCCTCGGCCTCGGCCGCTTGCCCGGAGACATTTACATCCGCGGGGAAAGTGGCTCGCTGTACATCCCGATCACGACGAGCATTCTTGTGAGCCTCGCGCTGAGTCTCCTGTTCTGGCTGTTCAGCCGCGGCTAATCTGGGCGCTGTCCCCAGGGACTTTTGCGCTGTCACTTGGAGAAGACCGCTCCTTCATGCGGAACTTGCCGGTGTCCCAGCGTGCGGCGCCGGAGGCCGGGCATCAGCAATTGCGAGCCGGCTGCGGATACCCCTCCCCGCCGAGCGCTCGGGATGCCATCTTGAGAACGAAGCGATTCGCTTCGATAAGCGTGAACAAGTGTATCCGAGCGCAGCCGGCGCTCCTGTCGGCGACAAGGAGCCGGAATGGCCGAACCGAAAAAACGCGTGCCGGAGCCGTTCGACCTCGACCCGCCTGCGCCGGCGCCGGGCGGCATCGCGGCGCGGGCGATGGGCACCCATCGTACGGCGTCCGCGTCCTATCTTGACGGGCTCAACCCGGAGCAGCGCGACGCGGTCGAAACCCTCGAAGGTCCGTTGCTGGTGCTGGCCGGCGCCGGCACCGGCAAGACCCGGGTGCTCACCGCGCGCATCGCCCACATTCTCGCCACCGGACGCGCGCGCGCCTCCGACATTCTCGCCGTCACCTTCACCAACAAGGCGGCGCGCGAGATGAAGCTGCGCGTCGGCCAGATGGTCGGCGAGGTGGTGGAGGGCATGCCCTGGCTCGGCACCTTCCATTCGATCGGCGCCAAGATTTTGCGCC
>CAZTTL010000394.1:0-3012 GCA_964616635.1 uncultured Rhodoplanes sp. | reverse complement strand
CGCGCGAGCATCCTTCGAGACGCCCGCTGCGCGGGCTCCTCAGGATGAGGCAGTAACGCTGAGCTGCGTAGCCCGCATGAAGCGGAGTGGAATGCGGGACTTGGCGAGTAAGCCGCCATGCCGTTCCCGGATTGCGCTGCGCTTCATCCGGGCTACGACTCTACGACTCCATCCGGGCTACGACGGCAGAGGGCGCAGGAAGAATGATGACGGCATTTTCGAGAAATACGTCAAGGGCGAAAAACGACCAATTATCAGTATACTATATTTGTACTACGAAAAAGCTGAGGAACAAGTTACGTCTGATGCGGCGATGCGTGTAATGAAAGAGATTTTCAAATAATTATTTATCAGCGAGCGAATAATAATGGTCTTACTTTTCCCATTTGCCCCGTTCACCGCTTCAACATGCGCGCGATCCGCTCAAGCCGCCTGCGTAAGCGCGGAGCGGCGAAATCGATGAAGGCGCGCAGTTTTGGCGCCGGATATCGCCCGGCGGGATAAAGCAGGTGCACCGGCAGGTTTTGGGTCTCGTGCGCCGCAAGCAGCCGCACCAGGGTGCCAGCGGCGAGCGCCTCGGCGGCCTGATAGCTCAGCACCCGGGTGATCCCGAAGCCGCTGATCGCTGCGTCAAGCGCTGCCTCCGCAGTTGATACGGTGAGGCGGGGCGATACCCTGACGACGGTTTCGCCGGCGTCACCGGCGAACCGCCAGCGCTCCGTTCCGCCGATCCCGCTGAACGAAATGATCCGATGCCGCGTCAGATCAGCGGGCGCGTGCGGCGTGGCCTGCCGCGCCAGATAGGACGGCGCGGCCACCACGACACGGCGCACCGTGCCGACCTGCGTCGCGACGGCACTGCTGTCGGGAAGCACCCCGATCCGGACCGCCGCGTCGATCCCTTCATCCAGGAGATCGATCGGCCGGTCGAGCAGCGCAAGCCGCACATTCACGTCCGGATAGCGCTTGAGGAATGCGGTCACGATCGGTGTGACATGCCGACGGCCGAACACGATCGGCGCTGTCACCGCGAGTTCGCCGCGCGGCGCGCTCCCCTGCCCCGCGGTCGCCCGTTCGATCTCATCGAAATCCGCGAGGACGCGCTTGGCGCCGGCGAGCAAGGTTTGGCCGGCCTCGGTCAGGGTGACGGCGCGGGTGGTGCGATTGAGCAGGCGCACACCGAGCCGCGTTTCGAGCTCGGCAATCGCCCGCGTCACGGCGGCCGGCGAGCGCTTCAAGCGCCGCGCGGCCTGCACGAAGCTGCCGCGTTCGGCGACCTCGACAAACACCGCCATCTGGTAGGCGCGATCCATATTGTTCCGACAAACGCAATAGTATGTTGATTAGTTGCATGATTATCATCGAACAAGAAATGATGCAAAGCCTCCTTGGTCGAGCGGCGGTCGCTCGATCCAGAGGAGCGCACACATGACCATCCTGACCATGATCGATCCCGCCGTGGCCGAGCCGAGGGCGAAAGTCCTGCTCAATGGCGTACAGAAGAAGCTCGGTGTCACGCCGAACATGATGAAGGTGCTGGCGGCGAATCCGACAGTGCTCGGTGCCTATCTCGGCTTCAGCGGCGGGCTCGCCAGCGGCCGGCTTGGCGCCAAATTGCATGAGCAGATCGCACTCGCGGTCGCGCAAGCCAATGGCTGCGACTATTGCCTTGCAGCGCACAGCCTGCTCGGGGAGGCGGCCGGCCTCGACTCCGGCGATATCGTCGCCGCACGCGCTGGCAAGGCATCGGATGCCCGCACCACGGCGGCGCTCGCATTGGCACAGAAGCTGGTCGCGCAGCGCGGACGCATCGGCCGAGACGACATCGAGGCTGCCCGCGCTGCCTCGCTCGATGACGCCGACATTGTCGAAATCATCGCCGCCGTCGCGCTCAATCTGTTCACCAACTATCTGAACATCGCGGCGGCGACTGACATCGATTTCCCGCCGGCACCGGCTTTAGCCGACGCAGCTTGAACCGACGGGCAAAATCGCGAGCCTGGACTTCGCCGGGCTCGCACCCCGCCCCCGCCCGCACCCCCCAACTCCGAGGACTGTGTCATGGCCAGCAACAGCGACATCGTGTTCACGGCGGCAGCGCGGCGGGCCCAGGCCGAACGCGGCAGCGCCCGCGGCTATGACGAGCGCGTTGCCGCGGGCTTTCCGGATCGCGTGACGGCCGACCTCGCGGCATTCCTTGCCGAGATCGATACCGCCTTTCTCGGCACCGTCGCGGCGAGCGGCGCGCCCTATATCCAGCATCGCGGCGGGCCGAAAGGATTCATCAAAGTCGTCGACGACAAGACGCTCGGCTTCGCCGACTACCGCGGCAACCGGCAATTCATCACGCTCGCGAATCTCACGGAAAACGACCGCGCCTTCCTGTTTCTGCTCGACTTCGCCACGCGGCGTCGCGTCAAGCTGTGGGGCCGCGCCCGCATGGTTGAAGGCGATCAATCCCTGATCGATGCCGTGTTCGATGCCGGCTACAAGGCCCGGCCCGAGCGCGTCGTGCTGTTCACCGTCGCGGCCTGGGACGTGAACTGCTCCGCCCACATCACCGCGCGCTTCACCGAAACCGAAGTCACCGCGGCGACGGCCGAGCTGCGGCGTCGCATTGCCGTGCTCGAAGCCGACAACTCCCGGCTGCGCGCAGCCTTGACGGGCCGCTCAGGTCGGATAAACGAAACACCGTCACCCACCCGTCACCGCTTGGAGCCGCCATGACCGATCGCACGCCCGGTTTTTCTACCCTCGCCATCCACGCCGGCGCGCAGCCTGACCCGACGACCGGCGCCCGCGCGACGCCGATCTACCAGACCACCTCCTACGTGTTCGAGAGCGTCGACCACGCAGCGTCGCTGTTCGGGCTGCAGGCCTTCGGCAATATCTATACTCGGATCGGCAACCCGACCAATGCGGTGCTGGAGGAGCGCGTCGCGGCGCTCGAAGGCGGCACCGCGGGGCTTGCGGTCGCTTCCGGCCACGCGGCGCAGGTGCTGATCATGCACG
>CAZTTL010000393.1:0-3017 GCA_964616635.1 uncultured Rhodoplanes sp. | reverse complement strand
AGGTCGAGAATGCCGCCGCGCACCGCATATTCGCCGGCCTCGCGCACGGTCGCGGCGCGCAGATAGCCGTTGAGCTCGAGCCATTTCACGATGCCGTCCATCGCGATGCGGTTGCCCGGCCGCGCCGACAGCGCCTGCTTCGCCAACAGGCCGCGCGCCGGGAGGCGCTGCACGACGGCATTCACCGTGGTCAGCATCACCGTCGGCTTGTCATGGCCCTGCAGGCGCGCGAGCCGCGACAGCGCCGTCATGCGCTCGGCGACGATCCCGGCATGCGGCGAGACGCGGTCGTAGGGCTGGCAGTCCCAGGCGGGGAATTCGAGCACCACGAGATCGGGAGCGAAGAAAGCGAGCGCGCGCGAAAGCGCCGCCAAACGCTGGCCGTCGCGGCAGATCACGGCGAGGCCAACCGCCGGCGCATTCGGCCGCGCGGCGGCCGACCGCGCGAGGTCGGACAGCACCAAGCCTTCGGCGCCGTCGGCAACGCTGGCGAGCGTCAGCGCCCGCCCAGGGCTCAGCTGTTCAGCCAAGGGACGCGCCATCGCTCGAAACACCTTAGTCAGTGTGACGCCGCCGCGTGGTCGAAGTCGCGGATCTGGCGGAACAGCGGCGTGTCGTATTCCGCCGGCACCGGCGTGCTGCCGACGATCCAGGAATAAAGTTCGAGGTCCGGCAAAGTGCAAAGACGCTCGAACTCCTCGACCTCCGCGTCGGTCAGGGTGCCGACCGTCTCATCGAGGAAGCGGCCCATGATCAGGTCGAGCTCGCGCGTCCCGCGCCGCCAGGCCCGAAACAGAAGCCGCCGGCGTCGCTCGTCCAACCCTTCACTCGACCGTGTTGATCCCGTCATTCCCGGCTCCTGTGTCATTCCCTCGGAGAGTGGGCAAAGGCGCGAACGCACCGTGCCCACGCGAATGCACTTGCGCAGCGCTTGCAGCGGTGGGCTTCGCCGAGCTCAGCCCACCCTACAGATTCCGCCGCGGCAAACACCAAAAGCCCGGACGGAGCCGGGCGCGCGATTGATATAGCGGGGGTCGCCGCGGATGTCAGCGGCTGGGCGCTTGCATTTTGCTTTGATCGGGCTCGCCCTTCTCGCCGCGCTGGATGAACGCGAGGTGCTCGGCCAGGAATGCCCCGATTTTTTTCGCGCCTGACGCCGTTGAGTGCACGAGATCGTAGAAGTCTTCAGGCTCGAACGTCACCTTGTCGGCAACGTCGACGAAGTGGCAAATATCGGCAGCTTCTTCACAAGCTTCTCGTGTGGCGGCGTTGATCGATCGCAGCGCAACGGCCCAGTGGCCGAGCGACGAATCCCAGGCCGCGACATAGGTGTCAGGCCCCTGCCACCTGACCAAGGCCGGGTGCGCCGGCTGCGAAACGAAGATGACCTCTTCCCCACGGCTGCGGTGCAGGTTGATCAGCTTGCGCAGGTTCGGCTTGTAGTGCTTTGCGATGTAATCGTCGATTCCGCTAGTATCGACGGACACTTTCACCATCTCGTCGGAGCTGTGCCCGGGCGGCAGCTTGATGGCACCATGGCTCACGGCGCGCGGCCCCTGCGCCCTGAACCAGAGATTCTCGATCGCGCCCACGATGAAAGATCGCGCGCGAAGGATGCGCACCAGACCGGCTTCGTCCCCTCCGCGATCAGACAGCGTCGGCCCGCTGACCAGCGCTGCATCATTCACCCCGATATAGTGGAGATAGAAGCGCGGCGCTAAATCCGGAATGCGATGCAGCCAGTCCTCGACGGCAACGATGTGGCCAAAGGAGCTCATGCCATCGATGCCGGCATTTGCTACCGCAAGGCCCGACCGGGCCCGCAGCACGTCCTGCCAAGTCTCACCGTCGGCGACATAACGCTGATCGGTGGTCGATCCGCCGACCGTGACCAATTCAACTTTCGACAACGGCTCGTGCACCCCGCGCAGGCCGAAGCGATCGCGCGTGTAAGTGATCGTCCCATACGGCGGGTAGAGATTCTGGCGATAGACATAGGTGCGGTTGACGATGCCATTCCGTGGGACCACGTAGGGCGTCAGCCAGTTCCCCAAAACGAGTTCGACACCGACCACCAGCACGACGAGGCCGATCAGATTGATCGCGGCGAGTGCGAGAAACTGGGAGGTCTTGCTGCGGAACATCAAACGGCCTTTGCCAAGGATCGCGCCACCATACCCCGATGCGCAAACAGCGTCTTCCCCGGCCGGCCGTCGGGTAAGTGCATCTTGCCTCGCTCCAGCGCGCGCGGCAGCATCACGCATGAATTGCCGGACATGACATGCGCCCGCTTATTCTCAATCCCCTGTTTGCTTCGCTCACCGCGCTGCCGGGCGTCGGGCCGAAGCTGGAGAAGATTTATGCGCGGCTGCTCGGGCGCGACGGGGCGCCCCGCGTCGTTGATCTCCTGTTCCATCTACCGACCGGCTCGATCGACCGCCGCGCGCGGCCGCTGCTGCGCGATGTCGTGCCCGACAGCGTCGTCACCGTTCTGGTGAAGGTCGACCGCCATCGCGCCCCGCCGCCCGGCCGCGCCCGCTCGCCCTATCTGATCTATACGAGCGACGGCACCGGCGACCTCACTATCGCTTACTTCAATGCGCGCAAGGAATACCTGGAGAAGATTCTGCCAGTCGGCGCGCGGCGCTACGTGTCGGGCGCCGTCGCGCTTTACGACGGCATGCTGCAGATGGCGCATCCCGACCGGGTCGTCGAAGAGTCGCAACTCGAGACACTGCCGCCGGTCGAGCCGATCTATCCGCTGACTGAAGGCTTGACCGTGCATCAGGTGCGCCGCGCGATGGAAGCGGCGCTGAAGAAGCTGCCGGCATTGCCGGATTGGCTCGACCCGGCGTTCCTCGCGCGCGAGAAATACCCAGCCTTCGCCGCGGCGCTGCAAACCATTCACCGCCCGGCCGAGCCGAAGGATGTGCTGCCCGACACGCCCGCCTGGTCGCGGCTGGCCTATGACGAGTTTCTCGCCGGCCAGCTCGCGCTGATGCTGGTGCGCGCCCATA
>CAZTTL010000392.1:0-3022 GCA_964616635.1 uncultured Rhodoplanes sp. | reverse complement strand
CGCTCGGCCTGCTCTATTCGGCCTTCACCTATTACACCGGCTTCAAGGTCAATTCGGGCGAGTACAAGGTCATGGGGCTCGCCCCCTATGGGGAGCCGAAATACGCACCGATCATTCTAGATGAGCTGATGGACCTGAAGGCGGACGGGACGTTCCGGCTCAACCTCGCCTATTTCGATTATTGCACCGGCCTCACCATGACCAACAAGCGGTTCGACCAGTTGTTCGGCATGCCGGTGCGCACGCCGGAGCAGCTGCTGACCCAGTTTCACATGGACATCGCTGCGTCGGTGCAGAAGGTGACGGAAGAAGTGATGTTGCGGCTGACGCGGTCGCTGGCGGCGGAAACGAAGGTGAGAAACCTGTGCCTCGCCGGCGGCGTTGCGTTGAATTGCGTCGCGAACGGCAAAGTGCTGCGCGACAAAACCTTCGATAGGATTTGGATCCAGCCGGCGGCAGGCGATGCCGGTGGTGCTCTGGGCGCCGCCCTGTGCGCCTATCACCTTTATGCGGGCAAACCGCGCCAATCCTTGATCAATGCGCTCGACCATATGAGCGGCGCCTATCTCGGGCCGAGCTTTACGCAGGAAGAGATCGAGCAGCGATTGCAGGCGGCCGGCGCCCGGTTTGCCACCGTGGCCGAGACGGACATGATCGGGCAGACGGCGCAGGACCTTGCGAATGGCTGCGCGGTCGGCTGGTTCCAGGGGCGCATGGAATTCGGGCCGCGCGCGCTCGGCGGGCGATCGATCCTCGGCGATGCGCGCTCGCCGACGATGCAGAAGATGCTCAATCTGCGCGTCAAGTATCGCGAGTCATTTCGCCCGTTCGCGCCCTCGGTGCTGCGCGAGGAGGTCACCGACTGGTTCGAGCTCGACGAGGATTCGCCTTATATGCTGCTGGTGGCGGACCTCGCGGAAAAACGCCGCCGCGCGATGACCGCCGAGGAGTCGGCGTTGTTCGGCATCGACAAGCTCAATGTCGTGCGCTCGGAAATTCCCGCCGTGACCCATGTCGACTATTCGGCGCGCATCCAGACCGTGCATAAGGAGACGAACCCGGCCTACCACGCGCTGATCTCGGCCTTTCAGGGGCTGACCGGCTGCCCGGTCATCGTCAACACCTCGTTTAATGTGCGCGGCGAACCGATCGTATGCACGCCGGAAGATGCGTTCCGCTGCTTCATGGGCACCGACATCGAGCGCCTCGTGATCGGCAACTGCCTCCTCAAGAAAGAGGACCAGGACCCGAGCCTGAAGCGCGTCTACAAGGATGCGTTCGAACTCGATTGAGCGCGGCCGGCACCTGTGCAGCCTTTGACGAAGTGAGAGTTGGTTCGCCTCGCCTGAGGCGATTGGGGCGCGTCGCATTTGCCGTTGAAGCCTTCCAGCCGTTCCATTCGAAGCAACATTTTTCCGGATGGCGGGGGGGGGGCCTGGCGAGCGAGCGCGCCGGGCAGCCACTAGCTTCGAGGCGCCGGCAGCCACGCATCAATCCACTGATTAAACGCCGTCTCGGTCGCCGCCGAAGCGGTCTCTTGCATGCCGTCCGGCTCGCTCAGCGCTTCCAGGAGCGGCTTGGCCGCAAAACGCGCATGGGCGACGATGTCCGCTGGATTCCGGTTTGGCACGTCGCCGAATCTGTCAAGAATCATCTCCACATACGCCATTGGCTCGTCCGAGCCCATGACGATGGAGCAAGACGCGATTGTCAGCCAGCGGTCCTGCTTATGTTGTTCTATCAGATACTCCCCTGGGAACTCGATGACGTTGTTGCCCAATTGGTTCCTCATAGGCCTTCTCTAATCTTTTCAAAGCGCTCTGTGTATTCCGCCCATGTCGTCTTCGTTTCGTTATAGTTGTTTCGGGATGGAGGTCCTTTTTCACCCCACCACGGCCGAAGTGTGTCGAGCTAGTCGCTTGGCTTGCGTCACATTTACACGCTCAAAGAAGAAAGAAATATTTTGGCACCTCGGAAGCATGCGCACAAGCGACAGTATCGGCAAGCGGTAAACGATTGATTGCCCTGCTCATTGCCAGCACCCAAGTCATGCAACTACGCGGGGGTCGCCTCGCGGCGAGCATGCGCGTGGCTGCTGAGCCGATTCGGCGGCGGTGCTCGGTACCGTCGCTTTCATACGTTCACCGGGAAGATGGCAAATCCTTTCGGCTAAGGTCCGTACGGGTGGCCCCGACAGAGCCTCGAGTTGCAAGTGCAAAAGTGAGGTGATGAACGACCGGCCACACCGGGGATCGGATGCGGTCCTGCGAATGGACCGTATCGACAGGCGTTCGATGAAACCCTCGATCGTAGCTCGCGGGGCGCGAGCCGACCATAAAAATGAAGAATGCGCGCGAATGTGAGCATGAAATTTGACCTGCCGCAAAACTTAAGCGGGCTGAATTGACGAAAGTATTACATCTTGCCGCGGTGCATCACGCGCTGAGGTGAGTCTTAGAACCGTCATCATCCCGCCCGCTGGAAATCGACCGGAGCACCGCAATGTCCGTTGCCGCCAAGGCTTCACCAACTGGAAACATCAAAGATCTCTATGACATCGGGGAAATGCCGCCGCTCGGCTATGTTCCCGCCAAGATGCACGCTTGGCTGATCCGGCCGGAACGCTTCGGCAAACCGACCGAGGCGTTCCAGCAAGAAGTGGTGGCCACGCCGACGATCGCTGACGACGAAGTGCTGGTCTATGTGATGGCGGCCGGCATCAACTACAACAACGTCTGGGCCGCCCTCGGCATTCCCGTCAATGTCATCGGCGCCCGCAACAAGGCCGGCGAACCCGAGCCTTTCCATATCGGCGGCAGCGACGCTTCCGGCATCGTTTACGCAGTTGGCAAGGACGTCACCAACGTCAAAGTCGGCGATGAAGTGGTGATGCACTGCGCGCATTACAGCCGCGACTGCCCGTGGGTCAAAAGCGGCGGCGATCCCATGTATTCGCCGACCTTCAAAATCTGGGGCTACGAGACCAATTACGGCAGCTTCGCCCAATTCACCCGGGTCCAGG
>CAZTTL010000391.1:0-3023 GCA_964616635.1 uncultured Rhodoplanes sp. | reverse complement strand
TTCAATCACTTCCGTCAGCCAACCCTCTCCAAAGTGTCAAACATGGGCTAGGCGCCGTCACCGGGAGGCCAATATTCAGGGCGGCTCGGGATACGCTCCCGCCGCCGGTGTCCGCGCGGCAGGAGTCATCAGTCCTCAATCGGCGATTTCGGGGGACCCCTTCCCGATCACGCCGACATGTGCGGGCGCTGCGAGGCCCGGTCAATTAGAGCATTTTCCGGCGAAGTGGACGCCGGTTCGCCGCAGAAAATGCGACCACTCAAAGAGAAATAGAGCGAAATCCGATTCCGTTAGGTCGGATTTCGCTCTAGCCGATCGGGGAGACGAGTGTCAGCCCGATCTCAGTCCACGAATTCGACCACGGTTCGTCGCGTCACCATCGATGCCAGCGCCTGCACGTCCCAATTGGTCAGCCGCACGCAGCCATGCGAGAAGCTGGTGCCGACGTCCTCGGCAACCGGCGTGCCGTGGATGCCGTAACTCGGCTTGCTGATACCGATCCAGACCGTGCCGAGCGGATTGTTGGGGCCGGCGGCGATGCGGAACGCGTGTGTGGTCTTGATCTCCTTGAAGGCGTAGTGCGGATTGTAGCGCCATTCCGGAAAGCGCGAGATGCGCCGTACCTTGTAGGCGCCTGACGGCGTCGGCTTGTCGTCGTTGCCGAGCGAGGCGGGATATGAGGCGACCAGATGGCCATCTTTGTCATAGGCCCGGACACGGTGCCGCGGCTTGTCGACTTCGATCCGCGTGACTTTGGTGCCGGTATTCGGCCGGCCGACCCGCGCCACGACGATGTGGGTTCCTGCCTCGTCGAACGCAGCCTGCGGATTGAGCGCGGTCAACAGCCGCCGGTCCATATGGAACCTCTCGGCGAGCATTTCCTTCGGGTTGCGATAAGCCAGCCGCTTCAGCCCGATCTGCGCTTCAACCGCTTCCGGAAGATCGGGGAGGAATGGCCCGCGCAGATCCACTTTGGTAATCTCATACTCAACCAGCACCGGTTCTTCCGACCGCGCGAGCAATGCATCCCAGGTCGCCGGATCGAGCATGCCGCTGGCGTCGAGGCCGTTCTCGCGCTGGAAAGCGGCGAGCGCCTTGCGGTAATTGGCATTGCTGACGGCATCGATGGCGCCCGGTGAAAAGCCGGCACGATCGAGCAGGATTTGCGCCTTGAGGGCCGTCGCGTTTACGGCGCTGGTGAAAGAGGCGTGCCAAACCGCGTCGTTCACCGCCTCCAAGGTCAACGGCACGTGGTCCGGCGTCGCGACGCCGTCTGTTTTCGCGGCGGAGTCCACCGCTTGCGGTTCGAAAGCGGCTCGTTTGTCGAACGGCGCTTCGCCGCTTGCCTGCTGGCTCGGCGGAGCCATGCGGTCGACCGTTCGCGGCGAACCTGTCACCGGGATCGGTGCAGTTGTTGCGAGCTGCGGCTGCGCGGCTGCGGGCCCGTTGTCCGGCAGCGCGGCAAACAGGCCGATGCCTGCCAGCGCCGCGGCGAGACGGAGCCCCGCATACTGACGTGCAGGGACAGCGCGTCGTGTTGCCATACCGATGGCTGCCTTTCTTGGGAACACGAAAGCGATTGTTCCGGCCCCGCGCAGGCACGCGGACGCAATACCGATGGCTGGGTGAAAATTGTCTGCCAAGGAAAGGCGGTCGGCGCAACCGTGCTTCGGATCGATTGCCCTTCACCCCGCTCACGCCTGCGTGAGGCTAATTCGCGCTGCCGGTGAAGGGGTCTTTTGCCCGCGACGCCAGCCCACTATGATTCCGACTCGCGGCGACAATGTCGGTTCCATGAAGCAGCGATTACCGCTGCTCCTGCGCCGTCATCGCGGCCGAACACTCCGATCGGAAAGGCGCGTATCATGAGCGAAACACGCACCCGGGTGGTCGCCGTCGGGGAGGTGATGGTCGAACTCGCGCGCGGTGCTGATGGCCGTTACGCCTTGTCCTGCGGCGGCGATACCTTCAACACCGCGATCTATCTCGCCCGTGCCGGAATCGAGGTGGCGCTCGCGACCGCGCTTGGTGACGATCCATATTCGGACCGCATTCTCGCTCTCGCGGCGGCGGAGAATGTCGGGCGTGACCTCGTGATACGCCGGCCCGGGCGCTTGCCCGGCCTGTGCCTGATCGACGCCGATCCGAGCAGCGCGCGCCTTGGCCATTATTGGCGCGAGGCTGCGCCCGCCCGCGAATTGTTCGACTTTCCAGAATGGTCTTCTATCGCGCAGGGGCTGCTTGCGGCGCGCATGATCTATTTCTCCGGGATCACGCTGTCGCTCTATTCCAATGTTGGGCTTGGACGCTTTCTCGCAGCAGTCGAGATGGCGCGCAAGAGCGGGGTCAAAGTTGCATTCGACGGGAATTTCCGGGCGTGCGGCTGGACGGCGGACAGCGGGCGCACCCGCGCCGTGTTCATGGAGGCGCTCAAGCGCGTCGACATCGCGCTGCCATCGTTCGAGGACGAGGCGACGGTATGGGGTGACTGCAGCCCGGAGGCGACCATCGACCGGCTCCAGGCCTTCGGCATCGAGGAGATTGTCGTGAAGAACGGGCCGAACGGTGCCGTCGTCGCCTCATCGGTACGGCGCGACCACGTGCCAGTGCCCGAGGTATTCGTGGCGGTCGACCCGACCGCCGCCGGTGATGGCTTCAATGCCGGCTATCTGGCGGCACGCCTCGCCGGCGAGAACCCGATCGACGCGGTGTTTGCGGCCCATCGCCTCGCCGGACAGGTGATCCGCCATCACGGCGCGATCATGCCGCGCCAGGATGGGGCGGTGCATTAGGCTGCGCTTCCTTCTGCTCGGTGGCGCGGCGGCGGCGACGGCTTGTCATGAAGGCGAGAAGTTCGCCGACAAGACCGCGACGAAACAGCAGCACGGCAGCAACGAAGATGACACCCTGGATGATGAGCACCCATTCCCCAAGGGCGGCGAGATAATTCTGCATGGTCACGATGACGGCGGCGCCGACGATCGGGCCGAACACGGTGCCCATGCCGCCGACCAGCGTCATCA
>CAZTTL010000390.1:0-3047 GCA_964616635.1 uncultured Rhodoplanes sp. | reverse complement strand
AAACTCGGTCGAATTCGCCTCGGCGAGGCCGCACAGGTTCCGCGCCGCCTCCACCACCGCCATCTGCATGCCGAAGCAGATGCCGAAATACGGGACATGGCGCTCGCGGGCGAACTGGGCGGCACGGATTTTTCCTTCGCTGCCGCGCTGGCCAAAGCCGCCGGGGACAAGAATGCCGTGCACATGTTCGAGATAAGGGGTCGGATCGCCCTCGCGCTCGAACACCTCGCTCTCGATCCAGTCGAGATTGACCCGCACCTTGTTGGCAATGCCGCCATGCGACAGCGCTTCGATCAATGACTTATAGGCGTCCTTCATGCCGGTATATTTGCCGACGATGGCGATCGTAACATCGCCTTCCGGGTTGCGGATGCGCTCATTGATGATGCGCCACTGCGCGATATCCGGCGGCGGCGCGCTGTCGATCCCGAAGGCCGCGAGCAGTTCGTCGTCGAGCCCGGCGGCGTGATAGGCCTCCGGCACCGCGTAGATATTGTCGGCGTCGCGCGCTTCGATCACGGCGCTTTCGCGCACATTGCAGAACAGCGACAGCTTGCGCCGCTCTTCCTTCGGGATCGCCCGGTCGGTGCGGCACAGCAGGATATCGGGCTGGATGCCGATCGAGCGCAGCTCCTTGACCGAGTGCTGGGTCGGCTTGGTCTTCAATTCGCCCGCCGAGCCGATATAGGGCATCAGCGTGAGGTGGATGAACACCGTATCCCCGCGCGGTAACTCATTGCCGAGCTGGCGGATCGCCTCGAAGAACGGCAGTCCTTCGATATCGCCAACCGTTCCGCCGATCTCGACCAGCACGAAGTCGAATCCCTCGCTACCGTCGCGGATGAAGTCCTTGATCGCATTGGTGACGTGGGGGATCACCTGGATGGTCGCGCCGAGATAGTCGCCGCGCCGCTCTTTGGTGAGGATTTCCTGATAGATGCGGCCGGTTGTTATATTGTCCTTGCGGGTCGCGGGGCGACCGGTAAAGCGCTCGTAATGGCCGAGGTCGAGGTCGGTCTCCGCCCCGTCATCGGTGACGAAGACCTCGCCGTGCTGATACGGCGACATCGTCCCCGGATCGACATTGAGGTAGGGGTCGAGCTTGCGCAGCCGGACGGAGTAGCCGCGCGCCTGCAGGAGAGCCCCCAGCGCTGCCGAGGCAAGCCCTTTGCCGAGTGAGGTTACCACGCCGCCGGTGATGAAAATGTACCGCGCCATGGGACTCGCTCTCTACCCCGCCCCGACCGATTCGACGAGGATTTCCCGCCGGGTCCGCAAACGCAGTGGAAATCCTGCCAGATAGCCGTGACAAGACAATCGTTTACCTCGGTCTGTTCGGCTTTATTGTCAGCCCTTCCGGCACCGCGATGCAGATAAAATTAAGGGCCGGTCCCCCAGCCCAGCCCCTTTCGCTTATTGCGACTGCGGCACTTGCGGCCCGCCCGGAACCGCTGGCGCCGCCGGCGCCGGCGGTGTTTGCGCCTTCTGTCCAATTGCCTTGCGGAGCACGTCCAGCACGCCACCACCCTGGCTGATCGGTGCCGGTACATTGGGTGCCGACGGGCCGCTTGGCGACTCCGTCCCAATGATCGATGTCGGCCGACGCGACACGCCGGCGAGGATCGACAGCGTCAGGCTGGTGACAAAAAACGCAGCGGCAAGAATCGCGGTCGCCCGGGTGAGCATGTTTGCGGTACCGCGGCTCGACATGAACCCCCCGCCGCCGCCGATGCCGAGCCCGCCGCCTTCCGAGCGCTGCAGCAATACAACGCCGATCATGGCAAGGACGATCATCAGGTGAATGACGACGACGACAGTTTGCATAGGAACTCTTTCCGCTCAGGCGGCGCAACGACTGCAGTGGCAATGGGGAACACACTTTCCCCCTGCGGGCTGGAGCTTGGTGATGTCAAATCGAAACGATCGTGCTCGGTAACTCTTTGTTTGATCGCATGATCTTGTCCGAAACGTCGGCAACTTTTCGGGATCACGCATTACGGGCCAATCAAGGCATTAGATTGGACGATGGGCGCAACTCATCGGAGATGGCCGCTGTCGCCCGCGACTTCAATATCTGCAAATCTGCGAGGGTCGTCTGGCCGCATGCGGCTAGACGACCAGCTCCCCTGACCCCGGTCACTTATAGGCGTCGGCAATCCCCAGGAAGTCCGTCGCCTTGAGGCTCGCGCCCCCGACCAGCGCGCCGTCGACATCGGAGACGTGCATCAGCTCCTTGGCGTTCGAGGGCTTCACCGAGCCGCCATACTGGATGCGCAGGCCGTCGGCGATCGCCTGGCCGAAACGCTTGGCAACCTGGCTGCGGATGAACCCGTGCGCTTCGGCGACATCCGCCGTCGTCGGCGTCAGGCCGGTCCCGATCGCCCAGACCGGCTCATAGGCGATCACGAGATTTTCCGGCGTGGTGCCGTCCGGCAGCGAGCCTTCGACCTGGCGTCCTACCACTTCCAGGGTCTTGCCGCCGACGCGCTCGTCCTTGGTCTCGCCGACGCAGACGATGGCGATCAGCCCGGCCCGCCACGCCGCGAGCGCCTTGGCGCGAACCTCGGCGTCGGTTTCCTTGTGATAGGTGCGGCGCTCGGAATGGCCGACAATGATCGCGACCGCGCCGGCATCCTTGTACATCTCGGCGGCGACGTCGCCGGTGAAAGCCCCCGACACTTCCGCATGGCAGTCCTGGGCACCGATGGTCACCGGCGAGCCCTTCGCCCGTTCCGCGAACTGGGCGACGAGAGGCGCCGGCGGGCACACCATCAGGTCGACCTTGCCGGTGTAAGCGCTCGCCGCGGCGATCACCTTTTCAAGCTCCGCGATCGAGCTCTTCAGTCCGTTCATCTTCCAATTCCCCGCCACCAGCGGGCGACGCGCTGCAGCCATCGTCATCCTCGGATTAGAGTTCGGTCCCGGGCCTCACGCGAGAGTGCCGGATGCACGCGCCGCGGCCCCGAACGCGGCGGCCCGCTTATGGCATGATTTTGCCGGTGCGACAAATGCCGGTCGCGCGCGCGGCCGGCGGGAACGAAGCCGCG
>CAZTTL010000389.1:0-3061 GCA_964616635.1 uncultured Rhodoplanes sp. | reverse complement strand
GCCAATGTCCGCCGCATCAAGGCGGGCGTCTCGATCGAGGAACTCGCCGAGGACATCGCCCGCCGTACGCTCCTGCAGAGCCTCACCGTCCGGCCGATCCTCGACGACAAGGGCGCCGAGACCGGCATGTTCGAGGTCCCGGCCGGCGGCCGCCGCTTCCGCGCGCTCGAACTGCTGGTCAAGCAGAAGCGGCTCGCCCGCACCGCCCCGATCCCCTGCGTGGTGCGGACGGAAGGGCTCGCCGAGGAAGACAGCCTCGCCGAAAACATCCAGCGCGCGCCCCTCCATCCGCTTGACCAGTTCCGCGCCTTTCTCACGTTGCGCGAGAAGGGCAAGTCCGAGGAGGAGATCGCGGCGGCCTTCTTCGTGTCGGTCGCGGTGGTGCGCCAGCGGCTGCGCCTCGCCGCGGTGTCGCCGAAGCTCCTCGGCGTCTATGCCGAGGACGGCATGACATTGGACCAGTTGATGGGGTTTACCGTCAATCCCGACCATGCCCGCCAGGAGCAGGTGTGGGAGGCGCTGCAGCGGTCCTATACCAAGGAGCCCCACCAGATCCGCCGCATGCTGACCGAAGGCGCGGTGCGCGCCTCCGACAAGCGGGCGCAGTTCGTCGGCATCGAAGCCTATGAGGCGGCGGGCGGCATCATCCTGCGCGACCTCTTCAACTCGGACGACGGCGGCTGGCTACAGGACCCCGCGCTGCTCGATCGGCTGGCCATGGAAAAGCTCGACCACAAGGCCGAGGCTGTCCGCGCCGAAGGCTGGAAGTGGGTCGAGGTCGCGCCCGACTTCCCCTATGGCCATACTTACGATTTGCGCCGCCTGGTCGGGGAGCAACCTCCGCTCACCGAGGAGGAGACGACCGCCCACGACTCCCTCCGGACCGAGTTCGAGCGGCTGGAGGAGAGCTACGCCGAAGCCAACGAGATTCCGGAGGAGGTTGACCAACGCCTGTCCGAGATCGAGACCGCGCTGGCGGCTTTTGACGAGCGCCCCGTCATCTACGACCCGGCCGAGATCACCCGCGCCGGAGCCTTCGTCAGCATCGACGGCTCGGGGGCCTTGCGGATCGAGCGTGGCTATGTCCGCCCCGAAGACGAGCCGCCGGTCGCGCCGTCGGAGGACGGCACGGATGACGGCGACCCTGAGGAGACCGGGGCCGGCACGACGTCTGGCATCGCCCCCGAAAACGACCCCGCGGCTGAGGTGGATGCCGCGTCGGAGCCGAGCGAAGAGGACGAGGGCGTACGGCCGATCCCGGACCGGCTCGTCACCGAACTCACCGCACACCGCACGCTGGCACTGCGCGATGCGCTCGCCAATGATCCGGACACAGCCTTCGTGGCGGCGCTGCACGTGCTGTGCCTGAAGATGTTCTATCGCTACGTGCTCGACTCCTGTCTGGAGATCGAGCCGAAGAGTGCGATGTTCGGCGGTCAGGCCCCCGGTCTTGCCGACACGAGGTACGCGCAGGCGATCGACGCCCGGCACGCCGCGTGGGCCGCGCAGCTGCCGAAGGAGCCGGCCACACTGTGGGACGCCCTGCTGGCCTTCGACCACGACAGCCGCCGGGGCCTGTTCGCCCATTGTGTCTCGCTCACGGTTAACGCCGTTTCCGAGACCTACAATCGGCGCCCGAAGGCGATCGCTCATGCCGATCGCCTGGCCCAAGCCGTCGCCCTTGACATGGCGGCAGTCGGGTGGCGGCCGACGATCGATAACTATTTTGGCCGCGTAACAAAAGGGCGCATCCTCCAGGCGATCAGCGAAGCGAAAGGCGACACGGCGGCCGAACGCATCCGCCCGTTCAAGAAGGCCGACATGGCCAAAGCCGCTGAGGAGCTGCTGACCGGCACGGGCTGGCTGCCCGAGCCGCTGCGCACACCCGGCCAGACCTTCGCCCCCGGCATCGAGCCCACTCCCATCGCCGACACAGAAGTCGAAGCGCAATCGGCCAACAACGGCGGCGAACCGGCCATGGACGACTCCGGGGTCAACGACGAACCTTCCGAACCGTCGGCTGCGGCCGCAGCGGTCGCTGCCGAATAAGACGACCTCCCTCAACTCGGGCCCGCCGCTGTGCGGGCCTTTTTCTTTGGAGGCCGCGATGTCCCGAGACATCGCCGATCTCGCCCGCCGGCTCGCGCAGGAGGCCGAGGCGGCATGCCGGTATTACCTGTCCAACGGCCAGCGATCCGGACGTTACTGGATCGTGGGCGACCTCGCCAACAATCCGGGCCGCAGCCTCTACGTCCGCCTGCATGGTCCCGATGCCGGCAAAGGCGCTGCCGGCCAGTGGGCCGACGCCGCGACCGGGGAGCACGGTGACCTCCTCGACCTGATCCGCGGCGCGCGCCGGCTCGGCACTATGCGGGAAACCGCCGACGAGGCACGACGCTTTCTGAGCTTGCCGCGCTATGAGCCGCCGCAGCGCCAGGCGCCAGCCCCGGCGGGGTCACCCGAAGCGGCACGGCGGCTGTTCGCCATGGCTAGGCCGATCCGCGGCACTGTCGCCGAAACCTATCTCCGGCGCCGTGGCATCACAAATCTCCAGAAACTACCGGCGCTGCGCTTTCATCCCCGGTGCTTCTACCGTGCTGACGACAATGCTCGGCGCGAAACCAGGCCGGCACTGCTCGCCGCCGTGACTGACCTGGACGGCACGATTACAGGCGTCCACCGCACCTGGCTCGCGCGCGATGGCACGGACAAGGCAGCGATCGCGACGCCGCGCCGGGCCATGGGCTGCTTGCTCGAAAATGGCGTCCGGTTCGGAACCGCGCGCGATGCTCTCGCTGCCGGCGAAGGCATCGAAACGGTGCTGTCGCTACGCCGCGCGTTGCCGCGCCTGCCGATGGTCGCGGCTCTGTCCGCCAATCACTTGGCGGCGCTTGCGCTGCCGCACGGTCTGCGCCGACTCTACATCGCGCGCGACAACGACGATGCAGGACGCCGTGCAGCCGAGGCGCTGAGTGGGCGCGTCCAAGCAAGCGGAATTGAGGTCCTTATCCTCACGCCGACGGCCGACGATTTCAACGCCGACCTGCGGCTGTTCGGCCGC
>CAZTTL010000388.1:0-3070 GCA_964616635.1 uncultured Rhodoplanes sp. | reverse complement strand
GGATGAAGAAACCTGCCTCGGCAACGAGGTAAGGCGCTTCATCCCTACTCTACCGGCGAATGCCGCCGCTCTCTCACTCTCAGCACAGCGACTGCGATTGTTTCACACGTCTCAATCGGAGAAGCCGCGGGGGGTAAGCGCATTCGCGACTGCCCAGAGCTGGGTTCGGTGGCCCAGATCAAATTTGGATCGCGATTCCGCCGCCGATCGTGCGCAAGCACGCTCCTTTTATTGGTGAGTTTTTGGTGAGTTTGGTGCTAGCGAAACTTGGAACGCATTCGCTAAATCTTTGATTATAATGGCGCGCCATTTTTCAATGGGTCCATTCCGGACACATGGGTGACGATTATTCCGGAGACATGGGTAACAGTTTTGGGCCGAAGGGATTGGTGATCGGTTCGAGCCTACATGTCTCGTCGTCGAAGTGGCCGAGATCGTAGTGCATGAAGGTGGCGAGCCAAAGATGCTCGTCGACCTGTTTGATTCCGACGGTTTGGCCGGCGAAGACCTGGCTGAGGTTGATTTTCTGGCGGTTGAAGCAGATGCGGCCGCAGGTGGTGACGGTGACCGCCTTGTCGTGGAAAGGATAATACAGGTCCGGCAGGCCGGCATAGGGACGCGGTGACGGGGTGTAGAGTTCGGCCGGGCAGCGCATGGCGAGCGCCTGGTGCGGCCGTCGAACTTGGTCTGCTGCTGAAGGACGTTTTGCTCGGCCGGTCGGGTGGTCTCGATCTTCAAGGCAGATGCATGCGCTCGTGGCGGCCGTTCTGCTGCGGATGGCCGGGCTTGATGCGCTCGATATCGATGCCGAGCCGCAGCCACCAGACCGAGAGCTTGGAGAGGTTGAACAATGCATTGGGGCTGGCGAAGGGAACGCCGTTATCGGTGCGGATGGCCGTGAGCAGGCCGAACTCTTTGAAGGCGCCCTCGAACACGCTGAAGGCATAGGCCTCCCTGGTGGTATGCAGCGCTTCGCAGGCGATGAGATAGCGGCTGGCGAAGTCGGTGATGGTGAGCGGATAGCAATAGCGCCGGTCGGCGAGCATGAACTCGCCCTTGTAGTCGGCGCACCACAGCTCGTTGGGCTGGCGGGCCATCGACAGCGGCGTCCCCCGAGCGCGGTGGCGCCGTCCCTTGCGGCGCTTGACCAGCCCATGGCGGTCGAGCACCGCGTGCACCGTCGAGATCGCCGGCCGGCGCACGTCCGGATAGAGCCGCGCCAGCCGCTCCCTGATCTTGGGCGCGCCCCAGGCCGGCTTCTCCCGCTTCAGCCGGACGGTCAGCGTCTCGATCTGCAAAGGCAGCTGGTTGGCATGCCGGTAGGGACGCCGCGAGCGGTCGGTGAGCCGCCCACTCCGAAGTCGCGATAGCGCTTCAGGATTTTGTAGCCGGTCTTGCGCGAGATCGCGAACTCCTCGCACAGCCCCGCCAAAGCCTCGCCGTCCAACAGCCGTGCGATGAACTTCACCCGCTCGTCCATGACGTGACACTCCTTCCACGGCACCTCTGCTCTCCCGCAAAGGGCCAAAAGTGTCACCCATGTCTCCGGTATGAAATGTCACCCCTCTCTCAGGAAAGGCACCCGATTGCCGCCGTATCCCACCCAACAACCGTTGAGACTACGACAACGCAGCAAGCGCGGCAGCCGCCGACGGTCGCACATTGCTATCCAACAACGACATTCTGACCGGACACCTTCGACGTCGCTGGGAGGCTTGCGTCAAATGTCTTTTCTGCAATCTCGATTGCGTCATCGACCTCGATGCCCAGGTAACCGAACGTGCTCGCGATCTTCGAGTGACTGAGCAGAAGTTGGACAGCTCTTAGATCGCCTATTCTCCGGTAGATAGCACCGCCATCGCGCGTCGCAGCGAGTGGGTGCCGAACCTTGTCGGCTCGAGACGTTCAACTGGCGGAGCCAACAACAATCCAGCCATCGGGGAGCGTAGCGCGCGAGATTCTCACGCTTATCGCAGGATCCGATTCACATCCTCCTCGCTGAGATTCGGAAGGTCGTTTCCGTTGACCGCGAAAACCGACCGAACGTAGTTGGCGAGATTGGCCATCCGGGCGGCCGACAGCCGGTTCCGAAACGCCGGCATCGGACCATAGCCGCGCGTCAGGGACATCCTCTGCGGATCGATTCCGTGGGCCATGACTTCGATCAGGTTGACGCCGTCCGGCTGGGCAAGCGTCGCGTTGCCGGCAAGCGGCGGCATGGTCGACTCGACGCCCTGCCCGTCCGGTCCGTGGCAAAGCGAGCAGTTGGACAGATAAAGCGCCTGTCCGGAACGGTTCTCATGCGCTTTCTCGCCCATCGCTGCGACCACCGCGTCGCCTTTGCTCGGTGCGTTCCCGTCGATATCCATCAGATAGGTGGCAATCGCCATCCGGTCGTCGTGGGTCAGCAGGCGCAGCGAGTTCTTGACCGCCAGAAACATCTCTCCGAACGCAGACCCTTGCGGGCCCGCCCCGGTCTCGAAGAACAGGACGAGATCCTCGCGGTTCCAGCCGCGGTCGGCCAGCGCAGCCGCGGTGATGCTCGGCGCCTCAAACCCGCCGATGACTGCGCCCTCAAAGGCTCTGTCCGCCACCATCGCGCCGAGCATGTTGCGCGGCGTATGGCATTCGCCGCAGTGACCGAGACCCTCGACCAGATAGGCGCCTCGGTTCCAAACCTCGTCCTTATCCGAATTCTTCTCGAACGGCCTGCGGCTGGCGAACAGCAGATTCCAGGCGAACATCAGCGGGCGATTGTTGAAGGGAAACGACATCTCGTTGGGCGTTGCCGGCCGCTCCACGGCCGGCACGTTCATGAAATAGGCAAATAGAGCGTCGCTGTCCTCGCGCGTGATGTTGTGAAAGGACGTGTAGGGCATCGCCGGATATAGCGGAGCAAGCGGGCTGTCCGCGCCATAGGCGATGAGTTGGTAGAATCGGGCAGAGTTCAGATCTCCGATGCCGGTTTTCGGATCCGGTGTGATGTTCGCCGAATAGATCGTGCCGAACGGCGTGGCCAAAGGCCGCCCGCCGGCGAAGGCTTCGCCGCCCTCGGCGGTGTGGCAGGACG
>CAZTTL010000387.1:0-3075 GCA_964616635.1 uncultured Rhodoplanes sp. | reverse complement strand
CGTGCGGCGCGAGCCGCGCGGCCCGCAGATTTTCCTCTCCCGCACCCATCCGCAATTCATGGCGAAGCTGTTCGCACAGGAGGTGCCGGAGATTTACGACAGCATCGTCGAGGTCAAGGCCGTCGCGCGCGACCCGGGTTCGCGCGCCAAGATCGCGGTGATCTCGCGTGACTCGTCGGTCGATCCGGTCGGCGCCGGCGTCGGCATGCGCGGCTCACGCGTGCAGGCCGTGGTGAACGAGTTGCAGGGCGAGAAGATCGACATCATCCCGTGGTCGCCGGACATCCCGACCTTCGTTGTCAATGCGCTAGCGCCGGCCGAAGTCGCCAAGGTGGTGCTCGATGAGGAGCGCGAGCGCATCGCGGTCGTGGTGCCCGACCAGCAGTTGTCGCTCGCGATCGGCCGCCGCGGGCAGAATGTGCGGCTCGCCTCCCAATTGACCGGCTGGGACATCGATATCCTCACCGAGCAGGAGGAATCGGAGCGCCGGCAGGCAGACTTTGAAAAGCGCAGCAAGATGTTCATGGAGGAGCTGAACGTCGACGAGGTGGTCGGCCAGCTGCTCGCCTCGGAAGGGTTCACTTCGGTCGAGGAGCTGTCGATGGTGGACCTCAAGGAGATCGCGGCGATCGAGGGATTCGACGAGGACACCGCGCAGGAGCTGCAGACACGCGCCCGTGACTATCTGGCGCGGGTCGAGGCGGAATATGACGACCGGCGCAGGGTGCTCGGCGTTGCCGATGAATTGGCCGAAGTGCCGGCGGTGACGGCGAAAATGCTGGTCGCCTTCGGCGAGAACGAGGTGAAGACGGTCGAGGACCTCGCCGGCTGCGCGACCGATGATCTGTGTGGCTTCACCGAGCGCAAGGACGGTGAAACGGTCAAGACCGACGGCATTCTCGAAGGTTTCGATCTCTCCCGCGAGGAATGCGAAGCGCTGATCATGCAGGCGCGGGTGAAGGCTGGCTGGATCGATGAGGCCGATCTTGCGCCGCCGCCCGTCGAGGGCGAGGCAGTGGAGCAAGGCGCCGAAGCAAGCCCTGGGGCGTGAACCGAAGCGGAGCTGGAGAAACGATTACGGACATGCTGGCGCGGATCGACGATGTGATGACCGATAACGGCCCGCGGTTGGGCGCGGCACGGGAGCGGTTTTGCGTCGCGACCCGCGCGGTGCTCCCGCTCGACGAGCTGATCCGCTTCGTCGCCGCTCCGGACGGCCGGGTGATCCCCGATCTCAAGCGCAAGCTCCCCGGACGCGGCGCTTGGGTGACGGCGCGGCGCGACGTGGTGGCGCTGGCGGTCCGGCGCGGGGCACTCAAGCGGGCACTCGGCGACGCGGTTGAGGTTGCGGCGGGTCTGCCCGATCTGACCGAGCAACTCTTGCGGCGCGCCGTTCTCGATGCGCTGGCAATGGCGAATAAAGCGGGGCAGGTCGCGGCTGGATTCGCGAAGACCCTGGCCGCCGTGGAATCCGGCGCAGCGGTGGCAGTCGTGCATGCCAGCGAGGCAGCGGCGGACGGCGTACGCAAGATTGCCGCCGCCGCGGAGCGCGGCCGGGCAGGGGTGGGGCTGCGGCTGCTTCCCGACATCAAGATATTCGCTTCGATGGAATTGGATTTGGCACTCGCGCGTTCAAATGTGGTACATGCTGCGCTGTTGTCCGGGTACGCAAGCGAGGCGGTTCTCGCGCGCTTCCGTGCCCATGATCGGTATTGTGCGAGCGCTACCGGTGAAAAGGGCGGCGACACAGCGGCAACTATCGAGCCCGGACCAGGATCGTAATGACTGAGACCAAGAACACCGGCGAAAAGACCCTGACGGTCGCCCAACCCAAGACCCTGACGCTCAAGCGATCGGGCGTGGAGCACGGCATGGTGCGCCAAAGCTTCAGCCATGGCCGCACCAAAGCGGTGGTGGTCGAGAAGGTGAAGCGCCGCGCCGCGGGCCCGGCCGAGGCGAAAGCGGGCGAGCATGCGCCGGCGCCGTCGGTCTCGCCGAGCGGCGCGGGAGCCCCAGCGGCTCGCCACGGACGGGCAGCATCCTCCGGGTCGTCACGACCATCCGGCGTCGTGCTGCGCACGCTCACCGAGGAAGAGCGGAGCGCGCGCGCCCATGCGCTTGCTGACGCCAAGGTGCGCGAGGCCGAGGAGCGCAAGATCGCCGAAGAAGAGGCGCGTCGGCGGGCCGAACGCGAAACCGCAGAAAAGATCGAGCACGAGGCTGCCGAGGCCCGCAAGCGCGAAGAGGAAGAGCGCCGCCGCCACGAGGACGAAGCCAAGCGCAAGGCGGAGCAGGAGGCCAAGAAGCGGTTCGGCGACGAGGAGGTAGCGAAGACCAAAGTTGCTGCGGCGCCGGCTTCCGCGCCTGCTGCGACGACGGCGAAGCCGGCAGCTCCAGCATCGCCCACGATCAATACAAGGACGGCCGCGCTCGAGCCGGACGAGGAAGAAGCGCCCCGTCCGGTGCGGCGGGGCGCCGGTCCTGCGCGTCCAGTGCCGGCACCGAAGCCGACCCGCAGCACGCCCCAGAAAAGCCGGGGCCGTCTCACCGTGGTGACCGCGCTCGATGCGGGCGAGGTCCGCGAACGGTCGGTCGCGTCATTCCGCCGGCGGGTGCAGCGCCTCAAGGGGCAGACAGCGAACGAGCCGAAGGAGAAGCTCGTGCGCGAGGTGACGATCCCCGAGGCGATCACCATTCAGGAACTCGCCAACCGCATGGCCGAGCGCGCGGTCGACGTCATCAAGATGCTGATGAAGCAGGGCCAGATGGCGAAGATCACCGATTCGATCGACGCCGACACCGCCCAGCTCATTGCCGAGGAACTCGGCCACACGGTCAAGCGTGTCGCCGAGGCCGACGTCGAGGAAGGCCTGTTCGACACCGCCGACAATCCGGAGCAGTTGCAGCCGCGGCCGCCGGTCGTGACCATCATGGGCCATGTCGACCACGGCAAGACCTCTCTGCTCGATGCCATTCGCGCGACCAATGTCGCCGGCGGCGAAGCCGGCGGGATCACCCAGCACATCGGCGCCTATCAGGTTGCGACCCCCGGCGGCAGCAAGGTCACTTTCATCG
>CAZTTL010000386.1:0-3075 GCA_964616635.1 uncultured Rhodoplanes sp. | reverse complement strand
CACCACCAAGACCATGACCTATTCCGCCGGCAACAATTCCGGCATTCCGCTGATGCATGAGGTCGGTAAGAATCTGCGCGGCCTCGGCCATGTCATCCTCAATGCGCGGACCGGAGCGCGGCTGGGCATCGCGACGGGCGACTGGGTCGAAGTGCGCTCGGTGATCGGCGCAACGCGCGGCCGCGCCGAACTGGTGCAGGGCTGCCATCCCGACACCGTGGTCATTCCCGGTCAGAACGATCACTGGAAGACGCCCTATGCCAAGGACCTGAATTTCCCCTCGCTCAACACGCTGGTGCCGATGTCGCTGGAGCTGACCGACGCCACCGGGTCCGGCGCCGACCTCGTGCGCGTGTCCGTCCGCAAGGTCGACGGCCCTAAGGTGGACGGCCCCAAAGTGGACGGCCCCAAAGCGGGAGTGTTGTCATGACCCGCTATGTGATGATTGCCGATCTGCGCCGTTGCGTCGGCTGCCAGACCTGCACGGCCGCCTGCAAGGAGACCAATGCCACGCCGCCCGGCGTGCAATGGCGCCGCGTGCTCGATATCGAGGTCGGCGAATACCCCGATGTGAAACGTATTTTCCTTCCGACCGGCTGCCAGCACTGCGCCGATCCGCCCTGCATGCATGTCTGTCCGAGCACGGCGACGCGGCAGCGCGCCGACGGCATTGTCACCATCGACTATGAGCTCTGTATCGGCTGCGCCTATTGCGCCGTCGCCTGTCCCTATGAAGCGCGCTTCAAGGTGGACGCGCAGGAGTTTGCCTTCGGAGACAGGGAGAGCACGGTCGAGCGTGCGCGGTTCGATGAGCGCAAGCTCGGAGTGGCCACCAAATGCACCTTCTGCGCCGATCGCATCGATGCCGGCCTCGCCGCCGGCAAAACCCCGGGGCGCGACCCCGAGGCGACGCCGGCTTGCGTCAATAGCTGCATCTCGGGCGCCCTGATCTTCGGCGACATCGAGGATAAGGACAGCAACGTCGCCCGGCTGCTGGCGGAGAACAAATGGTTCCGCTTGCATGAGGAAGCGGGAACGTCTCCGGGATTCTATTATCTGTGGGATCGGGGCGCGCCATGACTTCGCATGCGTTCGCACCCGGTGCTTTCGAATTGCCGCCACCCGTCGCGCTTGCGCGCGACTCCCTCCCGCGCAGGCGGGGGAGGGTCGCGGAGGGGGCTGCAAGCTCACATCATGACGAGCGGGGCACGCCATGAAACAGGCGGTCAATCCAACCCTGCAACGCTACTGGGATTGGCGTGCGGCCGGCAATTTCATTTGCGGCGGCACCGGCACCGGACTCGTGATTGCGACGGCGCTGGCCTGGGCAACCGGCGTGACCTCATGGCTCGCGCTGCTGGTGGGCTTGGGCTTTGTTGGGCTCGGCCTTCTGTTCGTCTGGCTTGAGATTGGCCGGCCGTGGCGGGCGATCAACGTGTTCTTTCATCCGCACACATCGTGGATGACGCGCGAAGCATTGCTGGGGCCGCCGCTGATGGCGTCGGGCGCCGCGGCGCTGTTCCTCGATTTCCGCTTCATCGTGCTCGCTGCTTTGTTCGCCGCGGGATACCTTTATTGCCAGGCCCGCATGCTGCATGCCTCGCGCGGCATCCCGGCCTGGTGCCAGAAGGAAGTGCCGCTGCTGATGATTGCGACCGGCCTCGCCGAGGGCACCGGGCTTTATCTGGTGCTTGGCGCATCATCCACAGTGATGATCACTGCTGCCCTCGCCGCCTGCATCTTTCGTGAAATCGTGCGCGAAGCGTATCGCCGCGGCTTGATCCGCGCCAAGGCCCCGGCGGGGACGTCGGCCTGGTTCTCGCGACCGGCGGAGACCGCCCTCAGCGCTGGGCGGCTCGCCGCGATCATTCTCCTGATGTTTGCGCTGGCCGGCTGGCACCTCGCCGCGCTCGGCGGGCTGTTGGCCTTGGTGACAGGATGGGGCCTGAAGTTCATGCTGATCACGCAGGCTGCTTTCAATCGCGGGCCGATCCTTCCGCACACGCCGGTGCGCGGGCGTGAGTCAAGCCGGATCGTCGTACCGTCATGAGAGCATGACCGGCACCGCCACTTCTCACGGGCGCGGCGAACAAGGATGCGCGGTGGTCGCTGATGCGACGAGAGCGGAGGAATGCAAGCCGGGTCCGCCCGCGGGCGCCAGCGATGTGCCGGCGTCGTTGAGCCACGTCGCCTGCGTCGCGCATCGCAGCGCCGGTGCCGAGCCATACATCCGCGGCGTTCCCGAAGAGACGCCGGTTGCCTTCACTTACAACGGCTCCTCCTATGCCGTGATGATGGCGACGCCGTCCGACCTTCCCGATTTTGCCGTCGGGTTCAGCCTGACCGAGGGAGTGATCAGCCGCCCCGCCGAGATTGCGAGCCTCGATATCGTGACGCACGAAGCAGGCGTGGAACTGCGCATGTGGCTTGCGTCTGCGCGCGCCTCGGCCTTGTCGGAGCGCCGTCGGCGGCTCGCCGGGCCAACCGGCTGCGGGCTGTGCGGGGTCGAAAGCCTCGCGAGCGCGGTGCCGCCGATCCGGCCGGTAGCCGATGGAATCACGCTTGCGCCGGAACGGATTATCGCCGCTTTACCTTTGCTGGTGTCCGCGCAGGAACTCAATGGCGCGACGCGAGCCGTGCATGCGGCCGGTTTCTTCGTGCCCGGCTGCGGCCTCGTGTCCGTGCGCGAGGATGTCGGGCGGCATAACGCGCTCGACAAGCTGATCGGCGATCTCGTCTGTCGCGATATTGCCGGCGCGACCGGCTTCATCGTCGTCACCAGTCGGGTTTCGGTCGAGATGGTGCAGAAGACGGCGATGCTCGGCGCTTCCGTCATCGTCGCCATCTCGGCGCCGACGGCGCTTGCCATCCGCAGCGCCGAGCGCGCCGGCATCACTTTGGTCGCGATCGCCCGTGAGGACGGGTTCGAAGTTTTTACTCATGCGCGCCGCATTCGCGCCGACTAGACTCAGTGTCCCGCGGAGCATCTCCGCGGACTTGATCCGCGGTTGGATGCCGGTTCGCTGCAGAAAATGCGATCACTCAAAGAGGAATAGAGCAAATTCCGATTTCACC
>CAZTTL010000385.1:0-3082 GCA_964616635.1 uncultured Rhodoplanes sp. | reverse complement strand
AGCCGGCGGAAATACGGTATCCTCGCTGAACTTCCGTTGCACAATCGCGATCGTGCGCCGGACTTGCCCAAGGTTACTCGATTCAGACCAGGCGACGCCGCCCTCCATGCGTCGCCACGCCGCGAGTACCGTTGGCGAAAAGCAAACCCCGTATTTTAAAGCAAGATGCCTTCCGATGTATCCATCGGCAAATGCGCCGAGTTCCTCACTGAACCCACCAGCCACGCGCAAGAGCTCGCAGCGGTATACCGTCGTATTGCCGTTGAACCAAGCATCGTCCTCGAGCAGGCGGGCAGCGACCTCCTGCGGCGGAATATAGCCGGGCGTCGACAGTGGGACGGGCGAGGCCATCATGCCGCACGGCTGGCCATCCTGATCGATGGTTCGACAAAGGGCAGAAAAAAAAGCGGCCGACGGATAGGCCTCCAGCATCGTCGTCGCCGTCTCAAACAAAGTGGGACGTATGACATCATCAGCGGCCATGAAAAAGAGCATGTCGCCGCGTGCAAGGGCGAGACCTCGGTTCAGGTTAGCAACGACGCCCCGGTTCTGTTCATTCCGCAGCAAGCGTGCGTTCGGATGCCGCGCCAAGTATGACTCAATCGTCGCGACGCTATTATCGGTCGATGCGTCATCGATAACGATCAATTCGTCGGCCGCTCGCGTTTGCGCCAGTACGGAATCCAGCGAATAGGGCAGAAAACGCGCATGATTGTAATTGGGCAGTACCACCGTCAGCATCGGTACTCCAAACACGGAATTCCTTCGGTGCATCGCATCGCGGGGCGATAGGAACCGAAGCTATCTAAACACCGCGTCGGAAGCAATTCCCGCGAAGATCGCGCCCCAGCAACGTGCACCTTGGACCGCCTCTTGCGCGTCGTGATCGCACCGAAACGGACGGCGGGCGGCGCGACCAGACAGCGGCCTACACGATAGATCCAAACCGTGAACGCCACCCCGCCAATGGGACCAGGGGAGTGGATTTTTCGTTCGGAATTTGGCGACCAGTTCCTCTTGCTTCGTGCTTATTGTAGTCAATGGTTGCGTCTGCCTTCTTCGTCACGCCAGCTCCGCCTATCGCAAACGCGCCGAGCTCGCTCCGATCAGATGGCCGGTGCGAAAATCGCGCTCCACTTTGCTCGGGGCCTCACGGCGAATTCGATTTGGCTATTTAGCTGCGCTGCGCCTCGAATTCGTGGATATATAGCTGGCCTTTCGTCGACTGCATGCATGACGCGGGGGTGATCGCCGTTCAGCCGAGAAGCAAGCAATGACAAAAGCCGATGACGATTGCCTGAAACGGTATCGCGCATTGCAGATTCGCCACCCAGACTGGTTCGACAATACGCCGGACTGCCCGATACGGATTCTGCTTGATTCGTCGGAAATCCGGCACGCTCAGCGGGCAGTGCGGATCGAGCGTGCGGCCCAAAGGCTGTCGACGGATGACCTGCGAGTCGGGCTGCTGGCGGAGGATCACTATATCGGGGCAGTCGTCCGTGATGCGGTGATGTTTTCCGACGGACGCTATGGATTGTATAATCGTGTTATTGCCAGCGGCGGCGTTGCGGTCTTGCCGATCTTGCCCGACGGCATCGCACTTATCCACATCTTCCGCCATCCGCCCAGACGTTGGTTTCTTGAGGCGCCGCAGGGGCTCTTGCTGCCGGGCGCCAATCCGGCAGAGCAAGCGCAGCGCGAGCTGATGGAGGAAATGGGAGCGGAGGCGAGCGACGTCGTCCCGCTCGGCGTCGTCTATACGAGCACGGCGATGACTTCGGAATGCCTGAAATTGTTTGCGGCCCGGATTGCCGGCGTCGGCGAGCCACAACGCGAGGAGGGAATCGACAGCATCCGCGTCATCCCAAAGGCGGACATCGACCAGTTCATTCTGGACGGATCAATTTGCGATGGTTCGACGACGACACTGATTACACGCTCGCGGCTGCGCGGACTGCTTTGATGCGCTACGCCCTCTCGACGATCCGCAGCACGGTGAAAGCTTCGGCCGCGCCAACGCCTACCGTCGCACCGCGGGCGCGGGCAAGTTCCTCGGCAACGCGCAACGAGCGGGCATGCGGTTCCGCGCGCATCTCGAAGGCGTACAGGTCGAGCGCTTCTCGCTTGCGCGCGAGGACCGACGTGATCTCAACAAAGCGCGTCGGCAGGAAAGGGCTGCCGAACCCTGGTGGTGCCCAGTCCGTGCTCGACAGGATCTCATAACCGAAAAACTCGGCGACCGGGCTGCCCGGCATGGGCCGTAGCGCCGTCGCGGTCGCGCGGAACGCGGTCTGATGATCGATGTTGAGATTGCCGCCATGGGTCACGTAGACCGTCGCCGGCCGCACCTCGCCGACGGTTCGCTCGACGACCTCGATCACACGGCCGAGCGGCACGGTATCGCTGCGGTTTTCGGGAAAGCCGGCGAACCGGGGCGGCTCGGCGCCGAGCAGGGCGGCCGCCTGCGCCGCGGCGCCGCGACGCTTGGCGTCATGGCCCGTGCCCTCGCCACACACGATCAGGACATGAACCTTGCGTCCGGACGCGGCGGCAAGCGCCATGACGCCGCCGCAACCCAGCACCTCATCGAGCCCATGCGGGGCGACCACAAGCACCGGGCCTGACTCTTGAGTCATGGCGGCAGGCCTCACGCGCGGTAGAACGCGTTCACCGCGTCGGCGACATAAGTCACCTGTTCTTCGGTGAGATATTGATGGTGCGGCAGCGCAAGCACCCGATCGGCCTGGTATTCGGCTTTGGGGAAGTCACCTCGCTTGTAGCCGAATTTCGCCGCCGCCTTGTGCAGATGCAGCGGCGTGCCGTAATAGACGAGCGACTGCACCCCGTTTTCGGTGAGATAGGCCTGCAGTTGATCGCGACGCTCCGCCTGCGTGATCAACATGACGAACGAATTCTGCTCGTATTCCTTGCAGGGCGGGATGAAGACTTGCTTCGCCTTGATGCGCGCCCGGTACAGATTGACGTTGCGCCGGCGCCGCTCGATCACGTTCGCGAGCTTGCCGAGCCGGAACATAAGCACTTCCGCATTCAGCGTATCGAGGCGCGAATTAACCCCGTA
>CAZTTL010000384.1:0-3085 GCA_964616635.1 uncultured Rhodoplanes sp. | reverse complement strand
TCGGAGGGGTTCTTTGATTGGATTTGATTGACAACGACCGGGCTGTGGTTGGGGGGATCATCCGGCCGCATCGTGGTGTTCCAAGTGGCAAATAGCGCGCGCGAGAACTGATGCGCCGCTTGGACGTGCCCCGAAGCGCGTTCAGTCTAACGTGCCTGACACGGATTGTGGAAGACCCTGCGTTAGGACTCCTTAGGACTCCCATCAACGTTGCCCAGCGCACTCGTGGCGTGCTTGACTTTCGTTCAGCAATTAGAGCGCGTGCGGCAGGGCTTGGCAGCGGCCGGCGCTGGCGCTGCAGCCGCCGGTGTTGGCGCGGATGGCAGATCCTTCAGTGCAGGTCCGTTCAGTGGCTTCAGGGTTGTCGGATTGTTGATCTGCGGTGGTGGAAGCCGCGGCGTCTGAATGATGATCGGCGGGCCACCATATTGCGCGGACGCGACTTCGCCCATAACGAGAAAACCGACAGCGGCAGAACAGACGACAGCGACTATCTTCAACATTTCTCGATGCCTCACATACCGAAGCGCCCCAAAAAGCTTCATGATGTTTGACGGACATCGCCGCATTTTGCACCGTATTTTTTCTGATCGGCTCTAACGGTCCTCTTCCTCAGCGCGGGCCACCGGTGCGCCATCGGCTTAGGGCCCGTGGGGGAATTATCGAATCGGATCGAAGCTCACTCTTGTTCTATCGCGCGACTTCCCAGATTCCCGACGGAGCAGTTATTCCGGTACGGACCCTTAGGGGCAGCTTTCGCGTGCTTTGACCTGGACGACCCCGGGCGGCGCCTTCTCGGCATGGCCCGGGTCGTCGCGCCGAGCTCGCCCCTGCGGTCGTATTGGGTGCTGCTCCGGTGTGCTACCGCGGTGATCAGCGGGGCTCGTCGAGGCCGCGCGCCCGTCTTGGCCACACGCTATGACCTGCTATTTACAATGGGAGGCCGGCGCACAGCAGATGCAATTGGTCATCGCGCCTGCCCCGTTCTCGCTGTGGTTTCGCCTGGTCGTGATGCGCCGCGTTGAAGCGCGATGAATTCGCTCGCATTCGGGCAGAAATTCTCGATGTCCACGAAGTCGGCGTCTGCATCGAGAGCGGCCGCGCATTGGTCGTGGCCTTCGCACATCGCGCATTTGCTTTGCATGTGGCGGAATAGCTGCGGCTCCTCGCTTTCTATCGCGGCCGGGTCAAGTCCAACGTGGCGCATCAACCGCGGCATGAGATTGCTGGTGATCCAATTGCGGAGCTGAAAGCGGCGCGCTTTGCCGGTCGCGGTCCGTGGGATCGCATCCATGAAAACAATCCGGCGCGGGCATTTGTATTTCGACAGCGTGGCGAGCAGCGTGTTCTGAACCCTCTGATAGAGCGCGTCCGGGTCTTCGGCAGGCGCGACCAGGAACAGCGTCAGCCGGACCAGCCCATCCTCGTCGCGCGCGCCGACGACGATCGCTTCCGTCACGCCCGGCACGGTGGCGGCGCATTCCTCGATTTCCGTTGGGCTCACCCATTGGCCCGATACCTTCAACAGATCGTCGGCCCGGCCCTGGTGGTGCCACCAACCATCTTGATCGATGGTGAAGACGTCGCCGGTGCGATACCAGCCGTCACGAAACGCGGCGGCGGTCTTCTGCGGCTGCTGCCAGTAGCCGCGGCACAGCGAATTCATTCGCACCCAAAGGGTGCCGGGCTCGTCAGGCGCAGTGACAGGCTTGTCATCGAGATCGAGAAGCTTTGCCTCGCAATAGGGAAACGGCTTTCCGGTTGCACCCGGCATGTGCGACGTCGGTGTTCCGCCAACCATGAGCCAGATCGTTTCGGTCGCGCCGATTCCCTCCACGATCGGCATGCCGGTCGCTTCCCGCCAGCGCGCATAGAGGCTCTCGGGCAAAGCTTCGCCTGCGGATATGTATCGTTGGACTTTCTTGAAGCAGGGTCGCTCGGCAAGGCCGTCGCGCAGGAGGCTCCGGTAAAAGGCGGGGACGCTTGCCATGATCGTTGGCTGGTAGCGTTCGACCATGCGCACGATCGCTTCGCCGTCCGGCCAGCCGTCGAACAAGATGATCGTCGAGCCGCTGTGGAGGCCGCCCATCAAGACATGTCCCAGCGCATAGGCGAAGAACAGCTTCGACGATGAGAACACCCGCTGCCCCGGGCCAAAACCGAAGATCTCAAGAAAGCGGTCGCCGGTCGCGATGTTGCCATGCACATGGATCGCGCCCTTGGGGCGTCCCGTCGTGCCCGATGAATAGAGCCAGTACGCCGGGTCACCTGCGACCGTCGTCACCGGAGGGCGATCGGATGACGCGCCGGCGAGCACGTCCTCGAGCGTGCGCGCCCCCTCGATTTCCCCTCCACGTACCGCGACCAGAGCCGGCTGCCGGCCATTGATCTCGATCGCGCGCCGGTATTGCGGTAGGAAGTCATCATCGATGATCAGCGCCTTGGCACCGCTGTCCGCCAGGATAAAAGCGAGGTCCTCGGCGGTGAGGCGGGTGCCGATCGGCACGGCCACCGCACCGATCCGCATGATGCCGAGAAAAGCTGCAACGAAATCCGGACTGTCCTTCAAAAGCAGGAGCGCGCGGTCGCCTTTCCCGAGGAACGGGCTTAGCGCATTGCCAAATCGATTCACCTCGGCATCGAGCTGTGCAAAGGTGATCTCCTGATCGCCGGACAGAATCGCAATATTGCCGCCGCGACCCGCCGCGAGCGAAGGTCCAAGAATCTCATCCGAAACATTGATCGTGGCGGCCTGTTGTTCACCGGTTTCGCTCATCACATCCTCCCACGCTGACCGCTCCAGGAAGAGCAACGCACCGATTGCTGACGGCACTTTCCGCTCTGACCGAAAACCCGCAATCAATTAGGCTTATTGGGTGCTCGGTGTGCTTTCGCTCGGACGGTGCGAAATATCCATATCGAACTCGACGAGCTGCTTCGTCAGCAAACGGTAGTCTCCCTGGCCCTGTTATCGCGGTTTATTTTCTTGGACGCGTAACGCTGTTTTTGCTCGGCGCGTTCGTCTCCTTGTCAATCGCGGTTAGGTGTGAAGCCGAGGGCCATGCCGGAGATGATGATCTTCTGC
>CAZTTL010000383.1:0-3093 GCA_964616635.1 uncultured Rhodoplanes sp. | reverse complement strand
TCTATGTCGACGGCGGCATGACGCTCTATCCCGGCTTCGAGACCGGGGGGTGAGCCGTGAATACCGTGTACGACGCGATCATCATCGGCTCGGGCGCCGGCGGCGCGGCTGCCGCCTACCAGCTCGCCGGGTCGGGAAAAAAAGTTCTGCTGCTGGAAAAGGGCGAGCGGCTGCCGCGCGACGGCACCACACTCGATGTCGGTGTGGTCATCCGCGAAGGCCGCTTTGCCAATCGCGACCCCTGGCTCGACCGCCGCGGGCGTTCGTTCGTTCCCGAGGAGCACTATAATCTCGGTGGGAAGACCAAGTGGTACGGTGCCGCGCTGCTGCGGTTCGCGCCCAATGAATTTACCACCGATGCGACGCACCAGTGCCGCGGCTGGCCGTTTGGCTATGAGGAGCTTGCACCCTATTACGACCAGGCGGAGACTCTGCTGCGCGTGCGTCGGTTCGAGCCCGAGCCGGACACCGAGCGGATTGTTGGCCGGATCAAGCAGGCCTCGCCGGGCTGGCGTTCGGCCCCGATGCCGCTCGGCCTTTCCTCGCATATCCTTGACGATATTCGCGAGGTGACGCGGTTCGACGGTTTTGCTTCGGCGCTCGGCTTCAAGTCGGACGCTGAGTCGTGCCTGATCGACCGCATCCGCGAGCGGCCCAATGTGACGATCAGCCTCGGCTGCTCGGTCCGCGCGCTCGTCGGCGACGAAACTGCGCCGACCCGGATCACCGGCGTTGTCACTGAGGACGGAACGACCCATCGCGCGCGTTCCGTGCTGCTGGCCGCGGGGGCGCTATCGTCGCCGCGCCTGCTCGAGCACTATCTCGGCACGACGGGCCTTGCCGAGAAGCTTCCAGCGGCGGCGATGGTCGGGCGCAATTACAAGAGCCATATCCTGACCTTGGTCGTCGCCTGGTCGCGCACGCCGACCAACGACCTCCTGCGCAAGACCATGTATCTGACGCATGATCGCTTCATGCATTCGACCGTGCAGCCGCTCGGCGCGGCCTTGACGCAAGGGGAAATCGTCGCCACCGAGCTGCCGCGCTTCGTGCCGCGCTGGTTCGCGGACTATATCGGCGGTCGCGCCTATGGCTTCTTTCTGCAGACAGAGGACGGATCGCATCCGGACAACCGCGTGATCGCCGCCGCGAATGGCGTCGCCCGGCCCCGGCTCGACTATGATCGCAACCGTGTCGCGCCGGGACGTGACGAGCACCGCCGCTTCGTGCGGTCCTTTGCTCGTGATTTGCTTCGGGCGGGAATGATCCCCATCATCAAGTCGATCCCGCTCGGCGGGACGGCCCATGCCTGCGGCACGTTGATCGCCGGGGACGATCCGGCAAATTCGGTGGTTGATGCCGAGGGCCGCGTGCACGGGATGGAGAACCTTTACGTGGTCGACGGCAGCGCGCTGCCGCGATCAAGCCGCGTCAATCCGGCGCTCACGATTTATGCCTGGGCACTCAGGGTCGCGGACAAACTCGATCAATCGCTGGGAGCAACCCAATGACCACGACCGGCCGCCTTATCGCTGAACGTCAGCGCCTCGAGAACCAGCGCCTGGGCCTAGAGAACTGGTCCCTGTGGGGCCCTTATCTGTCGGAACGGGCGTGGGGGACGGTGCGCGAGGACTACAGCGAGTTTGGCGACGCCTGGGGCAACTTCACCCATGATCAGGCGCGCTCCCGCGCCTATCGGTGGAGCGAGGATGGCCTCGGGGCCATCAGCGATCTCGACCAGCGTCTGTGCTTTGCGATTGCCTTATGGAATGGGCGCGATCCGATCTTGAAGGAGCGCGCCTTCGGTCTCACCGGCCAGCAGGGTAATCGCGGTGAGGATGTGAAGGAGTATTATTTCTACGTCGACGCGACGCCCAGCCATTCGTTCCTGCGCTATCTCTACAAATATCCGCAATGCGCGTACCCCTATGAAGCGCTGGTCGCGGAGAATGCCCGGCGCAGCCGCTTCGACCCGCCGTTCAATCTGCTCGATTCCGGGGCGTTTGCCGACAACCGGTACTTCGACGTCGAGGTGCGCTACGCCAAAGCGAGCGCCGACGAGATCCACATCCGCATCATCGCCACCAATCGCGGTCCTGAGGCGGCGGAGCTGCACCTGCTGCCGACGCTCTGGTTCCGCAACACCTGGTCCTGGGGCGATGCGACCGTGAAGCCTGTGATCCGCGCCATCGATGCACCCGACGGCGCCGCCTGGGCGGCGGAAGCCGTCGATCCCGACGTCGCGACCTATTGGCTTTATGGCCGCCAGCGCGGTGAGCTTCTGTTCACCGAAAATGAGACCAACACCGAATGCCTGTGGGGCCTGCCGAACGCTACCCCCTATGTAAAAGATGCCTTCCATCGCCGCGTGATCGAAAATGCCGATGTGGTCAACCCGGCCGGCACGGGCACCAAGTTTGCGGACTGGTACCACTGCATGCTCGCGCCTGGCGACAACGTGCAGCGTGATCTGGTCCTGTCGGCGAAAGCGCTGACCGCGCCCTTTGCCCGTGCCGACGCGGTGTTTGCGACGCGCAAGGCCGAGGCCGACGAATTCTATCGCGAGCTGCAGCCAGCGGCCGATGAGGAGGATCAGCGGATCGTCCGCCAGGCCCTCGCCGGGATGATCTGGACCAAGCAGTTCTTCCATTACGACGTCGATCGCTGGCTCGCCGGCGATCTTTATCCGCCGCCGCGGTCCCGCCTGCATGGGCGCAATGCCGCATGGAAGCACATGAAGGCGGGCGACGTCATATCAATGCCCGACGCCTGGGAATATCCGTGGTTTGCCGCCTGGGACCTCGCTTTCCACTGCGGCGCGCTGGCGCTCGTCGACGTCGATTTCGCCAAGCAGCAGATCGAGCTGATGCTGTCGGAGCGGTATATCAACCCGAACGGGCAGATTCCGGCCTATGAGTGGAATTTCGGCGACGTCAACCCGCCGGTGCACGCGCTTGCGGCGCTCAAAGCGTTCCGTGCCGAACGCGTGCAGCGCGGGCGCGGCGACCATGATTTCCTGCAGCGCGTCTTCCACAAGCTGCTGCTCAATTACGCCTGGTGGATCAACCGCAAGGACGCCGACGGCCACAACAT